>JAUIID010000147.1 GCA_030431615.1 Alphaproteobacteria bacterium
GAGCCAGAGCTGGCGCACCGAAATCCTGAGCCTGAGCGAGACCGAGATCGGCGGGCTGAAGGAGCTGGTGGCCGAGGTCCAGGGCCGGGGTGTCTTCGCGCGGCTCAAGTTCGAGGCGGGCGTGCACCGGGTGCAGCGCGTGCCGGTGACCGAGACGGGCGGGCGCATCCACACCTCGGCGGCCACCGTGGCGGTGCTGCCCGAGGCCGAGGATGTCGACCTTGAGCTCGACGAGGGCGAGCTGCGCGTCGACGTCTATCGTGCCTCCGGCGCCGGCGGCCAGCACGTCAACAAGACCGAGAGTGCGGTGCGCATCACCCATCTGCCGACCGGCATCGCGGTCGCCATGCAGGACGAGAAGTCGCAGCACAAGAACCGGGCGAAGGCGCTGAAGGTGCTGAAGGCGCGGCTCTTCGAGCTGGAGCGCTCGAGGCTCGCCGCGGAGCGCTCGGCCGAGCGCAAGGGCCAGGTCGGCTCGGGCGACCGGTCGGAGCGCATCCGCACCTACAACTTCCCGCAAGGCCGGGTGACCGACCACCGGATCAACCTCACGCTCTACAAGCTCGACCAGGTGATGGCCGGCGAGGCGCTGGACGAGGTGATCGCGGCCCTGATCGCCGAGGACCAGGCGGCCAGGCTCGCCGAGCTGGCGTGACCACGCTCGCGGCGCTGGTCCAGGAGATCGCGGCACTGCTGCGGGCGGCCGGCATCGAGAACGCGCGGGCCGAGGCGCGGCTCCTGGTCGAGGCGGCGACCGGGCTCGACCGGACGGCCCAGCTCCGCAGCCCCGACCAGCCCGTCGAGGCGAGCGGGGCGCTGGCTCTGGCAAAGCGCCGGGCGGCGCGCGAGCCCATGGCCTATATCCTTGGCCGGCGCGAGTTCTGGGGACGGGATTTCGCGGTCGGGCCGGGGGTGCTGGTGCCGCGGCCGGAAACCGAGACGCTCGTGGAGGCGGTGCTGGAGGCGCTGCCGGACCGGCAGGCGCCGTTGCGGCTCGTCGATCTCGGCACGGGCACGGGCTGCCTCCTGCTGACGCTGCTCGGGCTCTATCCGAAGGCTCGCGGCGTCGGTGTGGATCGCTCGCCCGTGGCACTTCGTTATGCCGCGACGAACCGGGCGGCGCATGGGCTGGAGCGGCGGGCGGCGCTCGTCCAGGGCGACTGGCTCGAGGCGTTGGCCGGGCCCTTCGATCTCGTCATTGCCAACCCGCCCTATATCGGCACCGCCGAGCTGCGCGACCCGGAGACCGGCCACGAGCCCGCCATGGCGCTCATCGCCGGCGACGACGGCCTCGATGCCTACCGGGCCTTCGTCGGGCCGGCGGCTCGCGCCCTCGTGCCGGGCGGCATGCTGGCGGTCGAGATCGGCGCCGCCCAGGCGGCGGCGGTCCGCGGGCTATTCGTCGCGGCGGGGCTGGTCGACCTCCGCGAGCGGGCGGATCTCGCCGGCCTGGCGCGGATCGTGACCGGCCGGCGGGCTTCGGGACTTTCCCCGGAGCGGTCCTCCGGGTAGGGCTAGCCGGGCATACCGTCCTCGACGCGCACCTCGGGAGCTTCCACGGCCTTGTTTCGTCGCCTCATCGCCCTTCCCATGCTGCTCGCGGCCATCGCCCTCACCGGTTGCGACGAGGCGCCGGAGGACGCCGGCACCGCGGCTGCGCCGCCGCCGGCCGTCGGCGTGGCGCCGGCCGTGCGCCGCGACGTGACGCCGACGATGGAGTTCGTGGCCCGGGTCGAGGCGATCGACACGGTCGACCTCGAGGCGCGGGTCACCGGCTTCCTGATGCGGCGGGATTTCGCCGAGGGTGCGAAGGTCGAGGCCGACCAGCTGCTCTTCGAGATCGAGCGCGAGCCCTACGAGATCGCCGTGGCGGCCCGCACCGCCGACGTCGAGCGCATGGCGGCGACGCTCCTGAACGCGGAGCAGCAGCGCCAGCGAATGGCCGAACTGGTCCGCCGCGACGCGCAGCCGCAGGCGCGGCTCGACGAGGCCGTCGCGGCCGAGGACGAGGCCCGGGCGGCGCGCGATGCCGCCGAGGCGGCTCTGCGTCAGGCGCAGCTCGAGCTGGGCTATACCCAGATCCGGGCACCCTTCGCCGGCCAGATCGGCCGGGCGGCCTATGCCAGGGGTGCCGTGGTCGGACCGAACAGCGGCCCGCTTGCCCGGCTGGTGCAGCTCGATCCGATCTACGTGGCGATCCCGGTGACCGATCGCGCGCTGATCGCCGTGCGTCGGGCGCAGAGCGCGCCCGAGGGCAACTACCAGCCCTTCCTCCGGCTCGCCGATGGCTCGGTCATCGAGGAGCCGGGCGAGTTCGCCTTCTACGACCCGCAGGTCAACCCGACGACCAGCACGGTCACGGTCCGCGCAACTTTCGCCAATGGCGAGGGGCTCCTGCTGCCCGGCCAGTATGTGACGGTGCTCGTGCGCAGCGCCGAGCCGGCGCAGGAGCTGGTCATCCCGCAGGTGGCGGTGCAGCAGGACCAGGCGGGCACCTTTGTCCTCACGGTGGACGCCGAGAACCGGGTGGCGGAAACCAGGCTGTCGCTGGGCCAGCGCATCGAGACCGACTGGATCGTGCTGGGCGGTCTCGAGGAGGGCCAGACGGTCATCGTCGAGGGGCTGCAGAAGGTGCGGCCCGGGATGGTGGTGCAGCCGGGCGCTGCTCTCGTCGAAGAGGATTGAGCGGCGATGCTCTCCGCCTTCTTCATCGAGCGCACCCGCTTCGCGATGGTCATCTCGGTGGTCATCGTCATCGCCGGGCTGATCGCCATGCAGGTCCTGCCGGTGGCGCAGTTCCCGGACATCGTGCCGCCGCAGGTCAAGGTGACGGCGAGCTATCCCGGCGCCAGCGCCGAGGTCGTGGCGCAGACCGTGGCGGCCCCCATCGAGGCCGAGGTCAACGGCGTCGACGACATGCTCTACATGACGTCGACCAGCACCAATGACGGCGGCTACACGCTGGACGTGACCTTCGCCGTCGGCACCGACCCCGACATCGCTGCCGTCAACGTGCAGAACCGCGTGGCGCTGGCGACGCCGCAGCTGCCGCCGGAGGTGACGGCGCAGGGCGTGTCGGTGAAGAAGCAGTCGACCAGCATGCTGATGGTGGTCAACCTGCTCTCGCCCGAGGGCACGTTCGATCGGCTCTTCCTCTCCAATTTCATGGAGATCAACCTGCGCGATCCGCTGTCCCGGCTCAGGGGGGTCGGCGACGCCAGCCAGTTCGGGCTGCTCGACTATTCGATGCGGATCTGGCTCGACCCGCAGGTGATGACAGCCCTCGCGGTGAGCGAGGCCGAGGTGGTGGCGGCGATCCGTCAGCAGAACCTGCAGGCCGCCGCCGGCCGGATCGGCGCGCCGCCGGGCAACGGCGGGCGGGCCTTCACCTACACGCTGCAGGCGACCGGCCGGCTCGTCCAGGCGAGAGAGTTCGAGAAGATCCTGGTGCGCACCAACCCGGACGGCTCGGTGGTGCGGCTCGGCGATGTCGCCAAGGTCGAGCTGGGTGCCCAGAACTACGACGCCTCGGCCTTCGTCGACGGCTCGCCGACCGCCATGCTCGGCATTTATCTCTCGCCCGGGGCCAATGCGCTGGCCACCGCTGAGGAGGTCTACGCGACGCTCGACCGGCTCGCCGAGCGGTTCCCCGACGACCTCGAATACGCCGTGCTCTACGACACCACCGACTTCGTGCGGATCAGCATGCGCGAGGTGGTGATCACGCTCATGCAGGCGCTGGCGCTGGTCATCCTCGTCACCTTCCTCTTCCTCGGCGACTGGCGGGCGACGCTGGTGCCGACCCTGGCCATTCCGGTCTCGCTGGTCGGCACGTTCGCGGTGCTGCTCGCCGCCGGCATGTCGATCAACACGATCTCGATGTTCGGGCTCATCCTGGCGATCGGCATCGTCGTCGACGACGCCATCGTGGTGGTCGAGAACACGCAGCGCCTGATCGACGACGAAGAGCTCTCTGCTGTGGAAGCGGCGAAGAAGGCGATGCTGCAGGTGACCGGCCCGGTGGTCGCGACGACACTGGTGCTGCTCGCCGTCTTCGTGCCGACGGCCTTTCTGCCGGGCATCACCGGCCAGCTCTATTTCCAGTTCGCCGTGACCATCTCGGTGGCGGTGGTGCTGTCCTCGCTCGTTGCGCTGACGCTCAGCCCGGCGATGTGCGCCCTCCTGCTCCGGCCGTCGCGGGCGCCGCGCGGGCCACTGCGCTGGTTCTTCGCCTTTCTCGACTCGAGCCGGAACGGCTATGCGCGCGTCGTCACGTCACTCGGCCGGCGGGCGTTCCTCGCCATCCTGGTCGTTATCGCCGCCGGCCTCGGCACGGGCTGGCTCTTCCGGGCGGTGCCGACGGGCTTCATCCCGTACGAGGACAACGGCTATTTCTACGTCGACATCTCGCTGCCCGACGCCGCCTCGCTCGGCCGGACCGAGGCGACGCTGGCCGAGGTCGAGGAGATCCTGCTCGCCGACCCGGATGTCGAGCACGTGCTCTCGGTCGCCGGCTACAGCCTGCTCGCCGGGCTGCGCTCGAGCGGCGGGCTGGCGATCGGCATCCTCAAGCACTGGGACGAGCGGCCGGGCAAGGCGCAGAACCTGCGCAGCGTGCTGGCCCGCGTGCAGCCGCAGCTCCTGGCCCTGCCGCAGGCCTCGGTCTTCGCTTTCCCGGCCCCGCCGATCGAGGGGCTCGGCACCGCCGGCGGGATCGAGATGGAGCTTTTGGACCTCGGCGGCCGGCCGCCCGACGAGCTGGCCCGGGCGCTTCAGGCCTTTGTGCTCAGGGCCAACGAGAGCCCGGACCTCGCCCGCGCCTTCTCGACCTTCTCGGCCCAGACGCCGCAGCTCTATCTGAACATCGACCGCGACAAGGCCGAGACCATGGGGGTCCGGATCAGCGACCTGTTCGTCACGCTGCAGGCCAATCTCGGCACGTACTACATCAACGACTTCAACCTCTTCGGGCGGACCTACCGCGTCTTCCTGCAGGCCGAGGCGCCGTTCCGCATGTCGCCGAACGACATCCAGGCCCTGCATGTCCGCAACGAGTCGGGCGAGATGGTGCCGCTCGGCGCGCTCCTGACCGTCGAGCCGATCCTCGGCCCGGAATCGACGCGCCGCTTCAACCTCTTTCGCTCGGCCAGCGTCAACGTCACACCGGCCGGCAGCACTGGCGACGGCATCGCGGCACTACGTCGGATCGAGGCCTCGGAACTGCCGCAGGGCTTCGCCATCGACTGGACCGGCACGACCTTCCAGGAGGTCCAGGCCGGCGGCGAGGCGGCAATCGTCCTGCTCCTGGCACTGCTCTTCGTCTATCTCTTCCTGGTCGCCCAGTACGAGAGCTGGACCGTGCCGCTCTCGGTCATCCTGTCGGTCACCATAGCCGGCGCCGGCGGGCTCCTGCTGACCTGGCTCGTCGGGCTCGACAACAATGTCTACACCCAGATCGGCCTCGTCATGCTGATCGGCCTCGCCAGCAAGAACGCCATCCTGATCGTCGAGTTCGCCAAGCAATTGCGCGAGGAGGGCCGGCCGATCCAGGCGGCGGCGGCGGACGCGGCCCGGCTGCGCTACCGGGCCGTGCTGATGACCGCCATCAGCTTCATCCTCGGCATCCTGCCGCTGGTCCTGGCGACGGGGGCGGGGGCAGCGAGCCGGGTGGCGCTCGGCATGGTGGTTATGGGTGGCATGCTGGCGGCGACCTTCATCGGCATCATCATCATCCCGCCGCTCTATGTCTTCGTGCAGAGCCTGCGCGAACGCGTGCGCGGGGCGCCCGCCTCCTCCACGGCCGGCAGCACCGGGACGCCGTCACCCTAGCCGGTCGGGGCTGCCTGTGTCCTGCTGGCAGCGGTCGCCCTGCTGGACCGGCGGGCACGGCACCGTGCCAAAGGAGCAGAAGACGCAGCAATCACCGGGCTTCGGGCGCAGCACGGCCCGGCACTCCCGGCAGTCGTAGAAGAAGATGCAGGCGTCGGTCGGCATGGTCTCGACCTCTTCGTGCCCGCATACCGGGCAGACGATGGTGGTTTGCAGCTCGATCGTGCGTTCGCGCATCGGTCCTCACATCAGGCTGATCAGGTAGTCGTTGATCGCCGCCTCGTTCAGCAGCACCACCCAGGCAACGAGCGTCAGCGCCGATCCCGCCGACAGCGCCACGATCGTCGAACGACCGCTCCGCCGCGGGAGGGCGACGATCCAGGCGGCGACGATCAGCACCACGGCCAGGGCGCCCAGGTGAAAGCCGATGGCGGCGATCCGGCCGAAGATGGCGAGCCAGGCCCCGCCCAGGCCCACCAGCATCAGGGCCATCGGCAGGACGCAGCAGGCTGCGGCAATCGCCGCGGCGCCGGCGGAGGCGAGGGCGACGGTGCCGGCGATGCGGCCCTTCGGGTCGCGTGCTTGATCGCAGGAGCGTTTCATGCGGTAGTTGTGCATCCTGTAGCCGCTACAGAAGCAAGAGGTTGCGCGATGCGTTCCATCGGCCAGGCCGCGACGGGCAGCGGCGTTTCCGTCGAGACCATCCGCTATTACGAGCGAGAGGGCGTCGTGCCGCGGCCGCCTCGTTCCGCGAGCGGCCGGCGGCTCTACGATGCGGACGCGATCGCGCGGCTACGTTTCGTCCGCCGCTGCCGGGATCTGGGCTTCCCCCTGGCCGACATCCGGATCCTGCTGACGCTCAGCGGCGAGGCGGACCCATGCGCGTCGGTCCGAGAACTCGGCGAAGGCCATCTCGACACCGTCCGGGCGAAGATCGCCGATCTCAAGCGCCTCGAGGGGGCGCTGGAGCGGCTGCTCGAGCCCTGCGCCACGTCCGACCGCCGCTGCCCCGCCTTGCAGACCCTCTTTGCGAGCGAGCAGGGCCGGGCAACCGGCCGCCGCTAGGTCCGGCGCACCGGCCCGGCTTGCGGCTGCCGCGTTCGCGCCCACATAGATTCCACGAGACGGCGATGCCCATCGGGGTCGTCATTGACTGATCCGCTCGCACGAGGGATCGAGAAGGGGAAGACGGAATCATGGATTTCCAGAACTATACCGAGCGCGCCCGCGGCTTCATCCAGTCGGCCCAGGGCCTGGCCCTGCGCGAGGGGCACCAGCGCTTCCTGCCCGAGCACATCCTCAAGGTGCTGCTTGACGACCCGGAAGGGCTTGCCAGCAACCTGATCCAGGCATCCGGCGGCAATCCCAAGGCGGCGGCGCAGGCGACAGCCCTGCTGCTGGCGAAGCAGCCGAAGGTCGAGGGCAGCGGTGCCGGCCAGGTCTACCTGGCGCCGGAGACGGCCCGGCTCTTCGAGAGTGCCGAGCAGGTGGCGAAAAAGGCCGGCGACAGCTTCGTCACGGTCGAGCGGCTGCTGCTGGCCCTTGCCATGTCGGCGACCGATGCCGGCAAGGTGCTGAAGGATGCCGGAGCCACCGCGCAGGGGCTGAATGCCGCCATCGACGCCGTGCGCCAGGGCCGGAAGGCCGAGAGTGCTTCGGCCGAGGACAGCTACGAGGCCCTGAAGAAGTACACGCGCGATCTCACGGCGGTCGCCCGGGAGGGCAAGCTCGACCCGGTGATCGGCCGCGACGAGGAGATCCGGCGGGTCATCCAGGTGCTGTCCAGGCGGACCAAGAACAACCCGGTGCTGATCGGCGAGCCGGGCGTCGGCAAGACCGCCATCGCCGAGGGGCTGGCGCTGCGCATCGTCAATGGCGACGTGCCCGAGAGCCTGAAGGACCGGAGGCTGCTGTCGCTCGACCTCGGCGCCCTGATCGCCGGAGCCAAGTACCGGGGCGAGTTCGAGGAGCGGCTGAAGGCCGTGCTGCAGGAGATCACCCATGGCGAGGGCCAGATCATCCTCTTCATCGACGAGCTGCACACGCTGGTCGGCGCCGGCAAGGCGGAAGGGGCGATGGACGCCTCGAACATGCTGAAGCCGGCCTTGGCGCGCGGCGAGCTGCACTGCGTCGGTGCCACCACGCTCGACGAGTACCGGAAGCACATCGAGAAGGACGCGGCTCTGGCGCGGCGCTTCCAGCCGGTCTTCGTCGCCCAGCCCTCGGTCGAGGACACGGTCTCGATCCTGCGCGGGCTGAAGGAGAAGTACGAGCTGCATCACGGCGTGCGCATCACCGATGCCGCCATCGTCGGTGCCGCCGTGCTCTCCAACCGCTACATCGCCGACCGCTTCCTGCCCGACAAGGCGATCGACCTGGTCGACGAGGCGGCAGCCCGGAAGCGCATGGCGATCGACAGCAAGCCCGAGGAGATCGACGAGCTCGACCGCCGCATCCTGCAGCTCAAGATCGAGCGCGAGGCCCTGAAGAAGGAGCAGGACGAGCCGTCGCGGCAGCGGCTCGGCAAGCTGGAGAAGGAGCTGGCCGAGCTCGAGCAGGAGAGCAGCACGCTGACCGCCCGCTGGCAGGGCGAGAAGGAGAAGCTCGCCGGGTCGACCAAGCTCAAGGAGCAGCTCGACCAGGCCCGCACGGATCTCGCCGACGCGCAGCGGCGCGGCGACTACACGAAGGCGGGCGAGCTCACCTACTCAGTGATCCCGGGGCTGGAGAAGGCCATCGGCGAGGCGGAGGGCACGCAGTCGGAGCGAATGCTGCACGAGGAGGTGACCGAGGGCGACATCGCGCAGGTGGTGTCGCGCTGGACCGGCGTGCC
Organism: Alphaproteobacteria bacterium; assembly: GCA_030431615.1. Taxonomy (GTDB): domain Bacteria; phylum Pseudomonadota; class Alphaproteobacteria; order Geminicoccales; family Geminicoccaceae; genus SLRI01. Next base: position 8,663 of record JAUIID010000147.1, read on the forward strand.
CGTCGACAAGATGCTCGAGGGCGAGCGCGAGAAGCTGCTCGAGATGGAGAAGCAGCTCGAGAAGCGGGTGGTCGGCCAGGACGCCGCCGTAGAGGCGGTGAGCAACGCCGTGCGCCGGGCGCGCGCCGGGCTGCAGGACCCGAACCGGCCGATCGGCTCGTTCCTCTTTCTCGGGCCCACCGGCGTCGGCAAGACCGAGCTCTGCAAGACGCTCGCCTCTTTCCTGTTCGACGACGAGCAGGCGATGGTGCGCATCGACATGTCCGAATACATGGAGAAGCACAGCGTCAGCCGGCTGATCGGCGCGCCTCCAGGCTATGTCGGCTATGACGAGGGCGGGGCGCTGACCGAGGCGATCCGGCGGCGGCCGTACCAGGTGATCCTCTTCGACGAGATCGAAAAGGCGCACCCGGACGTCTTCAACGTGCTGCTGCAGGTGCTCGACGACGGCCGGCTGACCGACGGCCAGGGGCGCACGGTCGACTTCAAGAACACCATCATCGTGCTCACCTCGAATCTCGGCTCCGAGTACCTGGCGGCGCTGCCGGAAGGTGCCTCGGCCGAGGAGGCCCGGGCACAGGTGATGGAGGTCGTGCGAGCGAGCTTCCGGCCGGAATTCCTCAACCGGCTCGACGAGATCATCCTCTTCAACCGGCTCGGCCGGGCGCAGATGGGGGCGATCGTCGAGATCCAGCTCGGCTATTTGCGGAAGCTGCTCACCGACCGCCGCATCGACCTGGCGCTGACCGACCAGGCACGTACCTGGCTCGGCAATGCCGGCTACGACCCGGTCTACGGTGCGCGGCCGCTCAAGCGGGTGATCCAGAAGAACCTGCAGGACCGGCTCGCCACCATGATCCTCGAAGGCCGTCTCAAGGACGGCGAGACGGCGCATGTCGAGGTCAAGGACGGCGGGCTCGTGATCGAGCCGGTGATCGAGGCCGAAGCGGCGTAAGCAGAGGAAAAGCGGGGGAAATCATTTCCCCCGCGCCCCCTCGTCTTTGGCCCGCTCGTCTTTGGAAGGGGGGGACCATGAGCCCAGCCCGCCCCGGCAGGTTGCTCACCCACGTATCAACGAGCCCCATGGGCTTTCCGTGGCGCACGCCGCGCGCGCCTTCGGCGTCACCCGCCTGGCCGACTGCTCGCAGCCGTCGCCGAGTTGAGCTACGTCATCAACGATTGAAGAGGGAAGCGTCCCTCGGCGCCCAAAGCGACGGTCGTGCCGCTGCTTTAGCTGGCGTCCGCGACGCCGCGTGCCCTGGGCAGAACGTCACGACAGACCTTGTCGGCGATGATTTCTCCGGCCGTGGCGTGGCCATCGGCGTTCCAGTGGCCGCCGCAGGGCACGGACTGGAGGAAGCCGTGCATGCATTGGCCGGTCGTCCGGGACCGGTCCGCCATGAGCGGTGCGAGAAGCAGGTGGTCGATACCGTTGGCCTCTGCGAAATCGCCGATCCGCCTGTCGGGATAGAAGAGATCGGTTGCACCGACCGCCGCCTTGAACTCCTGGCGCACGGTCTCGTCGGGGTGCACCTGGATGCCGTTGCTCAGCACGACCAGGAGGAAGCGGGCGTCGGTCTCCTCGACCATGCGCCGCAGGCGCAGGAGGACCTGCTCGGTAACATGCCACGCGGAGGTCCATGCGGACTCGGTCGGCGGCAGGTAGACCTGATGGTCGAGGCCGGTCTCGAAGCCCTCGGCCACCGATCCCGGCGCCTGCTTCAGCTCCTCGGCGCGACGCTCGATCTGCCCCCTGCGCTTGCTTGCCAGCACCGCCTCCTGGAACAGCTGGAGGAGACGCGAATGCGGCACGAGCTCGTAATACCAGCGGCCGAGCGCGCTCATGCGGATCCGACTGCCAAGGCTCGACGCGAAACCGAGGTCGAGCACCAGCTCGCCAGCCTGCTCGACGAAATGCGGCTTGCTCGGACCCTGCAGCTCGATGCTGTTGTTGCGGATGTCGTTTCCAGTCAGCATGGCGAGGACGACCAGGTCGGGGTCGAACCGACTGGCGCGGCTCTCGAACATGAGCAGCTCCTGGGTGGTGCCGTAGCCAGCGACGCCGAAATTGAGCACCTCGATCTCGAGGTCGCCACGGTTCGGGCATTCGGCGAGGCGGCGTTCGATCACAGACGAGAAGGTCTCATCGAGCGCCACCTGCTTGGCCTCGGTGTAGGAATCGCCCAGGACTGCGATCCGGAAAGTGCCGGCCGGCTTGGCGACCTCGCGTTCGCGATCGCGCATGCCGAGGGAGTTGATGCGGATCAGCGTGTCGTTCTCGGATCGGTCCCAGCCCTCGGCGTCCGGCACAAGGACCTGGCCCAACAGGGGATCGGGCCGGTAGAAATGGCCGTATGAGATGTCCAAGGCTCGCAGGGCGATCTCGATAGCCGCGATGCCGATGACGAGGCTGACGAGGACGAGAGCCACGTTCTTGAAGTGTTGCACCGAAAGTCCCCGCTACCGACAAACCTCCGCGTTACCTGCCGGGCCGTCGGCCGTCAATCGAGACTTCGGAGCGAGTGGCCGGCCTGTCGTCCATATCCAGCAACGGCCACTTGATCATGGAGGGGTGGGCCAGCACCAGGGCGATGGCCTTGTCTGCATCCGGGTCTTGCCTCTCGGCCTCGGGCGGCTTGCGAAAGGTGGTGCCGGCGCGGATGAGGAGGGGTTCGGTGCCCACCTGCCCGACCCAGGCAACCAGGCGATCCGCGCAACACGCTGGTCGCGGCAGCATCGGCGCCGACAAGCACCAACCCGAGGATCTTTCCCAAATCGCCGCGAACCTTTTCCTCTGGCCTGCATCCAATGTTCAGATGTCGACTGATCGGCATCGGGCATTCGAGGAAAGGTCGAACAATGAGAACGTCGCTGATGCTGGCTGCCACGGCCGTGGTCCTGTCCGCCTGCGCTGCCAGCGCGCATGACGAGAGCCTGCTGGCCGAAGCACCGCCCGGCGATCCCTATGTCCAGGTCAGCGATGTGCTGCCGCTGCCGGAGTTCATCCCGGGGCTCGGCGTGCTGTTCGTCGACCCGGCGACCCTGCCGGCGGGGCCGTTCCTCGCCTACGACCACGCGGGTAAGCTCTCGGCCACGGTCTACATGACGCCGCTCGAGGAGCTCCGGAATGGCACGGCCTATGACGGGCTTGGCATCGGCTCGCATCAGGTGAGCAGCGTCGACATCTACTACAACGCCGGCCATCCGGGCGTGGAGAAGCCGCATGCCCACGTCGTGCTCTTCCATGACGCGGAGGCCCGGGGGAGGCTGGCCGAATGATGGCGACCCGGCGACGGGTCCTGGCGGCGGGGGGCGGCGGGCTTGCCGCCCTCGCCTTGCCGGGCCGGCCCCGTGCGGCGGCCGTCGAGCTGGTGGAGATGCGCGGGACCACCCGCGGCGAGCGCATCTGGTTTGCGCCCCTGGGCCTCGCGGTGGCACCTGGCACGGTGCTGCGCTTCGTCAATCGCGATCGCGGCAACAGCCACACCGCCACCTGCTATCATCCGGATCTCTTCGGCCGCGTCCGCCGCATTCCGGCGGCGGCGACACCTTGGGATAGCGGCTTCCTCCTGCCGGAGGAGAGCTTCGAGGTTCGCCTGACCGTGCCGGGCGTCTATGATTATTACTGCATCCCGCACGAGATGGCCGGCATGGCCGGTCGCATCGTCGTCGGCGGGCCCGGTGATCCTGGTTTCGAGGGACCCGCGGCCGACCGGGGCGACATCGACCCTGCGGCCCTCGCCACGCTGCCGGCGTTCGACGTCCTGCTGGCGCGGGGGCGCATCGAAGGGGGAGAGGGCGCATGACGGCCCGGGCACGCCATGCCGAAGCGTTGCCGCCCCTCGCGGACAGCCCGGAAGCTGAGCTCGTGGTGGCGGCGCGGTCCGGCAGCGAGGCGGCGGTGCGCGAGCTGATCCGCCGCCTGAACCCGCGGCTCTTCCGGGTCGCGCGCGGCATCGTCGGCAGCGATCCCGAGGCCGAGGACGTGCTGCAGGACACCTATCTCGCGGCCTTCACCCGACTCGACGGTTTTCACGACGAGGCGCGGTTCTCGACCTGGATCACGCGGATCGCGATCAACCATGCCCTGATGCGGGTCCGACGGGCGCGTCCCCTGGAGGAGCTGGACACCGTGGCCGAGGACGAGACCACGCGCATTTTGAGCTTTCCCGGCCCTGGCACCGAGCTGCCGGAGGCGGCGCTCGGCCGGACTCAGCTCCGGCAGCTGCTCGAGGAGGTGATCTCGGCGCTGCCGCCGGATCTCCGGCTGCCCTTCGTCCTCAGGGAGGCCGAAGGGATGAGCATTCTCGCCATCGCCCGGTCACTCTCGCTCAACCCGATCACCGTCAAGACACGTCTGTTTCGCGCCCGCCGCCGGCTGCGCGGCGCGCTCGAGCAGCGGCTCACAGGCGGGTTCGATACGGTCTTCCCGTTCGGCGGCGCGCGTTGCGCCGGCATGGCCGACCGGATCGTGGCGCAGTTGCGGGCGGCCGGTCGGGTATGAGGTGGCCCGGTGGAGCCGCGAGGAGGCGAGCCTCCTCCCAACCTTCTCTCTATTTCGCCAGGGCCACCGCGAAGGTGTCGGCCTTGAACCCGACGAGCAGCCGGCCGTCGATATCGAGGACCGGTCGCTTGATCATGGAGGGTTGGGCCAGCATCAGTGCGACGGCCTTCCCGGCGTCGAGGTCCTGCTTCTCGGCTTCGGGCAGCTTGCGGAAGGTCGTGCCAGCGCGGTTGAGGAGCGGTTCCCAGCCGACCTGCCCGACCCAGGCGGTCAGGCGATCGCGGTCGATGCCCTTCGTCTTGTAGTCGTGGAAGTCATGATCGAGGCCCTGCGCATCGAGCCAGGCGCGGGCCTTCTTCATCGTGTCGCAGGACCTGATGCCGTAGATCGTGAGCTTGCGGGTCATCGCCGCCTCTCCCGCGGGCCGGTCGCGTCGGCCCCCGCTCAGCGCTGGGCGTAGCGGGTGGCTTCCTCGATCGGCAGGCGCTGGGCCGTGATGGTCTCGATCTGCTGGCGGAAGCGGACAAGCTCGGCACCGGCGAGGCGAGCCGCGTTCTGCGGCTTGATCGAGAGCGGGTTGATCTGCTTGCCGTTCTCGAGCACCTCGTAGTGCAGATGCGGCCCGGTCGAGCGGCCGGTCGTGCCGACATAGCCGATCACCTGGCCCTGGCGGACCCGCTTGCCGGCCGTGACGCCCTTGGCGAAGCGGCTGAGATGGGCATAGGCGGTGCTGTACTCGCCATTGTGGCGGATCTGGATGTAGTTGCCGTAGGAGCCGTTGCGCCCGGCCTGGGTCAGCGT
>JAUIID010000148.1 GCA_030431615.1 Alphaproteobacteria bacterium
CGAAGGGCCGATCGTCCGTCTGGGGCGAGCAGAACCGGGCGAAATACCAGGAGCTCTCGACGAAGGTGTCGAACGTGTCGGTCTCGCGCGTCGCCCGCCGGCCGTCCGGCAGGGTGACGTGCTTCCAGCTGGGGTGCCGGTCGAGCGGGTTGCCGGGCGCGCTGAAGTCGACGTCCTCCGGCAGCTGCACCGGCAGCTGGTCGCGCGGCACCGGCACGATCTCGCCGTCCTCGGTGTAGAGCACCGGGATGGGGCACCCCCAGTAGCGCTGGCGCGACACGCCCCAGTCGCGCAGCCGCCAGGTCACCTGCCGCTCGCCGAGCCCCTCCTCCGCCAGATGCGCGATGATGCGCCGCTTGGCGTCGGGCACGGAAAGCCCGTCGAGCATGCCGGAATTGAAGATCGTGCCGTCGCCGGTATAGGCCTCGTCGCCGATCGAGAAGCTCGCCGGGTCGGCGCCGGCGGGCAGCACGACCGGGGTTACCGGCCGGCCATACTTGCGGGCGAACTCGAGGTCGCGCTGGTCATGCGCCGGGCAGCCGAAGATGGCGCCCGTGCCGTAGCCCATCAGCACGAAGTTCGCGACATAGACCGGCAGGTCCGGCGTGGCGCCGAGCGGATGACGGCAGCGCAAGCCCGTGTCGAAGCCCTTCTTCTCGGCCCGCTCCATCGCCTCCTCGGACGTGCCGAGCTTGAGGCACTCCTCGATGAAGGCGGCGAGCGCCGGGTCGCCCTCGGCCAGCTCCTGGGCGAGCGGATGGTCCGGGGCGATCGCCATGAAGGACGCACCCCAGAGCGTGTCCGGGCGCGTGGTGAAGACCGTCAGCGGCTCCTCCCGGCCCTCGACCGGGAAATGCACCAGCGCCCCTTCGGAGCGGCCGAGCCAGTTGGTCTGCATCAGCCGGACCTTGTCCGGCCAGCGCTCCAGCCCGTCGATGGCGGCGAGCAGCTCGTCGGCGAAGGCAGTGATCCTGAAGACCCACTGGTTGAGCTTGCGGCGCTCGATCTCGGCCCCGGAGCGCCAGCCCCGGCCGTCGATCACCTGCTCGTTGGCGAGCACCGTCTGGTCGACCGGGTCCCAGTTGACCCAGCTCTCCTTGCGGTAGACGAGGCCGCGCTCGAGCATGTCGAGGAACATCGCCTGCTCGTGCTTGTAGTAGTCGACATCGCAGGTCGCGAACTCGCGCGACCAGTCGAGCGCCAGCCCCATCTGCCCGAACTGGCTGCGCATCTCGGCGATGTTGGCGTAGGTCCAGACACCCGGATGCACGCCCTTCTGCATGGCGGCGTTCTCGGCCGGCAGGCCGAAGGCGTCCCAGCCCATCGGATGCAGGACGTTGTAGCCCTGGGCCCGCCGGGCGCGCGCCACCACGTCACCCATGGTGTAGTTGCGGACATGCCCCATGTGGATCCGGCCCGAGGGATACGGGAACATCTCGAGGACGTAGTATTTCGGCTTCGTCGGGTCGATCTCGACCTCGAACGATCGCCGCTCGTCCCAGACCTGCTGCCACTTCTGCTCGGTGGCACGAAACGGGTAGCGCGACATCAAGGGCCTCGTGGTCGGGGAAGAAGAGACGCCCGTTCGGGCGCTGGTGAAGGGCGTCAGCCTGCCGAAGAGGCGACGCGGAGCTCGCGGGCGCGGGTGAGGATATGGTCCTCGATCTCGCGCGAGGTCGTCGCATCGGCCGGCGCGTCGAGCCAGTCGCCCGCCGCATCGCGCTGCTGGCGGAACACCGACACGCTCACCGAGTCGGCCCGCAGCGCCGCGTCGCGGATCTGCACGTGCAGCTTGACCCGCTCGCCGGGGGTCGTCGCTGGCTGGAACCAGTCGGTGATGATCAGCCCGCCAAAGGGATCGGCCGAGGCCAGCGGCATGAAGTTAATGGTGTCGAGCGTCGCCTCCCAGAGGAAAGCGTTGACCCCGATCCCGCCACCGACGCCCTCGCCCGGGCCGCGGGCGCGATCGGTGCTGAACGAGATGAGCGGCCCATCGCCGGCGATGGTGCCGAAATTCTCGCGAAAGCTCCAGTCCCGGGAATCGCCGGCCTGCGCCGGCGGCGGCGGCTCCGACTCGACGCCCTCGCAGGCGGTAACGGCGAGCACCGCCGCTAGGATCAGCCAACGGCCTCGCGAGGCCACGGAATTCTGGGTCATGGACTTGCGGGTTTCCATCGTATCAACGCGCATCGACGCCGGGTCCGGACGTCATAGCACGCCCGACCGACAAAGCCAGACCCGCCTGACTGAGGAGCGACGGACCGCGCGACCAGCCGGCGGGATCAGAAGTTCAGACGGAGCCCCACCCGGCCGACGGTCAGCGGCTCGCTCGCGAGGCTGTCACTGACCGCGACATCGCCTTCGAGGGTCAGCCACGACATCGCCGCCAGATCGGTGCTGAACATCAGCACGTCGCCCGACGGGCCGGTGGCACGCGGCACGTGCCCGTAGACCAGGCGGGCACTCATCGGGCCATAGCCGACACCGGCGGCAAAGACGTCCGCCGCCTCGCCCATGAGGTTGGTCCGCCCGTAGCTGCCGGTGAGCTGCCAGTCGTTGATGCCGAAGGCACCGCCCAGCGCCAGGCCATGAGTGGTGTCCGTCGACGGCTCGACCAGCCCGACGGAACCCAGGCGCAGCCCCTCGGCGTAGCGGTTCTGCACGCCGAGCGTGAGCGAGAGCGGCTGCCCGGCCGGCTCGGACGACTCGTCGACCGAGGACGGGTTCATCAGCGAGCCGAGGGCGCGCGGCGTGAAATCGAAGGTGAGGCCGGCGACCGACCCGGTCGTGCCGACACGCCCGTCGCTGCCGGAAGCATCCGGCGACGCATCGGGCTCGGCCACGCCATACCCGCCCGGCACCAGCTCCATGGCAGCAACCGGCCCGCCGGCAACAAGTCCGACGAGCGCAGTGAGAGCCAGGATCGGCAGGAAGGAAGGCAGCAGTCGCATCATCAACTCCGGTCGCACCAGCAACCAAGATCATAATAAGGCTTCGCCGCTGTCCGGCGCAACCAATTCAGAATACAGCACGCCCGATTGGACGCATCTGTTGCAGTGGCGCCCGGAAAGCCGGAACAACGGGCCGAAGCCCGCTCTTCCGACCGGCCGGACGGCCGGAGCTCAGAAGGCCACCCTGACGCGGGCGACGCCCGTTACGCCATCGTCGTCGCCACCGGCGTCGCGGTCGAACCACGCGACGTCACCCTGCAGCGCCATGCCGGGCAGCAGTCCCATGCTGGCGCTGAGCACCAGGTTGTCGCCCTCGCCAACGCCGCCGCCGCCATTGGTGACCTTGGCGTAGGTGAGCGAGAGATCGGCCGGCCCCAGGCTCGCCGCGGCACCGGCCGTCATGCCATTGCGGTTCGCCCCGCCGCCGGGAGCATCCTTCTCGCCCCAGTAGCTGCCGGCGACCTGAAAGCCGTAGAGCCCCACCACCGCACCCACATTGAAGCCCTGGTAGTCGTCATTGCCGTTATTGCCGCTGCTGGTGCTGCCGACGGCGGAAGCGAGCAGGTCAAGACCGCCGAGGCTGCCCTCGTAGACCAGGCCCGCCTCGATCCAGTCGTCGAAATCGCTCTGGGCGTTGTTGGTCTGGGCGACGTTGTTGCCCTCGTCATCGACATTCGGCGTGTAGCTGACGCCGAGCGAGAAGCCGGCGATGGTGGGCGTGTAATAGCGGGCCTTGGTGCTGTCGCCCGAGTCGCTCGGCGAGAACTGCACCGCGGCGACGACATCCTCGCCATCGATACCGCCGGTGCCGGCCGCGATGGTGTCGGCACCCAGCTTCGAGTTGTCGACCACGCCGTCCTCGTTGCCGAGCCGGATGCCACCGAACGAGCCGTCGACGAAGATCCAGTTCTCGTCGACCGGGTTGTTGGCGCTGGTGACCGCGTCGGCCTCGAACTCGACCGTCATGCCGTAGCGGATGCCGGTGGCGTCGTCCGTCTGCGAGGCCTCGACATGGATCTCGGTATCGGTCGTGAAATCGAAGCTCGAGGAATTGTCGCCGAGCGCCTCGCGATTGTCACCGCCGACGGCGCTGAAGTTCAAGAAGCCGCTGATGTCGACGTCAAACGCGGCGGCGGTCGAGGGAACGGCGCAAGCAACGGCGCCGATCATGGCGGTCGTGCCCAGCAAGGCGAAACGCAGGCCCATCCGCATCGCTCCACGCCACGCCGGATCGGCGTGGCCATCGGGGTCAGTGAGCGCCGTCGCTGATCTGGTGCACGGGCGGAACGTCAGCGACGTCCCGTCCCTAACCTGAAGTTTCTTCTATTTCGTTAACCGGTGCCATCCGGGCGATCGCCCGAAAGACAGGCGAAATCGTTCCGGAACGGCGAAACGGCGGGCCGAAGCCCGCCGTTCCAGCAAGTCAGGTCGGTATGGCTGATCAGAAAGCCACCCGGACGCGAGCAACGCCGGTCACACCGTCGTCGTCACCACCGGCATCACGGTCGAAGAACGAGACGTCGCCCTGCAGCGCCATGCCGGGCAGCAGACCCATGCTGGCACTGAGCACGACATTGTCGCCTTCGCCAACGCCGCCACCACCATTGGTGACCTTGGCGTAGGTGACCGAGAGGTCGGCCGGGCCGAAGCTGGCCGCAGCACCGAGCGTGCCGCCGTTCCGGTTCGAGCCGCCACCGGGGGCGTCCTTCTCGACCCAGTAGCTGCCGGCAACCTCGAAGCCCCAGAGGCCGATCACCGCGCCGATGTTACCGGCCTGGTAGTCGTCATTGCCGTTGTTGCCGTTCGCCGTGCTGGCGACGACGGAGGCAAGCAGGTCGAGGCCACCGAAGCTGTTGCTGTAGACCAGGCCACCCTCGATCCAGTCGTCGAACGCGCTCTGGCCGTTGTTGGTCTGGGCGACGTTGTTGCCTTCGTCGTTGAAGTTCGGCGTGTAGCTGACGCCCACCGAGAAGCCGGCGAAGGTCGGGGAGTAGTAGCGGGCCTTGGTGCTGTCGCTGGAGTTGACCGGCGCGAACTTCACCGAGCCGACCACACCCTGACCGTCGATACCGCCGGTACCGGCCGCGATCGTGTAGGCACCGAGCTTCGAGTTGTCGACCACACCGTCCTCGTTACCGAGCCGGATGCCGCCGAACGAGCCGTCGATGAAAATCCAGTTCTCGTCGATCGGGTTGTTGGCACTGGTCACCGAGTCGGTCTCGAACTCGACCGTCATGCCGTAGCGGATGCCGGTCTCGTCGTCCGTCTGCACGCCTTGGACGTGGATTTCCGTGTCGGTGACGAAATCGAAGCTGGAAGCGCTCCGGCCAAGGGCGTTGCTGTTATCGCCCATGACGGCATTGAAGTTCATGAAGCCGTTGATGTTGACGTCGAACGCGGAGGCGGTCGACGGGACAGCGAGGGCAGCCGCGCCAATGACGGCGGTCGTGCCCAGCAAAGCGTTACGCAAGTTCATCTTTTTTGTCTCCTCGTCACCCCAAAGTGGGATCGCCTTCGGGTTCATCGGGCGGCGCCGCCGATCGGCCCCGCGGATGGGACGCTGAAGGCGCCCCGTCATCCGGCCCCCGTGTTATTCATTGGGTCGAGCACGGCGCAAGCCGAAGCCATAGCGGCATCCGCCATTGGGGGTTCACTGTGTCGAGCCTGCAACAAGCCGGTATTGCAGGCGTTTAGGCCGTTCTCACCTCTCCGTGGGACGCGCCAGCCGCCCAAGCAACCGGGCCGTGACATCCGCACCGTCCATGCGGGGCGGCGGCCCGGGCCGGGCCGGGCCCGCCAGCACCCCGGCGACCAGCCGGGCGAGGTTCGACGGGTCGAGCTCCCGGGCGGCGAGCGGCTGCAGGAGCCCGCGCTCGGCGAGCAGGCTGCAGCGCTGCGTCTGCTCGGTCTCGCCGTCTTCCGCATAAGGCACGACCACGGCGTGGCAGCCGGCGGCCAGCACCTCCACCACCGTGTTGTAGCCGCCCTGGCTCACCGAGAGCGCGCAGCGGCCGAGCAGGGCGCGAAAGTCGCGGCGGGCCCGCTCGATCACCAGCCTCGGCCGGGCCCGCCGGGCAATGACCGCGAAATCGGCCTCCGGCACCTGCCAGCCGACCAGGACCCGCCAGGGCGGCCCGCCCGGGACCAGGGCACTCGCCTCGATGGCCGTCTCGAGCAGCCGCTCGCCGACCCGCCCGCCGCCGGCCGAGACGATGATCTCGCCTGCCCCGTCGGTGGACCCGCCCTCGTCCGGGGGTGCCGGGTCCACGACGTAGCCCGTCTCGACCAGCCGCTCGCCGAGCCTGTCACTTGCCGGGAAGGTGGCGCCAAACGGCACCAGCGCCGGATCACCATGCGCCAGCACCGCATCGAAGGTCAGCGCCCGGGCCAGCATCTCCGCCTCCCGCTCGGGCTTCCTCTTCTGCACCAGGATGTCCCGCACCGAGCTCACGATCGGCGGCCGGGGCACGGCCGCTTGCGCCGCATCGAGCAGCGGCTCCAGCTCGAAGCGCATCTGCCGCCGGCCGAAGGGAAACATCTCGAGCAATAGGAGGCGCGGCCGCCGCGCCCTGAAGGCGTCGACCAGTGCCCGGGCGCGACGCGCCTTGAACGCATCGTCCACCGGCTCGCCGCCGGCGTTCAGCAGCGTGGAGAAATCGCCCGTGCCGCACTGCACCGGCTCGAGCTGCAGGAGCTCGCCGCCGGCAAGGTCGAGCGCCGGCACCGGCAGCCCGCCGCTGGCGAGCGTGACCTCGAGCCCGTGCCGGCGCATGGCCCGGACCAGGGTCGCGGCCCGGGTGAGATGGCCGATGCCGAGGAGATGCTGGACCCAAAAGAAGACATCGACCAAGCGGGCAGGCTCTCAGGCTGCGACCGCGATCAGCGCCATGCGCTCCATGTCGGCGACGAACTTGTCGAGCGCTGCCTTGCCGGCCGCCGGGAAGGCCTGGTCGAGCTCGCCGCGGCTGAAGCCGGATCGCCCCAGCACCCACTGCACCATGCCGGCCACCTCGGTCGGCACGGCCACGGCCTGCCGGCTGCCCTCCTTGACGAGGCCGAAGCGGCCCTGCTGCTCGATCAGCCGCACCCCCTTCCCCCTGACCGCATAGGCGAGGCTGGCGGGGTCCAGGAGCTCGGGAAAATCGAAGCTCTCGCGCTGATAGCGGTAGCCCGCCTGGAAGGCCTGGATGTCGGCCTGGGCCTGCGGCTCGGCCAGCACCTCGCCGAGCCGCTGGCCCAGCGTCGCCAGATGCGCCTTCAGCGCCCCCTCGTCGCCGCGCGGCAGGTTGCGGCGACAGAGCGGGTCCGTGATCATCCGCTCGAAGAGGTAGCTCACCACGTCGAGGCCGATCGGGTAGGTCACGCCGAAGGCGATGTGGATGCAGCCGCCGTCATCCGCGAGGGCGTAGTGATACTGCCCGCGGGGCAGATAGAGGAGGTCGCCGGGCTTCAGCCGGACCTCCTTCCAGAGCTTGCCCTTGGCCTTCTCGTGCTGCTCCTGCGGCACCGTCTTGAAGATCGGATGCGCGATCGGGTCCTCGGCCCGCCCCTCGAACACCGGCCAGACCTTTTCGCCCTCGCAGTGCACGGCGAAGACGTCGTGGGTGTCGTAATGGACGTTGAAGCCCTGGCGGCGCTTCGAGGACTGGTAGAGATTGCCCTGCACCTTGCCGCCGAGGGCCGTCTCCATCGTCCGGGCGAAGGCGCTGAGCTCCGGCGTCAGCTGGTCGATGTCGTTGAGGACCAGCGTGGCACCCTGCTTGATGTACTGCTTGACCTTGACCGCATCGGCGGCCGGCCGGCCGCTCGCCGCCACGTCCCGGCCGAGGAACGCCGCCGGCGGCACCTCCTCCTTGTCGAGCACCATGACCAGCCGCTCGGCGTCCCAGAGCGTGTTCATGCCGAGCAGGCGGTTGAGCACCGACCAGCTCATCACCTTGCGAAACTTCTCCGCCCCGCCCTCGATGTGCACCGGGCGCTTGCCGAGATAGTCGCGCAGGAACGTTTCCCCACCGAGCGGTGCGAGTATCTCGTCGAAGCCCATGCTCATCGGGACACCTCTTGACTGGTCGCCATCGGCCGGCACGTGTAGCAGCGATGCACCGACAGCACCAAGAGGGCCCAGGACCATGATGGACACGGTGGACGTGGCCGCCAACCTCGCCGCCGTGCGTGCCCGCATCGATGAGGCCGCCGCCGAGGCCGGGCGCGATCCGGCCGCGGTGACGCTGATCGCCGTCGGCAAGGCGCAGCCGGTCGAACGGATCGAGGCGGCGCTCGAGGCGGGCCAGCGGATCTTCGGCGAGAACTACGTGCAGGAGGCGCAGGGCCGCTGGCCGGCGCTCCGCGCCCGCCATCCCGACGTCGAGCTTCATCTGATCGGGGCGCTGCAGACCAACAAGGCGAAGGACGCCGTCGCCCTCTTCGACGTCATCCAGACCGTCGACCGGCCGCGGCTCGCCGCCGCCCTCGAGAAGGAAATAACGAAGCAGGACAAGGCCTTGCGCTGCTTCGTTCAGGTGAACACGGGAAAAGAGCCGCAAAAGGCCGGGATCATGCCGGAGGAGACGGCGAGCTTCGTTGGGCTCTGTCGCGAAAGCCACGGGCTTGACGTCCGGGGCCTGATGGCGATCCCGCCGGCCGACGAGGACATCGCCCTGCACGCCGCGTTTCTCGCCAGGCTCGCCGGGCAGAGCGGCCTATCCCAGGTCAGCATCGGCATGAGCGACGACTATGCCGACGCGGTCCGCTTCGGCGCCACCCATGTCCGCGTCGGCAGCGCCATCTTCGGCGCCCGCCCGCCGCGCTCACCCTGAGTCAGGCGATCTTCTCGTAGAGCGTCTGCGCCTCCGGCGCCGGGCCGCGCCGCTCGCCCAGCGCCAGCACCTTCAGCACCGCGACGCCGGACGGCACCACCAGCGTGATCACGTCGCCCGGCCGCACCGTGCTGTGCACCTTCTCCACCAGCCGGTCGTTGAGCCGGATCCGCCGGCGCCGCACCAGCTCCACCGCCAGCACCCGCTGCTTGATGAAGCGCGCGTGATAGAGCCACTTGTCGAGGCGCAGCCCGCCTTCCGTCATCGCCCGTGCCATGCCTCAGGCATCGGCATCAGGCACCGGCGGCGACCTTGAGCCGGGCGAGCACGGCAAACGGCGACTGGGTCGGCCCGGCCTGGGCGCGCTCCTTGCGATGCGCAGCACTCGGCCGGCGCCGCGGCTTGGCCCGGCGGATATTGATGGCGCCAGCCGGGACCTCGCCTGAGGCCGGGGCCGTGGCCCGAAAGCCGAGGCCGGGCAGCAGCTCCATGAATTCGTCGCGGCCGAGTCCGGTGGTGCTTACCAACTCCCCCGGCAGCGAGAACTGCGCCTCGTCCCGGGCGAGCCGCCGGAGCTGGGCCGCGACCCGCTCGACCATGTCGACGCGCAACGCCAGTCCGCCGATCTGGCGCCCGATCCGCCGAAACCCGAGTGCCGTCAGCGCCATGCCGTCGGCCGGCAGCTCATCGCCACGCAGCGCCACCCGGCCGGCCGCCGGCTGCCAGGCGGCGGTGCCGCTCGCCAGCGCCACGAGAAGGGCGAGAGCCTCCTGTGCTGCCGGCTTGAGCAGGGCCGGAAGGAAGATGTGATGCACGCCGAGCCGCACGCCGAGCCGCGCCACGGCCTTGCGGTCGGCGCTGTCCAGCTGGCGGACGAGGCCCGTCGCCTCGGCCGCGTCCAGCGCACCGAAGGCCTCGACCAGCCGGTAGGCGATGCCGCGGGCCGCCGCCGAGAGCGCCTCGCTCCGTGACGCAGCCTCGAGGTCGAGCAGGGGCCCGAGGCGATCCCGCAGCCATGCCGCGAGCCGCGCCTCGAGCCGGCGCTCGACGGCCTGCCGTGCCTTGGTCGTCAGCTCGTCCGTGGCGGTCACCGCCACGGTCAGCCGCAGCCGCGTGGGCCCCGGCCGGATGGTGGCGACGACGGCGTCCCGCCAGACGACCTCGCTGCCGGCGATGGTGAAGGCACCATCCGGCTCCTTCACCAGCTCCCCCGCCAGCCGGTCGAGATGCCGCGCCACCGCCCGCCGCGCCGCACCGGCAAAAAGCCGATGCTCGGTCTCGAGCCCGCTCGCCCCGAGCGTGAAGACGAAGCCGTTCAGCGTGCCAACCGAATGGCCGTCGACCACGACCTCGCCGCCGGGCTCGATCTCGGCGGCGAGCTCGCCCCGCTCGCGCAGGCTCTTCAGCAGCGCCGCCGTCCGCCGGTCGACGAATTTCTGCGTCAACCGCTCGTGCAGCGCATCCGAGAGCCGGTCCTCGACCGCCCGGGCCACGCCCTGCCAGTGCAGGGGATCGTCGAACCAGCCGGCGCGGTGCGAGAGATAGGTCCAGGTGCGGACATGGGCGATCCGGCCGACCAGCGTGTCGATGTCGCCGTCCATGCGATCCAGCCGGGCGATCATGCTGCCGACCCAGTCGGCCGGCAGCACGGCACGGTCGTCGGTCAGGTGCCGGAAGACGGTAACCAGGAGCTGCAGATGCGCATCGGTCAGCGTCCGGCGGAAATCCGGGATCTGGCAGACCTGCCAGAGCAGGCGCACCCCCGCCGGGCCGCGTGCCCGGGCACGGATGTCGTCGCGCCTCGCCAGCATGCCGAGGCTGCGGTCGTCGAGCGCGTCCCGGACCTTGACCAGGCCAGGGGCCGGCGGGTCGGCATCGAGGCTCTCGTTCAAGGCCTCCAGGCTCGTGAAATCGAGGGCGCTGTTGCGCCAGCGCAGCCGCTTGAGCGGCAGGAAGTTGTGCGACTCGACCGCCTCGACGATGCGGTCGTCCAGAAGGCCGCTGCCATTGGTCGTGCCGAACGTGCCGTCCGCCATGTGCCGCCCGGCACGGCCGGCGATCTGGCCGATCTCGGCGGCGGTGAGTCGCCGGTCGTGGCGACCGTCGAACTTGTGGAGCTGGGCGAAGGCGACATGGACGAGGTCCATGTTGAGCCCCATGCCGATGGCGTCGGTGGCGACCAGATGGTCGACCTCGCCCGACTGGTACATCGCCACCTGGGCATTGCGGGTGCGCGGGCTCAAGGCACCCAGCACGACGGCCGCCCCGCCCTTCTGGCGGCGCATGACCTCGGCGAGCGTGTAGACATCGGCAGCCGTGAAGGCGACCGCCGCACTCCGCCGCGGCAGCCGGTTCAGCTTGCCGGGGCCGACATGGCGCAGGATCGAGAAGCGCGGCCGGGTGATGACCTCCGCCTCCGGCACGAGCTGCTTCAGGAGCGGCCGGATCGTGTCGGAGCCGAGGAAGAGCGTCTCCTCCTCGCCGCGGGCGTGCAGCAGCCGGTCGGTGAAGACATGGCCGCGCTCGCGATCGGCGCAAAGTTGGATCTCGTCGACGGCGAGGAAGGCGAAGCGGCGCTGGATCGGCATCGCCTCGACCGTGGCGATGACGTAGCGGGCCGTGTCGCTACCGATCTGCTCCTCGCCGGTGAGCAGCGCCACCGCCTCGGGGCCGCGCAACTGGACGACGCGGTCGTAGATCTCGCGGGCGAGGAGCCTGAGCGGGAAGCCCATCATGCCGCTGCCGTGAGCCAGCATGCGCTCCACGGCATAATGCGTCTTGCCGGTATTGGTCGGCCCGAGAACCGCGGCAATGCGGGCCGTATCTGTCGGCAGGCGGCGCACGTCCGCCGCCATGCGAAGAGAA
Organism: Alphaproteobacteria bacterium; assembly: GCA_030431615.1. Classification (GTDB taxonomy): domain Bacteria; phylum Pseudomonadota; class Alphaproteobacteria; order Geminicoccales; family Geminicoccaceae; genus SLRI01. The sequence goes on from JAUIID010000148.1 coordinate 11,633, forward strand.
GGAAGCGCCTCGCGCATCATGGGTCGAGAATGTCGTGCGAGCGGCGCGTTTGGCAAGTGGTTTCGATGCCCCATGCACGTCATGCTACGTCAGGATTATGGTGGTTGCATGGCACTGACCACTAGATATGGTGGGTTCCGCTCGCCCGGATGGCGCCGCGCCCGGGCCCCGGGCAGCCTGCCGGCGCCGGGGCGACTTGAAGCGGGCACCGGGCTTGCCCACGTTTGCCGGGCGAGTCCTTCCCCCTTGGTTTGAGTTCAGGCAGGTTCAGGCGCCCCATGAGCGATACGGTTCAACCCTTCGAGGCCGAAGTCGGCCGCGTTCTCGATTTGGTCATCAACTCGCTCTACAAGGAGCGGGAAATCTTCCTGCGCGAGCTCGTCTCGAACGCTTCGGACGCCTGCGACAAGCTGCGCTACGCCTCGCTCTCCCAGCCAGAGCTCCTGGGCACCGACACCGACCTTCGGATCGAGATCTTCGCCGACCCCGACGCGGCCCTTCTCACCATCCGCGACAACGGCATCGGCATGGATCGCGAGGAACTGGTCGCCAATCTCGGCACCATCGCCCGCTCCGGCACCGCCCGCTTCCTCGAGGCGGCCGGCGAGGCGGCGGAGCTCCAGAAGAACGGCGACGTCAAGCTGATTGGCCAGTTCGGCGTCGGCTTCTACGCCGCCTTCATGGTCGCGGATCGGGTGGTCGTGCAGAGCCGCAAGGCCGGCGAGGAGACGAGCTGGCTCTGGGTCTCCGACGGCCGCCAGGGTTTCACCGTGAGCGAGGCGCCGGAGGCGGGCCCGCGCGGCGTGACGGTCACCCTGCACCTTAAGGAGGATGCGAGAGAGTTCCTCGGCGAATGGCGCCTGCGCGAGATCATCCGCCGCTACAGCGACCACATCGCCTTCCCCATCCTCCTCCAGGTCAAGCCCGGGAAGGACGACAAGGAAGCGGAGGGCGAGCCCAAGGCGCCGGAGAAGGTCAACGAGGGCGGTGCGCTCTGGACCCGGCCGCGCAGCGAGATCACCGACGAGCAGTACAAGGAATTCTACCACCACGTCGCCCACGCCTTCGACGACCCCTTCGCGCGCGTGCATTTCACCGCCGAGGGCCAGCTCAGCTACACCGCCCTCCTCTTCGTGCCCTCGATGCGCCCCTTCGACCTATACGACCCCAAGCGCCGGCACGGCGTGAAGCTCTACGTCAAGCGGGTCTTCATTACCGATGACGTCGAAGCGCTGATGCCGCGCTACCTGCGCTTCGTCGCCGGCGTGCTCGACAGCGAGGACCTCCAGCTCAATGTCAGCCGCGAGACCCTGCAGCACGGCGCCATCGTCCAGAAGATGCGCAAGGTGCTGGTCAAGCGCGTCCTCGACGAACTGGCGAAGAAGGCGAAGGAGGACAGCTACGAGGCCTTCTGGGCCGACTTCGGCCCGGTGCTCAAGGAAGGCCTCTTCGAGGACCATGAGAACCGCGAGAAGCTCCTCGAGATCGCCCGCTTCCGCTCGACCGAGGGCAAGGGCTGGACCACGCTCGACGCCTATGTCGAGCGGATGAAGGAAGGCCAGACCGACATCTTCTACATCACCGGCGCCAGCATCGATGCGCTGCGCTCGAGCCCGCAGCTCGAGATGGCCACGGCGAAGGGCGTCGAGGTGCTGCTCTTCGACGACCCGGTCGACGAGTTCTGGCTGCCGGAAGTCGGCGACTACCAGGGCAAGAAGCTCCACTCGCTGACCAAGAGCGATGTCGATCTCTCGTCCATCAAGGGTGCGGACACGCCCGAGACGCCGGAGGCCGACCAGGCCGGGCTCGACAAGCTGATCGCCCGGCTCAAGCTGGCGCTCGGCGAGCAGGTCAAGGACGTGCGCACCTCCAGGCGCCTGAAGGAAAGCGCTGTCTGCCTCGTCGCCGACGATGGCGGCATGGATCTCCGGCTCGGCCGGATGCTCAAGGGCCACGAGCAGTTCGCCGGCGGCACCAAGCCCATCCTCGAGATCAATGCCGAGCATGCGCTGGTCGGCCGGCTTCGCCAGATGGTGGACGACGAGCAGGCGGCGACCGATCTCGACGAGCTGGCCTTTCTGTTGCTCGATCAGGCGCGTATCATCGAGGGCGAGCCGGTGCCCGATCCGGGCGCCTTCTCCAGACGCATGAGCCGTTTTCTGGCAAGGGGCATCGAGGCGGCCTGAGCCACGGGTCATCGACCATTGTTCATCACACGTGAGGGAGGACGACCATGGCGGTCGCACTGAAGGACATCAGGAACGCGCTCAGTGACAAGAGCCTGTTCATCGAGCGCTGCTACATCG
>JAUIID010000149.1 GCA_030431615.1 Alphaproteobacteria bacterium
CCTCCGCCTCGCCCGCTACACGCTGATGATCAACCCGCGCATCCTTTTGCCGATCATCCTCGTCATCTCCACCTTCGGCACCTATGCGGCGACCCGCCAGCTCTTCGACGTCGTGATCATGCTGGTCTTCGGCCTCGTCGGCTACTTCATGCGCCGCGCCGGCTTCTCACCCATTCCCATGCTCATCGCCTTCCTCCTCGGCCCCATCCTCGAGGACGGCATCCGCCGCTCGCTGCTCATGTCCGGCGGCGACCTCCTCATCTTCTTCGAGCGCCCCATATCGCTGGCGTTCATTGCCCTCGCGATGATCTCGCTCTTCCTGCTCTTCCGCCGGATGACCAAAACGCGGGAATGAGTCGGGGCGGGGGCCGGCCGCCGGCTCACTCGCGGGACTGCAACGAAGAGCTCCTGCCGATTGCCTGTCGGGGCGCGAGTCTCGACCTGCCCCCGGCTGCCGCACCGACGACTGGCCAACGAAGGAACGAAGACGCCGATGCTGCGCAAACGAATGAACGAGCTGGTGAGCAACCCCCGGTTCGAGCAGACGATCGTGATCCTGATCGTCATCAACGCCATCACGCTCGGGCTCGAGACGAGTGACACCGTGATGGAGCGGTTCGGCCCTCTGCTGCTGGCCATCGACCGGACCATCCTCTGCCTCTTCGTGCTAGAGATCCTGGCGCGCTGGGTCGCCGATTTTTGCGGGTTCTGGCGCGATCCATGGCGCATCTTCGATTTTGCCGTCGTCGGCGTGGCGCTCGTCCCCGCAACCGGCGCGTTCTCGGTCCTCCGCGCCTTCCGCGTGCTGCGCATCCTGCGGCTGGTCTCCAACATCCAGGCCATTCGCCGCGTCGTGACCGGCTTGCTGCAGGCCATTCCCGGCATGGGCTCGATCGTCCTGCTGCTGGGGCTGATCTTCTATGTCTTCTCCGTGATCTCGACGAAGCTCTTCGCCGCCTCCTTCCCCGACTGGTTCGGCTCGCTCGGCGAGAGCGCCTACACCCTCTTTCAGGTCATGACCCTCGAGAGCTGGTCCATGGGCATCGTCCGCCCGGTGATGGAGCAGTACCCCTTCGCCTGGGCCCTCTTCGTGCCGTTCATCCTGGTGACGTCCTTCACGGTGCTGAACCTCTTCATCGGCGTCATCGTCGATGCGATGCAGAGGGAGCACGAAACGGAAGCCCAGGCCGACCGCGCCGGCATCCACAACGAAACCGCCAACATCCTCGCCGAAGTCCTTGCCCTGCGCAGCGAAATGGCGGAGCTGCGCGCATCGCTGGGCACCGGTCGGCGCAGCGACGCCTGACTGCGAGACCCGAGCGAGGGCTGCGCATCGCTCCTCGGAAGGCCTCGAACCAGAAAAGTGCTCCCTCCCGACATCCAGACCTCAGGTGGCCGCGTATCCAGAATGGTTAACGTCGCCTGCTGCGGCGCACCGATCAGAGATGCCGAGGGAATGCCATGAACAAGGACACCACGTCCGCCGAACGGTTGGCGGATCACGTGTATGTGGCGAGGCTGAAGGACCTGAACGGGCTGGGTGCGGAGGGCAACGCCTTTCTGGCGGTCAGCGGGGACACGCTCCTCACCAGCGTGACGGCCAACGGTCTCGACCCCGACATGACGCATATCCAGCACATCCACGGCCGGGTGGACGACGCCGGCAAGCCGCTCGAGTCGCGACCACCGACACTCGCCGATGATGCGGATGGCGACGGGGTCATCGAACTGGCCGAGGGTGTGCCGACCTATGGGCCGATCCTCACCCCGCTCAGCTCGCCCGCCGGCGGGGGCCTCGCCGATTTTCCGACGGCACCCCAGGGCCGCGTCGAGTTCACCCAGAGCTACGATCTGAACGATTCCGCGACCTTCAATGGCGACTTCACCCGCGAGCAGCTCCTGCCGCTCGATCTGCGCGAGATCGTGGTGCATGGCGGCACACTGGCCGAAGGGGCCGGCGCCGGGACGACCGGTGAGGCCGACGGCACGCCGGGCTTCAAGCTGGTGCTGCCGGTCGCCACGGGTGCCATCGACCAGGCCGTGAAGGTCTTCACGGCCGAGATCGGGGCGCTCAACGGTTCCGGTGTGACCGGGACCGCCACCCTGCTCCTCGACGGCACGCAGCTGACGGTCAAGGTCGAGGCGCAGGGCCTGGAGCCCGGCGTGACGCATGCGCAGCACATCCATGGTGCCTTTGACGCGAATGGCCAGCCGATCGATTCGACGACCCCGGTGCCAGCCCAGGATAAGGACGGCGACGGGTTCATCGAGGTCGGCGAGGGTGCCACCAGCTACGGCCCGGTCCTGGTCTCGCTGACCGATCCGATTGGCGCCGGGCTGCCGGGATTTCCGACGGCACCCAACGGCGAGATCGACTTTCAGACCGTGATCGACCTCACCGATCCGAACGTCGTCGCCGATGGCTTTGCGCCCGGGGACGTGCTGCCCCTGTCGCTGCGCGAGATCGTCATCCACGGGCTCACCGTCGAAGGTGGCGCCGGCGAAGGCACGCCGGGCGAGGTCGACGGCACGGCCGGCTTCAAGCTCCTGCTACCGGTGGCGGCAGGCGAGATCGAGTTCCAGGGCGTGATCGCGGCGGATGAGAACGTGCTGCCGGCCCTGGTCGAGAAGCAGGCGGTGCATGCCGACGAGATCGTCGCGGTCGACGCCTCGCGGCTCAACCTCTCGACCGGCGACGTCAACGCGCTGGCCGATCCGGCGGTGGTCGCCAACGCCTATACGAACAGCGTCGCCGGTGCCACGTCGACGACGCAGTACGCGCTCGACCACCAGCAGAACAGCCTCGTGACGCTCGCCAACAATGCCGGCACGCTGGCAACGGTCGGCACGGTCACGCTGGCCGGCGCTGAGGTCGATTTCTCCGCCACGGCCGGGCTCGACATCCTGACGGCCGCGGACGGCACCAACACCGCCTACGCGCTATTGAACGTAGTCGGGCAGTCGGGGCTCTACACCATCGACCTTGCGACCGCCGAGGCCAGCCTGGTCGGCACCTTCGACGACGGCCTCGGCACACTCAATGGACTGGCCGTCAAGGACGGCACCGGCATGGCACTCGGCGATGACGGGGCGACGCTCGTGCGCTTCAATCTGGCCGATCCTGCCACGGCCACGACTACTACCATAGGTGGTGACGGCGTGCGGCTCGATGCGCTCGACCTGCGGCCGGCGACCGGCGAAGTCTTCGGTTATGACGACGTCACCGACAGCTACTACACCGTCGACGCGATGACCGGGATGCTGACCAGCGCCTCGACCGAGGCGGCACCCACCTCGACCGGGTCCCTCGACATCGACTGGAACCCGACCATCGACCGGATGCGGACCGTATCCGAGAACGACGAGAACATCGTCTACAATCCCGAGACCGGCACCGCCTCCGATGCGGCGACGACACCGCTCTTCTACGCGATGCCGGACGCGACGATCACGTTCAAGGACGAACATGCCGCGTCCGACAACACGCTCGGCGCCTTCCTGATCGGGCCGGACGGATCGATCGGGCCGGTACGCAGCGTCTTCGCCTCGACCGAGCATGCCGACGGCCTGCCGGGCCCGGGCGGGGCGAGGCCGGGCGGCGGCGAGCGGATGGGCGGCGAGACCGTCTCGCTCAGCGATCTCTTCGCACCGGAGGAGCTGACGGCCGCCGGCGATGTCGGGCTCTTCCTGCTGAGCGACGGAGCCTCGCTCAACGATGCGGCGGTCCTGAACGGCAAGAGCCTCGGCTTCGTCGACGCCTCAACCGGCGAGGCGGCCAGTCTCAGGACCTCGCCCGATCAACTCCAGCTGGTCGATACCGCGACCGGCACCGAGCTCATGGGCGAGGTGGTGCATGCGCTCTCGGAGCTCAACGCAGATGGCAGCGTGCTGGCGATCGGCGGCATCGATCCGGTCAGCGGCGCGCTCGACATCGCCTTCGAGGACGGCACCGACATGGACTTCAACGACCTCGAGATCACCTTCGACAACGGCACCGGTGGCGACCGCGTGCTCAGTGCCGGCGAGATCGAGGCCATGGTGATGGCAGCAGAGCCCGCCATCGCCTGACCTCAAGCCCAGCCAGGCGGACCTGCCTTGGCGACCTGACTCCTGGCCACCTTCGGGTGGCCACTTTTTTTTCGGGTCCCTCCCGCCGGCGACCTCACCGCGGGGCGAGGTTCGCGATCAGGTCATTCGCCAGCCGGGCCATGTCCATGGCGGCGGCGAAGTCGAACTGGTTGATGGCGATGAAGATGCCGACGCCGCGCTGCGGGGCGAAGGCGAGGTAGCTGAAGATGCCGTCGGCACCACCAGCCTTCTGGATGATCAGCGGGCGGTCGCCTTCGGGCATCATGATCACCCAGCCGAGGCCCATGGCGTCCATCCGGCCCGATTCGTCCATGCCGTAGACAGGGTCGAGGCCGTCGCGGACGAGGTGGGCGGCGTGGCTGATGGCGCGCATCTCGGCCCCGTCCTCGCCGAAGCGATCGAGGTTCCAGCGCAGGTAGCGGATCATGTCGTTCGCCGTGGTGTGGAGCTGCGAAGCGCCGTAGCGGTTGGCGTCCGGCTCCTCGGACGGCATCGGGTCGCCATTCCAGTCATGGCCGGCCATGGCGTTGGCGCCGTCCTGCCGGTCGTAGCTGGTGGCGTCGAGCCCGAGTGGCGCCAGCACGGTCTCCTGCAGCAGCTCGGCATAGGGCTTGCCGGCGACGCCCGAGAGCGCCATCGCCAGCACGTCGAAGCCGATATTGGAGTAGAGGATTCCCGTCCCCGGGGTGAAGAGCAGCGGATTGCCCGCGAGATTGCCGGTAAAGGATGCGTCGCTGTACTTCTCCGCCCCCTCGACAGGCTCGAGCTCGCGGCGGAGACCGCTGGCCTGAGTCGCAAGGTCGACCATGCGGATCCGGTGGCCATCCCGCTCCGGCAGGTCGTCGACGAGCGCCACATGTGGCCCGGCAGGGTCGGTCAGGGCCACCTCCCCCTCGGCGACCAGATGAGCGAGGACGAGGCCGGTGAAGGATTTGGTGATCGAGCCGACGCCGATCCGCGTGTCGCCATCGGGCTCCAGATTGCTGCCCCCGGCCGTCTCGCCGAAGCCGAACACGGCACTGTCGTCACCCCGCACCCCGGCAATGACCATGCCCGGCACCCCGGACTCGAGGTGGAAGATCTGGCCCGAGAAAGCCAGGGCCTCCTCGAGCAGCGGGTCCGCGGCCTGGGCCGGCAGGGTGAACGCGCAGACGAGCATGGCGGCAAACGGAAAACGCATCGATCGAAGCCTCCTCGGTCGGGAATGATGAACAACCCATTGGGACATCATGGCCGGTCGGCGCGCAGCAGCCACGCATGCTCGGTCGCCGGGCACCTGCCCTTCAGGCCCCCGGCGACCTCGACGCTCGCCAGCCGCGTCACCTCGAACCGATCAGCATAGAGCTCCTTTATCTCCTCGCCGCCGACCGAGAAAGGCGGGCCATCCATCTGGCTCTGGTCGTACTCGAGGCTGATCAGGAGCTGCGGCGCCGCCCCAGTCGTCTGCGTCAGGTGGGCGGCATAGCGCCGGCGCATCGCGGCCGGCAGGGCCACGAGGGCAGCCCGGTCGTAGACGGAATCGACCGGGCCGAGCGCGGCAGCGGTAAGATCGAAGAAGTCGCCGACGAAGATGTCGATACCGTCGGCGCTGCAGCGCGTGAGCCGACCCTCTTCGGCGACCTCAGGCTCGATGCCGAGATCCTGGAAGAGCTGGTCGATCGCCAGCCGGCTGAGTTCCGCGCCGGCGACCCGGTGGCCTTGTGCCAGGAGCCAGCCGATGTCGCGCGTCTTGCCGCAGAGCGGCAGGAAGACACGGCTGCAGGGCCTGCCGAGTGCTGTCTCGAAATGCTCGACGAGGAGGGCGTTGGCGGCGCCCTCGTGAAAGCCGATCTCGTTTTGCTGCCAGCGGCTGTGCCAGAAATCCTCATCCATGCCCGCTCCCGTTCGGTCGTGTTCCGGGCCGTAAGCGTAGGGGAAAGTGATGCGCAGCACACCCGCTCCGGCACGGCCGAGCCAATAGCTTGACAGGCTGATGCAGGATAGTTAGGAGTCCTGACTATGAACACTTTCGACGATTTCTCCGAGCCGCTCGACCGCCGCCTTGCCGCCGGCCTCGCCCGGCTTGCCGCGGCAGCACGTCAGCACGACTGGCAGGCGGCCGAGGCGCTCGGCCTGTCGCCGACCCAGGCCGACATCCTGCGCCTCCTGACCCGGCGGCCCGAAGGCGTGCGGCTGGCCGCGGCGGCGGCGCATGCCGGCGTGCGCAGTGCCACAGCGAGCGATGCGGTCGGCGCACTGGAGCGCAAGGCGCTCGTCAGGAAGGAAACCGACCCGGGCGATGGTCGTGCGGTCGTCCTGAAGGCGACACCCGCGGGGCAGACCCTGGCCGGGCAGTGGCCAGCCAGCTTCGAGCCGGCCGTGGCCGGCCTCGACGACGCCCAGCAGGCAACCCTGCTGCGCCTCGTCGTCGAGATGATCCGCCATCTCCTCGCCCAAGGGCTGATCGCACCGCAGCGGACCTGCGTCAGCTGCCGCTTCTTTCGGGAGAACGTCCGACCCGGCGAGGCCGAGCCGCATGCCTGCGCCCTCGTCGGCATGAACATGGCCGACCGGCATCTGCGGGTCGACTGCCCGGAGCACGAGTCCGTCGCTGCCTGAACGCGGCAGTCCTTCATTTCACCAGCATAATTAGGAGTCCTATGATCATGTCCGTTACGACCCATCGCAGTATCGGCAGCGCCCTCGCCCTTGTGGCGCTCGCCGCCCTCGCTGCACCGGCCCTGGCGCACGGGCCCGACGCCGGCGGCATCGACGCCGAAAATGGCGGCGGCGTGGCGCCCGCGTTCGACGTCATCCATGCGCGGATCTCGACCGAGGGCCGGGTGGCCGTCTTCCACATGGGGGTCTCCGGTGCTGCCGGCACCTCCCGGCCGAGTGCCAGCGGTGCCCTCGCCGGGGCGGAGGTCTTCTCGTATGTCTGGCCGACCACCATCGATCCCGCCGTGGTCGGGTTCGCGCCGGCGGCCGGCATTCTCGCCTTCGTGGTCGCCGCCCACCCCGATTTCGACGACACGCCGCTCTTCGACGAGAACGGCGACGGCCAGCTCGATAACGACGGCGACCTCTGGCACAGCCACTGGGTCGTCCTCGTGCCGGACGAGGGCTGCGGGTCGGGCGCGCTGAAGGTCGAGGATATTCCAGCAGGCACGACGCCGCCCTTGCCCCTGACCTGGCCCGGCCTGCCGCTCCTGATCGACAGCCCCGGCTGGTCGCCGGTGATCGGTGGCGACACTGTCGAGGTCCGCGTGCCATTCGACGATATCGGCGTCGTCGAGGCGGCCGGCTTCGACGGGGTCACCGCCGGGCTGCGCGTCAACCAGAGCGTGCATGCGCCGCTGCTCTGCGTCGTCAACGTGTTCGACGTCGCCTCGGGCGACCTCTCCTTGCCCGGACGGGTGAACCACTGAGCCCACCGGCCAGACACGCGAAAGGAAACGACATGCCTGACCCAGGCGAGCCGGCGGGCTGGACCACCAGCCAGTGGTTCAACACGCTGGAGGAGCCCACGCTCGAGCAGTTGCGCGGCCGGGTCGTCGTCATGCTGGCCTTCCAGATGCTCTGTCCCGGCTGTGTCTCCGGGGCGATCCCGCAGGCCAGGGCGGTGGCCGAGACCTTTGCGCCGCTCGGCGTCGAGGTCCTGGGGCTGCACACGGTCTTCGAGCATCACGCGGCGATGACGCCGGTGGCGCTTGCTGCCTTCCTGCACGAGTACCGGATCACCTTCCCCGTCGGCGTCGACCTGCCGGGCGGGGAAGGCGATCCCCTGCCGGTGACGATGCGCCGCTATGGGCTCCAGGGCACCCCGACCTTCCTTCTCTTCGGCCGTGACGGCCGGCTCGCCCGCCAGCTCTTCGGCCATGTCCCCGACCTCAGGCTCGGTGCCGAGATCATGGCGCTGGCCCTGGAGCAGGAGATGAAAGCGGAGGACGAGCCGGGCGGGGGTCGAGGCTAGAGGTTCAGGCCGAGCAGCCTGTCGACCGCCCGGTCGGCGGCGGCCATGGTCGGCGCGTTGGTGTTGCCGTGCGGCACGGTCGGCATCAGCGAGGCGTCGAGCACATGGAGAGCCTCGACGCCCCTGACGGCGGCGTCCGGCGTCAGCACCGCCATGGGGTCGTCGGCGCGGCCCATCCGGGCCGTGCCGCAGGGGTGCCAGTTGGTCTTGACCGTGCGCCGGCAGTGCTCCTCGAGATCAGCCCGGTCGACGACTTCGGCACCCGGCAGCAGCTCCTCGACAATGGTGTCCGCCATGGGGCGGGTGCGCATCACCGTCCGCGCATGCAGCAGCGCGTCCACCTGCAGCCGCATGTCGTCAAGGTGGCCGAGATAGTTCGGATCGACCAGCGGCAGGTCGAGCGGATCGGCCGAGCGCAGCCGCACGGAGCCCCGCGCCTTCGGCTGCAGGACGCAGCTCGTGAAGGTGACCCCGGGCATCGGCTCCCGGTTCAGCACCTCCTTGTCGCCATAGACCAGCGGCACGCAGTAGAGCTTGATCGTGGGCTCGCCCGCCGGCTCCTGGGGGTTGACGAAGGCGCAGGCATCGACCCCGCCGCTGGCCACGGGCCCGCCCTTGAAGAGCAGGTAGTTCAGGCCGTTGGCGAGCATCCGCCAGCCGCGATCCTCCTTGAAGTAGCCGTAATTGCGGTCGGTCGATGCGATCAGCGGCACCTCGTGGTGGTCGTGCAGGTTGGCGCCAACGCCTGGTGCATCGACCAGCACCTCGAGCCCGTGCTCCTGCAGATGCGCCGCCGGGCCGATGCCGGAAAGCATCAGGAGCTGCGGCGTGACGAAGGCGCCGGCGGTCAGGATGACCCCGCGCGTCGCCCGGGCCGTGTGCGTCGCCCCGTCGACCCGGTACTCGACGCCGGCGGCGCGCCGATTTTCAAAGAGGATGCGGGTGGCCCTGGCCCTCGTCTTGACCTCGAGGTTGCGACTGCCCCGGACCGGATCGAGAAAGGCGCGGACGGCACTGCAGCGCACCCTCGGATAGGTCGTGGTCTGCATAAAGCCGACGCCGCGCTGGTCGCCGGCATTGAAGTCGTCGACCAGCTTCACGCCCTGCGCCTGCATGGTTCTGAGGTAGATGTAGCTCATCTCGGCGACGTGCACCGGGTCGGAGACCTTGAGCGGGCCGTCGATGCCGTGCATCGGGTTGTTGAACCGCTGGTTGGCCTCCTGCCGCAGGAAGTAGGGCAGCATGTCCGCCCATGACCAGCCGGCCCCGCCCGTCACCTCATCCCAGTGGTCGTAGTCCGCCGTCCGGCCGCGCATGTAGACCATGGCATTCACCGAGCTGCCGCCGCCCAGCACGTTGCCCTGCCAGATCGCCGGCCGGCGGCCGCCGAGCTGTTCCTGCGGGACAGCCAGATGCTCGGTCAGGAACTTGCTGCCGTTCAGGAACCTGATGAAGCCAGCGGGCATGCGGATCATCGGGTTGTCATCGGGCCAGCCCGCCTCGAGCAGCAGCACCCTCGCACCCTGCCGGTCGACGAGGCGGTTGGTCACGACACAGCCGGCCGAGCCGCCGCCGACGACGATGTAGTCGAAGGCAGGGGCCTCCCCGGTGGCGCTCATGCGTCGTCCCTCCCCTCGTCCGGCTTCGCCTCCCGCCTCGGCCACGCATGAGCGCTTGTCAACCGTTGCCGGCCGCACGGTTTGCGGTCAGGAAGTCCCCATCCAGCATGGGGGAGGAAGGCGAATGAGAGAGCAGGCACTGGCGGGACGTGTGGCCCTGGTGACGGGGGCGGCGCGCGGCATCGGGCGGGCCACGGCGGAGGCGCTGGCCGATCTCGGCGCCTCGGTGGCGATCGTCGATCAGCTCGGCGATGCCGCCAGCGCGACCGCGGCCAAGATCGCGGACTCGCGTGGGGTGCGCACCGCGGCCGCCGCGGCCGACGTCACGGACCATGCGGCCTGCCAGAAGGCGCTCGAAGCGGTCGAGGCCAAGCTCGGGCCGGTCACCATTCTCGTGAACAATGCCGGGATCATGCCGCAGCAGGTGAAGCCCCACCACGAGCAGCCGATCGCCAATTTCGACCGCATGCTCGCAGTCCATCTGGGCGGTGCCGCCAACTTTTCGCATCTCTGCCTGCCGGCGATGCGCGAGACGGGCTTCGGGCGGATCGTCAACCTGTCGTCGGTCCTCGGTCTCGGCGGCGCGCCCCACCGGCTCGGCTATGTCGCCGCGAAGACAGGCATGAACGGCCTGACCCGCGGCCTGGCGCTCGAGAACGCCCGCTACGGCATCACCGTCAATGCCATCGCACCGGGCTATATCTACACCGACGTGCTCAAGGGCCGGGCCGAGGAGGGCCTCCTCGACTACGCCCTCCTTGCCGAGCGCACGCCGGTCGGCCGATGGGGCCGGCCGGACGAGGTCGCCCGGGTGATCGCCTTCCTGGCGCATCCCGATTCGGGCTTCGTCACCGGCGTCGTCTGGCCGGTCGACGGCGGCTTCAGCATGCGCGGCGACCCGGGCGAGGATATCGGCCCGCGCCCCGCCGGGATGCCCTGAAGACCCACGCGCGCGAGCCTGCGGAGATGCGGCAGCAGATGCCGGTTGTCACCGGCCACGGGCTGCCTATTCTGCCAATCCCCAACGGCGCACCAAGTGTCGAGGGCGATGCCGCATCGAGCGGGAGGCTGAAAAGAAATGATACCGGGTAACTTCGCGTACCACCGGCCGGCCGATGTCGCCGCCGCGGCGCGGCTCCTGCAGGAGTATGGTGACGAGGCCCAGATTCTCGCGGGCGGCCACAGCCTGATCCCGATGATGAAGCTGCGCATGGCGCAGCCTTCGCACCTGATCGACCTGCAGGACATCGCCGGGCTCAAGGGCATCGGTCGCGACGGCGACCGGCTCGTCATCGGTGCGATGACCACCCAGCACGAGCTGATCGGCGATCCGCTCGTGGCCGAGGCCGTGCCCCTGCTCCGCGCGGCGGCGGTGCAGATCGCGGACCCGCAGGTCCGCTATGTCGGCACGATCGGCGGCAATGTCGCGAACGGCGATCCGGGCAATGACATGCCGGGCGTGATGCAATGCCTCGATGCGTCGTTCGAGCTGACGGGGCCCGGCGGCACGCGCGAGGTCAGGGCCCGCGCCTTCTACGAGGCCGCCTTCACGACGGCGCGCGCCGAGGACGAGATCCTGACCCGGGTCATCGTGCCGGTGCCGAAGGCCGGCAGCGGCTACGCCTATCTGAAGCAGAAGCGCAAGATCGGCGACTACGCCACGGCGGCGGCCGCTGTGCTCCTCGGCGTCGAGAACGGAAGCTGTGCGAGTGCTGCCATCGCCATGACCAATCTCGCCGCCACGCCGGTCTTCGCCGAGGCCGCGGGTGCGGCCCTCGTCGGCACCACGCTCGACGACGCGGCGATGGATGCCGCGATCGCCGCCATGCTGGCAGCGATCGACCCCGCCACCGACAATCGCGGGCCCATCGAGTTCAAGCGGCATGTCGCCCGGCAGATGCTGCGCCGGGCCATCGCCGAGGCCGCCGGACGCGCCGGCCGGGGGACCGCCTGATGGACAAGCTGCACGTCAAGCTGCAGGTCAATGGCAAGCCGGTTGAGGCGCTGGTCGAGCCGCGCCTCCTGCTGATCCACTTCCTGCGCGAGGAGCTCGGCCTCACCGGCCCGCATATCGGTTGCGAAACCTCGCATTGCGGCGCCTGCACGGTCGATATCGGCGGCCGCTCGGTCAAGAGCTGCACCGTCTTCACCGCCCAGGCGAATGGTGCCGAGATCACCACGATCGAGGGCATCAAGGGTGCGGATGGCGGCCTGCACACACTGCAGGAGATGTTCCGCGAGCATCATGGCCTGCAATGCGGCTTCTGCACGCCGGGCATGATCACCCGGGCCTGGCGGCTCTTGGAGGAGAACCCCGACCCGTCCGAGGCGGAGATCCGCCAGGGCATGGCCGGCAATCTCTGCCGCTGCACGGGCTACCAGAACATCGTCAAGGCAATCCGGGCGGCGGCCGATGCCCGCCATGCCCAAAAGGAGGCAGCCGAATGACCGAGCAGAGCCCCGTCGATCTCGACCGTGCGGAGAAGCTGCAGGGCCTCGGCTGCCGCCGAAAGCGGGTCGAGGATGCCCGCTTCACCCAGGGCAAGGGCAATTATGTCGACGACATGAAGCTGCCGGGCATGCTGTTCGGTGACTTCGTCCGCAGCCCCTATGCGCATGCCAGGGTGACATCGATCAATGCCGAGGCGGCGAAGGCGCTGCCAGGCGTCGTCGCCGTGCTCACCGCCGACGATCTCCGGCCCCTCAACCTGCACTGGATGCCGACGCTCGCCGGCGACAAGCAGATGGTGCTGGCCGACGGCAAGGTCCTCTACCAGGGCCAGGAGGTGGCCTACGTCATCGCCGAGAACCGCTACATCGCGGCCGACGCGGTCGACCTCGTCGAGGTCGAGTACGAGGAACTGCCGGTGGTCACCGACCCCTTCAAGGCGCTCGCCGACGATGCGCCCGTCCTGCGCGAGGACATCGCCGACCAGAAGGACGGCGCGCACGGGCCGCGTCGCCATCCCAACCACATCTTCACCTGGGAGCAGGGCGACAAGGCGGCGACCGAGGCGGTGCTGGCCGGCGCCGACGTGGTGGCCGAGGAGATGATCTACTACCACCGCACCCACCCCTGCCCGCTCGAGACCTGCGGCTGCGTCGCCTCGATGGACAAGGTCAATGGCAAGCTGACGCTCTGGGGCACCTTCCAGGCGCCGCACGCCGTGCGCACCGTGGCGTCGCTCATCTCCGGCATCGCCGAGCACAATATCCGCGTCGTCTCGCCCGATATCGGCGGCGGCTTCGGCAACAAGGTCGGCGTCTATCCGGGCTATATCTGCGCCGTCGTCGCCTCGATCGTCACCGGCGTGCCGGTGAAGTGGGTCGAGGACCGGATGGACAACCTGATGACCACGGCCTTCGCCCGCGACTACTGGATGCAGGGCAGGATCGCGGCCACCAGGGACGGCCGGATCACCGGCCTCTGGTGCCACGTCACCGCAGACCATGGCGGGTTCGACGCCTGCGCCGACCCGACCAAGTTCCCGGCCGGCTTCTTCAATATCTGCACCGGCTCCTACGACATCCCGACCGCCTGGCTCGCGGTCGACGGCGTCTACACCAACAAGGCGCCGGGCGGCGTCGCCTATCGCTGCTCCTTCCGGGTGACCGAGGCCTCCTACTTCATCGAGCGCATGGTCGATATCCTGGCCGCCAAGCTCGGCATGGACCCGGTCGAGCTCAGGCTAAAGAACTTCATCAGGAAGGACCAGTTCCCCTACCAGTCTGCCCTAGGCTGGGAGTACGATTCGGGCGACTACCACACCGCCATGGAGAAGGCGCTCGCCGCCGTCGACTATGCCGGGCTGCGGCAGGAGCAGGCGGAGCGGCTCGAAGCCTTCAGGCGTGGCGAGACACGGAAGCTCATCGGCATCGGCGTCTCGTTCTTCACCGAGATCGTCGGCGCCGGGCCGGTCAAGAACTGCGACATCCTCGGGCTCGGCATGTTCGATTCCTGCGAGATCCGCATCCACCCGACGGGCTCGGCCATCGCCCGGCTCGGCACGATCAGCCAGGGCCAGGGCCACGCCACCACCTTCGCGCAGATCCTGGCGTCGGAGATCGGCATTCCGGCCGATTCGA
>JAUIID010000150.1 GCA_030431615.1 Alphaproteobacteria bacterium
TGAAGAAGCTCGAGGAAGCGGCCTCCGTCTCGGTCATCCCCTCGGGCTCGGTCACCTTCGACTTCGTCTTCCGCCGCAAT
The DNA here is from genome assembly GCA_030431615.1 of Alphaproteobacteria bacterium. Taxonomy (GTDB): domain Bacteria; phylum Pseudomonadota; class Alphaproteobacteria; order Geminicoccales; family Geminicoccaceae; genus SLRI01. The sequence goes on from JAUIID010000150.1 coordinate 81, forward strand.
GACGCGACGGGTCCGGTCGTCGTCGCCGCCGCCACCCCGACATCCGCAACCGTCACGCGGGACGCGACCACCGCTGCCGCCACCGCCGTCGAGACCAAGGGCGATTTCTCCACCGAGGAATGCGCCGGCCGCTTCGACATCATGTCCCGCACCGGTGCCATCTACTTCCGGACCGGCAGCGCCGTGCTCGACCAGGAGAGCCGGCCGCTCCTCGATACTGTCGTCACCATCGTCGAGCGCTGCCCGGGGGTCGGCGTGCGGGTCGCGGGCCACACCGACTCCATCGGCTCGGACGAGCTGAACCAGGCCCTCTCCGAAGCCCGTGCCCAATCCGTCACCACCTATCTCGAGCAGCACGGCGTCCCCGCCGCCCGCCTCGAGTCCGTCGGCTACGGCGAAACCCGCCCCGTCGCCCCCAACGACACCCCCTGGAACCGCAGCCGCAACCGCCGCATCGAATTCCTCGTCGTCGGCGAAGGCTGAGGCCGAGAGGAAGGCGAGGAAGAGGAAGGCCAGAGGATGATGATCATCCTCTGCACTCCTGCGGTCTGTTCGCTGGTGAGCGGATTTCGGCAATAGCATCGTCCATTGACCGACTGGGCCAATGGCTTATATGCAAGTTCGATGATCGTCGAATGGGACGAGGCGAAGAGTGCCCATTGCGCCCGTGAGCGCGGCTTCTCCTTTGCCGACGCCGCGCGCGCCTTCGCCGATCCTGAGGGTGTTGTCGAACCCGACCACCGCTACGACTATGGTGAGGTTCGCTTACGCCTGTTCGGCCGGATCAAAGGTCGTCTCTTCGTTGTCGTTTACACCGTCCGGGGTGATACCATCCGCATCATCTCCGCCCGAAAGGCCAATTTCCGTGAGCAGCAACGCTATGATCCGCGCCCGCCTCGACGGTGATCAAGTGCTCCTGGTGGCACCAGACGGCAGCGCGCGTCCTGTTCCCGAAACCATCGATTGGGCCAGGGTCGACGCTACCAATGAGGCCGAGATTGCGTGTCAGGCGGCAACAGACGATGCCGAGGCTCGCGAAGCCGCCGCTGCGCACGTTCGCCGCCTGAGGCAGCGCTCGGGCTTGAGTCAGCCTGCCTTTGCCAGGCGCCTCAATGTTCCCGTCGAGACACTGCGCAATTGGGAACAGGGAAAAAGAACCCCGCGAGGCCCCGCCCGCGCCCTCCTGCGGATCATCGACAAGGCACCAGAAGCAGCTTGGGCCGCGCTTTCAGAGGGTTGAGGTGCTGGCGCCGACGCCAAAGTCCCGGTGGAGCGCGAGGAGGCAATGCCTCCTCGCATCTCTTGTCTGTTACTGTGCCTCCTCGACCCGCGTGTGTCCGGCGCCCTGGGCGAGGGAGGCTTCGAGAAAGGGGTCGAGGTCGCCGTCGAGCACGGCCGTCGGGTTCGGGCTTTCGGTGCCGGTCCTGAGGTCCTTCACCATCTTGTAGGGGTGGAGGACGTAGGAGCGGATCTGGTGGCCGAAGCCGATGTCCGACTTGGTCGCCTCGGTGGCGTCCTGTTCGGCGCGGCGCTTCTGCAGCTCGAGGTCGTAGAGCTTCGCCTTCAGCATGTTCATGGCCGTCGCCCGGTTCTTGTGCTGGCTCCGGTCGTTCTGGCAGGCGGCGACGATGCCGGTCGGCAGGTGGGTCAGGCGGACGGCCGAATCGGTCCGGTTGACGTGCTGGCCGCCGGCGCCCGAGGCCCGGTAGGTATCGACCTTGAGGTCCTTGTCGTTGATCTCGATCTCGATCGAATCGTCCACCTCGGGGCTGATCCACACACTGGCGAAGCTGGTGTGGCGGCGCGCCGCGCTGTCATAGGGCGAGATGCGCACGAGCCGGTGCACGCCTGATTCGGTCTTCAGCCAGCCATAGGCGTTGGTGCCGACCACCTTGATGGTCGCCGACTTGATGCCGGCCTCCTCGCCGGCGCTCTCCTCGATCCACTCGATCTTGTAGCCGTGCGCCTCGGCCCAGCGGAGGTACATGCGCAAGAGCATCTCTGCCCAGTCCTGGCTCTCCGTGCCGCCGGCCCCGGCCTGGACCTGGACGAAGGCGTTGTTGCCGTCCGCCTCGCCCGAGAGCAGCGCCTGCAGCGCCAGCTTGTCGATCCGCGCCTTGATGCCGCGCAGCTCCGCCTCGATCGAATCGAGGGTGGCGCCGTCATCCTCCAGCTCTGCGAGCTCGGCCAGCTCCAGGGCATCGGCGCGCGCCTGCTCCATGGCGAGCTGGCCGTCGATGGCGTCGGCCAGATGCTGGCGCTCGCGCATCAGCGCCTGCGCCTTCTCCGCGTCGTTCCAGAGATTCGGGTCCTCGCTCAGGCTGTCCAGCTCGTCGCGACGACGCAGGGCATTGTCCCAGTCAAAGATGCCTCCGTAGCAGGACCAGCCCCTGCTCGACGGCGTCGTTCAGATTGATGATCTCGGCACGCATGGCAAACTCTCGCTCTGGCTCGTTGGCAGGGAAAGGACGGGAATGGTCAGTAGAGGCCACCGGCGCTGCCGCCACCGGCGGTGCGGGGCAGATTAGGTAGCGACTGACCGTTGGGATCGGGGCTCGCGGCGGTCACCGCCCCGGTCGACCGCGTGGTCGGCTCGGTGCCCGGCAGGAACGCCTCGGCGATCACCGACGTCGTGGCGGGGCCGGGCAGGAGCCCGGTATCGGCATCGATCCGCACGACCCGCACGCCGGGCGGGGTGCGGAAGGGCGTCGCCGGGGCGTCTTCCAGTGCCGCCGCCATGAAGTCGATCCAGATCGGCAGGGCGACATTGGCGCCGGTGGTATTGCGGCCGAGATTGCGGGGCTGGTCGAAGCCGACATACACGCCGACCACGAGATCCGGCGAGAAGCCGATGAACCACGCATCGCGCGAATCGTTGGTGGTGCCGGTCTTGCCGCCGAGCGGCTTGCCGATCCGGCTCGCTGCCGCGCCCGTCCCGCGCTGCACCACGCCCTCGAGCATGCTCACCATCTGGTAGGCACGCGGCGCGTCCTCCACCTCGGGGCGCGTATCGGGCAGGACCGGTGGCGGCTCGCTGTCCCAGGCGAGCTTGCGGCAATCGGGGCAGGGGCGCTCGTCGCGCCGCATCACCGTGCGGCCGAAGCGGTCCTGGATGCGCTCGATCAGCCGGCCCTCGATCTCGTGGCCGCCATTGACCAGCATCGCATAGGCCTCGGTCAGGCTCATCAGGTCGACCTCGTTGGCGCCGAGCGAGGCCGCGAGATTGGTGCCGAGGCCGCGGTCGATGCCGAAGCGGTGGGCGACGTCGACCACCTTGTCCATGCCGACCTCGCGCGCGAGGCGCACGGTCATCAGATTGCGCGACTTCTCGATGCCGACGCGCAGCGTGCTCGGGCCATAGAAGGAATCGCTGTAGTTCTCGGGCTTCCAGACCGGCAGGTCGGGTCCCTGATCGATCACCAAAGGCGCGTCGAGAATGATGCTGGCGGGGGTGAAACCGTTCTCCAGGGCCGCCAGGTAAACGAACGGCTTGAACGCCGAGCCCGGCTGCCGATAGGCCTGGGTCGCCCGGTTGAACTGGCTCTGGCGGAAGCTGAAGCCGCCGCTCATCGCCAGCACGCGGCCGGTATGCGGGTCGAGCGCCACCAGCGCCCCTTCGACCGACGGCCGCTGGCGGAGAGCCCAGCGCTCGCCGGCCTCGCCTTCGGTAATCCACTCGACGGCGACGAGATCGCCCGGCGCCAGGACGTCGGTCACGGCACTGACCGGGGCGCCGAACTCGCCGGCACCCAGCTCGGGGGTCGCCCAGCGCACATCGGCGAGGGCCAGCGACGCCGTGCTGCCATCGGCAAAGCCGATCCCGGCAGCACCGCGGCCCGCCTCCAGCACCAGGGCGACGCGCCAGGGCTCGATCTCGAAGCCCGGATCGAAAGCGGCGACCGCGGCCGGCCAGTCGGCGGTGGCGGCGAGGTCCAGCGCACCCAAGGGCCCGCGCCAGCCCTGCCGCTCGCGGTCGTAGGTGGCGAGGCCCTGGCGCAGCGCCGCATCGGCCTTGGCCTGCAGCTCCGGGTCGACCGTGGTCCGGACCGAAAGGCCGCCCTGATAGAAGCCGTCCTCGCCGAACTCGCGCACGAGCTGGCGGCGGACGTCCTCGGTGAAGAAATCGGCCCTGGCGTGGTCGATGCTGTCGCGGCTGCGGGTCACCAGCGGCTCGGCGATGGCGGCTGCATGGTCGGCCGCAGTGATCGCCCCGTCGGCGAGCAGCCGGTCGAGCACGTAGTCCCGCCGGCCGCGGGCGAGCCCGGGCGCCTTGTCCGGATCGTAGGTCGAGGGTGCCTTGGGCAGGGCCGCGAGGAAGGCGGCCTCGGCCAGGGTCAGCTCGTCGAGCGCCTTGTCGAAGTAGCTGATGGCCGCCGCGGCGACGCCATAGGAGCGGCGGCCGAGGAAGATCTCGTTCAGATAGAGCTCGAGGATGCGGTCCTTGGTGAAGGCCCGCTCGATCCTGAGCGCCAGGATGGCTTCCTTGAGCTTGCGCTCGATCGAGACCTCGTTGGTCAGAAGGAAGTTCTTCGCCACCTGCTGGGTGATGGTCGAGGCACCCTGCGGCCGCTGGCCGGTGCCGAGCGCCTTGAAGTTGTCGATCGCCGCCCGGGCGATGCCGACCGGATCGATGCCCGGATGCTCGTAGAAGCTCTTGTCCTCGGCCGAGATGAAGGCCTGCTTGACCAGGGCCGGGATCGCGGCGACCGGGACGAAGACCCGCTTCTCGTGCGCGTACTCGGCGAGCAGGCGGCCGTCGGCGGCGTGGATGCGCGTCACGGTCGGCGGCTGGTAGTCCGTGAGGCGGGCGAAGTCCGGCAGGTCCGCGGCATAGCGGTGCACGATATAGGCGACACCCGCTCCGGCGATGACCAGCCAGACCGCCGCGGTTACGCCGAGCCAAGCCAGGGCTTTGACGAGCCAGCGCAAGACGTTCGTTCCTTCTCTATGCAGCGCCGGGCGGGCGACGGGCCGAACTTCCCGGCCGGATGACCGGCTGCGACTTCACCGGACGTACAGCCAGGCGCGGACCCCTGTCCACCGGCGACAGGCACCTCGCCCCCTCAAATGGTCGAGGCGTGGCCGATCGCCAATGGTCCCGCTCAACTGCGCGCCTGCGTCACGCCGAAATAGCGGTCGATCGCCTTGAGCGTCGCCGTGGCGAGGCGCCTCTGATAGGCCGGATCGGCGAGATTGGCCGCGTCGGTCGGGTTGGAGAGGTAGCCGAGCTCGAGCAGCACGGACGGGGTATCCGGCGACTTCAGCACGACGAACCCGGCGAAGCGGCGGGTGTTGCGCAGGAGCTTGGTGACCTCGCCGAGCTCGGCGGTGAGCACGTCGGCGAACTCGATCGACTTGTTGTTGGTGTCGCGCTGCGCGAGATCGATGAGGATGCCGGCCACCACCTCGTCATGCGCCGAGAGATCGGTGCCGGCGATGATGTCGGCCTTGTTTTCCTTGGCGGCGAGGAGCGCCGCCTCGCTGTCGGAGGCGGTGTCGGAGAGCGTGTAGACCGATGCGCCGCGCAGTCGGGCATCGGCGAGGCTGTCCGCGTGGATCGAGATGAAGAGCGACGCATTGGCCCGGTGCGCCCGGGAGATGCGGTCGCGGAGTGCCACGAACTCGTCGCCCCTGCGGGTCAGCACCACGTCATAGCGGCCGGTGGCCTCGATCAGCTCGGTCAGGCGGCTCGCGATCTGCTGGGTAATGACCTTCTCCGGCACGCCGTTGATGCCGATCGTGCCGGGATCGATGCCGCCATGCCCGGCGTCGATGACGATGACCCGGCGGCGCAAGGGCGGATCCGCCGGGCGCAACGGCGGCGCCGGTGCCACGACCACGCCGGCGGCCACGGCCGGCTCGGTCGGCGGCGCCGGCATGGCCATGACGGGTGCGGGCTGTCCTGTCGTCCGGGCGACCGACACCGGGCGCGCCTGCGGACGCGGGAAGCGGGGCGGCGGGGCGGCGGAAGCCGTCCGGGCGGTGGTCGGCGCCGCCGCGACGGCCGGCGGTGCGGCCGGCGGCGGCAGTGCCGTGATGTCGATCAGGATGCGATGATGGCGCGCATCCGGCGATGGCGGCAGCCGCTCCTGGCGAACGATGCGGAACGGCCGGGCGATGTCGACGACGAGCCGCGCCCGCTCCGGCCCCAGCCGGCCATAGGTCACGCTCCGGGCGAGGCCGACCGGGCGGTTCTGCGGATGGTCGCGAACCCGCCAGCGCACATCGTCGAGATCGACGACCAGCCGCGGCGGGTCGGCGAGCACCGTCGTCGAAAAGCGCAGCGGCCCGTCGGCGTCCAGGACGACGCGGGTGACCGCTTCGTTGATGCCGAAGCGCACGCCCACGACCTCCGGCGCGTCGCTCGCCAGCGCCTTGCCGAAGAGGAGCAGGACGAACGTCGCGACGAGGGCGAGTCCACCCGCCAGCAAGCCTGCCACCGACCGGCCGGCCGATGCGTGGAACCGTATCTGGTGCATCCGCAACCCGTCGCTACTCCATGTCGTGGGCTGATTATCGCATTGTAGTCGTCAAGGACAGTTATTATAGTCCCCGCCATGGTACGAGTAGGGCAATGACAGGAACGAGTCGAGTGGCCAGGCCGGCTGCTTCGCCTGTCGTCCGCACGGCGTTGCCCGCTCGCCTGTCGAGCCTTCTCAACGACATCGCGGGATCGACCGGCGGATTACCCGCCGGCGCGAGGCCGCGGCCGGCGTTCGAACAGGAGGCCGCCAGCGATGGTGGCCGGCCCGCCGGCAGCGACGCGACCGTCGCCCCGAAACTCGAGACTGCCATGGCCCGACGTGCGGCGACCCTCCGGCATGCCTCTGCATGCCGTGTGCCGGTCGCGGCGCGTCGCATCACAACCTGCCCGCCGCCCGCATTTGCGTGGTGGCGCGCCATCAGACGCCCGATTCGCCGCCGCAGCCCAGGCGCCGGCCGCGACCCAGGGCGGGAGATTCCCCTCTATGACCAAACGCATGCTCATCGATGCGACCCACGCGGAAGAGACCCGGGTCGTCGTATTGCAGGACCAGCAACTCGTTGACTTCGATTTCGAATCCTCGACCAAGAAGCAGCTCAAGGGCAATGTCTATCTCGCCAAGGTAACCAGGGTCGAGCCGTCGCTGCAGGCCGCCTTCGTCGAGTATGGCGGCAACCGGCACGGCTTCCTCGCCTTCAGCGAGATCCACCCGGACTACTTCCAGATCCCCCAGGCCGATCGCGAGCTGCTCGCCAAGCTCGAGCGCGAGAGCGTCGAGGCCGACGCCGCCAACGGCGACGCCCGGGGCGGGCGCGGCCGCAAGCGCCGGGCCGGGGCGGCGGAGGACGAGAACGACGCCAGCGAGAACGAGGCCGCTGACGGCGAGGCGCATGACGGCGAGCCCGGCGAGGACGAGCGGCCGATCCAGGTCCGCGAGGACTCCGAGGAGGAGACCGCGGACGTCATGAGCGAGCAGGCCCGCCGCCGGGCCCGGCTGCTCCGCTCCTACAAGATCCAGGAAGTCATCAAGCGGCGCCAGATCATGCTGGTGCAGGTCGTCAAGGAGGAGCGCGGCAACAAGGGGGCGGCGCTCACCACCTACCTGTCGCTCGCCGGCCGCTACTGCGTCCTGATGCCCAACACCGCCCGGGGCGGCGGCATCAGCCGCAAGATCAGCAGCTCCGAGGACCGCAGCAAGCTCAAGGCGATCGTCGCCGAGCTCGACGTGCCGCAAGGCATGGGCCTGATCGTGCGCACCGCCGGCCAGCAGCGCAGCCGCGCCGAGATCAAGCGCGACTACGACTATCTCATGCGGCTCTGGAGCGACATCCGCGACACCACGCTGGAAAGCGTGGCGCCGGCGCTGATCTACGAGGAAGGCGACCTCATCAAGCGGGCGATGCGCGACCTCTACAGCCGCGACATCGACGAGGTGCTGGTCGAGGGCGAGGAGGCGCACAAGTCGGCGAAGCGCCTGATGACGATGATGATGCCGTCCCGCGCCCGCCACGTGAAGCTCTACAAGGAGGAGCTGCCGCTCTTCTTCAAGTGGAAGGTCGAGGACCAGCTCGACGCCATGCACAGCCCGATCGTCCAGCTGCCGTCCGGCGGCTCGATCGTCATGCACGCCACCGAGGCACTGATCGCCATCGACGTCAATTCCGGCAAGTCGACGCGCGAACGGCACATCGACGAGACCGCGGTCAAGACCAACCTCGAGGCCGCCGACGAGATCGCCCGCCAGCTGCGCCTGCGCGATCTCGCCGGGCTCGTGGTCATCGATTTCATCGACATGGGCGAGATGCGCCACCAGCGCTCGGTCGAGCGCCGCGTGCGGGACGCGCTGAAGGTCGACCGGGCGCGGATCCAGCTCGGCAAGATCAGCATGTTCGGCCTGCTGGAGCTCTCGCGCCAGCGGCTGCGGCCGAGCCTGCAGGAGCTGAGCTCGCGCACCTGCCCGACCTGCCAGGGCCTGGGCTCCGTGCGCTCCACCGAGTCCTGCGCACTGCAGGCGCTCAGGGTCGCCGAGGAAGCCGGTATCCGCAACGAGGCCAAGGTGCTCAGGCTGACCCTGCCGGGCGAGGTGGCGCTCTATCTCTTGAACCAGAAGCGCGACGGCCTCGTGCGGGTCGAGCAGCGCTACGCGATGCGCGTCGAGGTCGTGGTGGACCCGGAGATGACGCCGGGCCACTACTCGGCCGAGACGCTGCAGCGGCGGGCGGCCGACGAGGTCGTGCCGCAGCGGCCGGCTGCGGTGGCGGCGGCGGTCGAGGCGGCGCCCGAGGAAGCCGAGGAGGCCGACGAAGGCGAGGCGGAACGGGAGCGTCCGGCCGCGCGCGAGCCGGCCCGGGCCGACGAGGACGAGGAGGGCGGCCGCCGGCGGCGGCGGCGGCGGCGGCGGCGGCGGCGGCCGGAGGAGAACGGCGGCGAGCCGCCGGTGCGGGCCGAGACGGCGGCGACCGACGAGAACAGCGACGAGCGCACCGACGAACCGTCGACCCCCGATGCCGATGATCAGGACGACATGCCGGACGCACCGGTGAGCGAGCCCGCCCCGGTCGAGGCGGCAGCGGCGCCGGCCGAGGTGGCGGAAGACACGGCGGCCTCGACAGCCGAGACGGCGGACGAAGCTGCCCCGCCGGCAGAAGCCAGGAAGCCCCGACGGCGGCGGCGCACCCGTCGCCCGGCGGAGGAGGCCGCAGCGGCAGACGCCCCGGTGAGCGACGAGGCACCGGCTGTCGCGGCCGAGCCGGAGGCAGCCCACGCCGCCGAGGTGGTGGCCGAGGCGCCAATGGCCGAGACACCGGTGCCCGACGAGGTGGTCGCCGAGCCGGCAACGGCCGAGCCCGAGCCGGAAGCGACGGCCGAGCAGCCCGAAGCCGTCGAGCAGCCTGAGGAGCGGCCCGAGCCCCCGGCAGAGGAGCCGGCGGCGGAGCCTGCGTTCGAGCCGGTGCCCGAGCCGGCGGCTGCTGAAACACCGGAGCCGGCCCCTGAGGAGCGTGAAATGGCGCTGGCCGAGGAAGCGGCCGAACCGCAGCCGGCCCGGCAGGGCTGGTGGAGCCGCTGGGTTCGCTGAGGGGCCGCCCGGCAGCCACCGGTGCTGCACTTTTTCACCAAGCCTTCATTGCGGGTCTGCTAGGTTCGCAAAGGTGAGGGGTGCACCGGCGCGGCTGCCGGGACCGGCGAGCGTTGGAGATTTCGGGTGAGAGCTTGGCGCGCGATCGTCGTTCTGGTGCTGGCGCTGCTCGGCGGCACGGTGCAGCCGCTGCTGGCCCAGAACCTGATCCGCGACGCCGAGGTCGAGGCGGAGCTCAAGCGGATCGCCGAGCCGATCTTCGTCAGCGCCGGGCTCGATCCGGAGAGCGTGCGGCTCTATCTGATCAACGATCCGACGCTCAATGCGTTCGTCGCCGGCGGGCAGAACCTCTTCATCCATACCGGGCTCATCCTGCGCACCGAAACGCCCGATCAGCTCGCCGGGGTGATCGCCCATGAAACCGGGCACATCGCCGGCGGGCATCTGGCACGGTCCCGCGATGCCGTGGGGCAGGCGCAGACCGAGGCGATCATCGGTGCCCTGCTCGGTGCCGCGGCCATCGTCGCCGGGGCACCGCAGGTCGGCACGGCCATCATCGCCGGCGGCGCCACGGTGGCCGAACGCAACCTCTTGAAGTTCAGCCGCGGCCAAGAGCAGGCCGCCGATCAGGCGGCGATCAGGTATCTCGCAGCGGAGCAGTTGCCGCCGACCGGGCTCGCGGAGTTCTTTCACGTCCTCGAGACGCAGAACCTGCGGATCAACGAGGAGGGCCCGTCCTATCTGCGCACCCACCCCCTGACCCGCGATCGTATCACCTTCGTCGAGAGCGAGGCTGCGCGGTCTCCCTATATCGGCCGGACCTACCCGCCGGACGTCGAGGAAGCGCATGGCCGGGTTCTCGCCAAGCTCCAGGGCTTCCTGCTCGACCCGATGGAGGTCATCCAGCGCAATGGCGGCGACAGCTACAATGAGCGCTACGCCCGCGCGGTGGCGCTCTTTCGCCGCGGCGAGACCGATCGCGCACTGGAGCTGGTCGACGGCCTGATCGTCGAGCGCCCCGACGACCCCTATCTGCACGAGCTGCGCGGCCAGGTGCTGTTCGAGAGCGGCCGGGTGGTCGAGGCCGTCGAGCCCTATCGCGTGGCGCTCGCCGGCCGCCCGGACTCGGCGCTGATCCGCTTCGGCCTCGGCCGGGCGCTGCTCGAATCACCAGATCCCGCAGCCATGAACGAGGCGGCCAGCCATCTGCGCGAGGTGGTGCGGCTCGAGCCGGAGAACGCCTTCGCCTGGCGGTTCCTCGGGGTCGCCGAGGGGCGGCTCGGCAACCAGGGGCGCGCCTCCCTGGCCCTGGCCGAGAACGCCGTGCTGCTGCGCAAGCCCGAGGACGTCGAGCTCTACCTCCGCCGCGCCCGCCAGCATGTGCAGCCGAACGATCCCGAGTGGGTGCATCTCCAGGACTTGGAGCTCGCCGCCGGACGCATGGACGACGCCGGCTGACGCGTCCGGCTCCTGCCAAGTGCGCGAAATGAATGCTTCCATAGAAAACTTGCGGTTGTATTCGCTCCCCTATTGACCGCACCCCGGCGAGCCCTAAACTCCTGCTAGGCGTCGTCCTGACGTCTGCGCTCTGTCGCCTCGGGCACGGATGTGATGTTCGTGCCGGCGAGCGCCGCGCCGCCTTGTGTGTAATATTCGTATTGGCGATTTCATTCGGGTATTTCGAATGGCGCAACAGATCGTCTTTTTGGACAGACGATGCGTAAGTTTAATGTTCTTATTCCGCTGACCGTGTTACGTTACGCATAGTCGAAGCTCGCGAAATGGGGAGGGCGCGAGAGCACGTGCAACCGGCAAGGGGTGTTGTGGATGCAGGCTGATAAGGTCGATTTTGCCGCTCTGATCGAGAACGACCGGATCGAACGTCAGCGCCAGGAATGGCAAGGTACCTTTCTGGAATATCTCGAGCTGGTGAAGGCTCAGCCCGACCTCGCCGACCTCGCCCATCGCCGCGTCTACCACATGATCGCCGGCAGGGGGGTCGCCGACCTCGACCTCGAGGCGGACCCGCGCGCCAAGCGCGTCTTCGGCGACGAGCCGGTCAAGGTCTACGATTTCTTCAAGGACGAGTTCTTCGGCATGGAGCGGACGCTTGAGAAGATCGTCCGCTACTTCCACGCCGCCGCCATGGGCGGCGAGGAAGCCCGCCAGGTGCTGTACTTCATGGGCCCCGTCGGGTCCGGCAAGAGCAGCCTGATGGAGCGCCTGAAGCGCGGGCTCGAGGAGCTCGAGCCGATCTTCGTCATCGACGGCTCGCCCAACTACTGCAACCCGCTCTGCCTGATCCCGCGCCATTTGCGCCCGGCCTTCGAGGAGATGCTCGGCGTCAAGATCGAGGGCGACATTGACCCGATCACCCGGCACCGCCTGATGACCGAGTTCAAGGGCGAGTACGAGAAGATGCCCGTCCGCACCATGAGCTTCTCGATCCGCGGCCGCCGCGGCGTCGGCGTGGTGCCGCCGGTCGACCCGAACAACCAGGACACCTCCGTGCTGATCGGCTCGGAGGACATTTCCAAGCTCGACCGCTACTCCGAAGGCGATCCGCGCGTGCTGGAGCTCTCCGGCGCCTTCAATGTCGGCAATCGCGGGCTCGTCGAATTCATCGAGGTCTTCAAGAACGAGACCGAGTACCTGCATACCATGATCACCGCGACGCAGGAGAAGATGGTCCCGGCCCCGGGTCGGCACGGCACGGTCTATGTCGACACCTGCATCGTCGCCCACTCGAACGAGGCCGAGTGGCAGAAGTTCAAGGCCGACCACACCAACGAAGCGATCCTCGACCGGATCGTCGTGGTCAAGGTGCCGTACAACCTCCGGCTCAGCGAGGAGGTGAAGATCTACAAGAAGTTCCTCGGGCGCTCGAAGTTCAAGGCGGTGATCGCCCCGCACACGCTCGAGATCGCGTCAATGTTCGCGATCCTGTCGCGGCTCGAGCCGTCGGCGAAGTGCGACCTGATGACCAAGCTGAAGATCTACAACGGCGAGGAGGTTCTGGAGAAGGGCCGGCCGAAGAAGCTGACGGTGCGCGAGCTGCGCGACGACACGCGGCGCGAGGGGCTCTTCGGCGTGTCGACCCGCTTCATCATGAAGGCGCTGGATTCGGCGCTGGCGCAGAACGAGGATTCGATCCACCCCATCAATGTGCGCGAAGCGCTGATCGGCATGGTGAAGGAAGCCGACATCGCCGACGACACGCGCAAGCACTATCTCGAGTTCCTGCAGGACACGCTGCACAAGGCCTATCTCGAGCTGCTCGAGAAGGACATCACCAAGGCCTTCGTCTTCTCCTTCAAGGGCCAGGCCGAGACCCTCTTCCAGAACTATCTCGACCACGCCGAGGCCTACGTCACCAAGACCAAGGTCAAGGACCCGGCGACCAAGGACGAGATGCAGCCGGACGAGGGCTTCCTCAAGTCGATCGAGGAGCAGATCGCCATCATCGGCCCGGCGGCAGACGGCTTCCGCCAGGAGGTGATCGCCTATCTCTGGGCGGCGACGCGGCGCGGCGAGAAGATCGACTACGAATCCTACGAGCCCTTGAAGGAGGCGATCGAGAAGAAGCTGATGAACTCGGTTCGCGACATCAGCCGGATCATCACCAAGGCGCGCACCCGGGACGAGGAGCAGCGGCAGAAATACGATGCCATGGTCGAGAACCTGATCGGGCAGGGCTACAGCGAGGCCAGCATCGACACGATCCTCAAATACGCCGCCAACCACCTCTGGAAGGATTGAGAAGGGGCGGGGCAGGGGCTATTTTCCAGTAGATGACCGTATTCCGCCCCTATGCCGAAGGTGACGCGCTCCGCTCGGACCGCAGCGCCGGTGATCGCAAGCGGCACCGCGACAAGCTGCGCCGCTCCATCCGCGACAACATCGCCGACATCATCGCCGAGGAGAGCATCATCGGTCGCGATCGCGACCGGGTGGTCAAGGTGCCGATCCGCGGCATCAAGGAATACCGCTTCATCTTCGGCGACAACGAGGGCGGGGTCGGCGCCGGC
>JAUIID010000151.1 GCA_030431615.1 Alphaproteobacteria bacterium
GGCATGCACACGCTCAACTCCGACCCCAATGTGGCGAAGCTGCAGGCCTATACGATCGGCCTCTATCGCGAGATCGAGGAACGCTCCGGCCAGTCCTGCGGCGTGCACCTGACCGGCGGCCTGCTGCTCGCCGGCACGCCCGAGCGCATGGACTTCCTCAAGGCCGCCCACGCCAAGGGCCGCTATCTCGGCATGGCGACCGAGCTGATCTCCGCCGAGGAGGCGGCCCGGCGCATGCCGCTGCTCGACCCCGCCCATTTCATCGGCGCCCTCTTCGATCCGATGGAGGGCCATGTCGACCCTTACGGGGTGACGCACGCCTACGCGAAGGCGGCCCGGGCGCTGGGGGCGGAGGTGGCCTTGCGCAACCGCGTGGTCGAGCTGCGCCAGCGGCCGGATGCAAGCTGGGACGTGGTGACCGAGGCCGGCACGGTGCATGCCGAGCATGTGGTCAATGCCGCGGGGCTCTGGGCGCGCGAGGTCGGGCGCATGGTGGGGCTGGAGCTGCCGGTGCTGGCCATGGAGCACCAGTACCTGATCACCGAGCCCATGCCGGAGGTGGCGGCAGCCGAGAGCGAGCTCTTGCACGTCATCGACTTCGAAGGCGAGATCTACCTCCGCCAGGAGCAGGGCGGGATGCTCATGGGCACCTACGAGCGGGCGGGGGTGCCCTGGTCGGTCGATGCGACGCCCTGGGATTTCTCGACCCAGCTCCTGCCGGAGGACCTCGACCGGATAGCGCCATCGCTCGAGGTCGGCTTCCGGCACTTCCCGGCGATCGGCCGGGCGGGGATCAGGAAGGTCGTGAACGGCCCCTTCACCTTTGGTCCGGACGGCAACCCGCTGGTGGGGCCGGTCCGGGGCATGCGCACCTACTGGTGTGCCTGCGCCGTGATGGCGGGATTCAGCCAGGGCGGCGGGGTCGGCCTCGCCCTCGCCAACTGGCTGGTCGAGGGCGATCCCGGCTTCGATGTCTGGGCCATGGACATCGCCCGCTTCGGCCCCTTCGCGACCCCGGGCTACACCCAGGCCAAGGTGCGCGAGAACTACAGCCGGCGCTTTCGCATCACCTATCCGAACGAGGAGCTGGCCGCCGCCCGGCCTTTGCGCACCACGCCGATCTACGACCTGCTCATTGACCGAAACGCGGTCATGGGGGCGAGCTTCGGCCAGGAGCACGCACTCTGGTTCGCCCCACAGGGCACCGAGCCGGTCGAGGCGATCACCTTCGGGCGCTCGAATGCCTTTCACGTCGTGGCCGAGGAATGCCGGGCGGTGCGCGAGGCCGTGGGCCTGCTCGAGACTTCCAACTTCGCCAAGTACGAGGCCCTGGGCCCGGGTGCCGAGGCCTGGCTCCGCCTTGTCATGGCGGGCCGCCTGCCCGCGCCCGGCCGCATCACGCTCTCGCCCATGCTGAACGAGGCCGGCCGGCTGATCGGCGACTTCACCCTCGCCCGAACCGGCGCCGAGCGTTTTCTCGTCTTCGGCTCGGGCGTCGCCGAGACCTATCATCTCCGCTGGTTCGAGCGGCATCTGCCGCCATCCGGCGTCATGCTCCGGTCGGTCACATCCGAGCTGCTGGGCGTGGCCATTGCCGGCCCCCGGAGCCGCGAGCTCCTCGCCGCGCTGACCGGCGCCGATCTCTCCACCGGCAGCTTTCCCTTCCTCGCCTGCCGGCGGCTGGAGATCGACCTCGTGCCGGTGCTCGTCGGCCGGCTCAGCTACACGGGCGATCTCGGCTACGAGATCTGGGTCGAAGCACCTTGCCTGCGGCGCGTGTTCCTGGCGCTTCTCGAGGCCGGTGAGACCTTCGGCCTTCGCCTCTTCGGGGCGCGGGCGCTGAACAGCCTCAGGCTCGAGAAGGGCTTCGGCAGCTGGGCCAGGGAGTACCGGCCGATCTATGGGCCCAGGGAGGCCGGGCTCGACCGCTTCGTCGACTATGCCAGGGGCGGCTTCATCGGCCATGCGGCGGCCATGGCGGAGGAACCCGAGAGGCGGCTCGTCACCCTCGCTGTCGACGCCAGGGAAGCCGATGTCAGCGGCGACGAGCCGATCTGGCATGGCGGCGAGGTGGTCGGCTGGGTCACCTCGGGCGGCTATGCCCATGCCAGCCGGACCTCGGTTGCGATGGGCTATGTCCCGGCCGCCCTGGCCGAAGCAGAAGATTACGAAGTGGAGATCCTGGGCGATCGCCGCCCTGCCCGCCGCCTGGCCGAGCCGCTCTTCGATCCCGGGGGCGCGCGGATGCGGGCCTAGGGCAGCGCCAGCTTGCCGAGGCGGACGGGGCGGTCGGCGCCGGTGAAGCCGCCGGTCTGCAAAGGCGGGGCGAAGAGGGCGAGGACGGCGAAGGCGGCGAACGCGATCGCCTCCTTGAAGCCCGGGTCGAGGCCGACGCTCGCCGTCGAGGCGACTTCGATGCCGGGCAAACGGAGCTCGATCTGGCGCATGAGCGTGGCGTTGTGGACACCGCCACCACTCACCAGCACGCGATCGACCTGCGTCGAGCGCTCGACATGGGCTCGGACGGTCCGCGCCAGCGCCTCGGCGGTGAGTGCGGTGGCGGTCGCGATGAGGTCGCACCACTCGGCCTCGCTCTCCGGCGCCACTCGCGCCACCAGCGCGTCGACGAAGGCGTCGCCGAACTCCTCGCGGCCGAGCGAGCGCGGCGGCGGGGTCTGAAGGGCGGGTATGGCGGCCAGCTCGTCGAGCAGTTTCCGGTCGATCCGCCGGTTGGCGGCGAAGGCGCCGTTGGCGTCGTAGTCCTGCTTTCCGCCGGTCATGCGGCGCACGAGGCCGTCGACGATCATGTTGCCGGGGCCGCAATCCATGGCTACGGGCTCGCACCCACTGGCTGGCCCACTGCCTGCAGGAAGTGCCGTGAAATTGGCGATGCCGCCGATGTTGAGCGCCAGGACACCCTTGTCCGGCTGGCCGAGGAAAAGGCGGTCGAAGATCGGCACGAGCGGCGCACCGCTGCCGCCTGCCGCCACGTCGGCGCGGCGGAAATCGGCCACGACGGGGCAGTCGAGCGCCTGGGCTAGGCAGGCGGGCTCGCCGATCTGCAGGGTGGTCACGCGGTGCTCGTGATAGGCGGTCTGGCCGTGGCTGCCGACGAGGTCGACCGGCCCCTGGCCGCTCTCGGCGAGGAGGGCCCGGACGGCCTCCGCCTGGAAGCGGCCGAGCGCCAGGTCGGCCCGGGCGAGCGCCGGCACGCCGGCATCCTTGGCGGCGAGCAGGGCCGCGCGAAGCTCGGCCGGCAGCTCCAGGGTACGGCCCAGCACCAGCTCCGGCACGGCATCCAGCGTCGGGCGGATGCGGCAGAGGGCGACATCCAGCCCGTCGACCGAGGTGCCGGTCATGAGGCCGGCGACGAGCAGCTCGGGCTTGTCGGCGAGGCGCTGCAGGCGGGCCAGCGTGTCCAAGTCAGAAGGCTCCGGGATAGCCGAGCATGTCGCTCCTTGGTGGCTCGGGACTGTCCTCCATCTCGTCCTCGTCGAGGGCCCTGAGCACGGCCCGCGCCAGCCCCATGGTGATCGGCCGGCGGGCGCGGAGCGACGCGCGGTCGAGCTCCCGGACCAGCCGTCTCGCCGTAGCGAAGGAGCGCTCCATGTGGCGGCTGAGATAGGCGATCACGCCGGGGGAGACGGCGAGCTGGCGGTCCTGGAGCTGCTTGACGAGGAGTGCCGCGAGCAGGGGGTCGTCCGGCTCGTCGATCCGGCAGGACCAGGCGGTGCGGAGCCGCGAGACGAGGTCCGGCAGATCCAGCCCCCAGTCGGCGAGCGGACGGCTCGCCGTCAGCAGGAGATGGCCGCCCTGCCCCGCCACCATGTTGTAGACGTGCAGGAGGGCGCGGTCGTCGCCCACCCGGTCGGCATCGTCGACCACACAGGCCCGGCAGTTGCCGGCAAGGCCGTAGGGTGCGCGCTCTGCCCAGAGGCGGCTGCCGTCGAGCTGGCGCGCACCCGTGCGCCGCGCCCAGATCCGCGCCAGATGGGTGCGGCCGCAGCCGACCGGCCCCCAGACGATGAGCGCCGGCGCCGGCCAGGCGGGCCAGCGGAGCACGGCGTCCAGCGCCGCCTCGTTGGCGGGCGAGCGGAGGAAATCCTCGAGCCGGTCGGCATCGTCGATCGGCAGGTCGAGGACAAGCTGGTTGGCGGCATGGGTGGTCAGCATGAAGATCCGGATGTCGATGCAGGCTCAGACACGGGCTGCCGATGTGTGGCTGCCGGCGCGGGCGAACCAGAGATAGGCGGCGAGCGAGGCGAGCGCCGTCAGGACGACGGCGGCCGCCGCCAGATAGTGCAGGATGCCATGCGGCACGAGCCCGCCGGCTTCGGCCAGGAGCACACCGAAGAAGAAGAACTGCGTCATGGTGCAGAGCTTGCCGATCAGCAGGGGCTCGAGCGGGCGGCTGTGGGCCAGGAGCTGCAGCCGAACGACGCCGACGGCGAGCGCCATGTCGCGGCCGACCACCAGCGCCACGAGCCAGAGCGACGTCCAGCCGAGCGTGCCGGCGACGATGAAGAGGCAGCCGAGCATCAGCTTGTCGACCAGGGGGTCGAGTACGGCCCCGAAGGCCGAGGCCGTGCCCGTTAGCTTGGCCACGGCCCCGTCGACCGCGTCGCTCACAGCCGCCACCGCGAAGAGCAGGAGTGCCGCCTCGTACCTCGCGTCGTCGATCAGCATCCAGATGGGCAGGACGCAGACCAGCCGGGCCAGGGTGATGGCGTTGGCGAGCTGCCGCCAGGCCGCGGCGGCCGCACGGGCGAGCAGCCGCCGGCCGGCGTTCAGCCGGCGTTCCGGCCGGCCGTTCGCTGCAGCCGCCATCGCTCCGCCCCTTCCGACAGGCCCAGCCCGCGCGCCGCCAAGGCACGCTGCAACTGGTCGACATTGCCGATATAGTTCAGGACGAGTTCCGCCTCGGCCTGCGAGAACGCCGTGACGTCGACCCGCCTGATGGCCGAGACGGCCTCGAGGCCGGAGCGGATCGCCGCCCAGTCATCGAGCCCGCCGAGCGGGGCCTCGACCTCGAGCCGGGCCAGGCTGTCGAAGGCGACGAGGTTCTCCGCCTTCCATTCGGCCTCGAGCTCGCCCATCACCCGCCGCGCCGCCGCGGCCCAGACCTCCTCGGGCTCACCCTCCATGGCAATGGTGAGCGGGCTCATCGTCGAGGTCCAGCCGGCGGCACCGCCGAGCTGCACGTCGATGCGGGTCGGCGCCTCGACGGAATCCGGCGTCGCGGTCACCATGACGGCACCCTCGGTGCCGTAGCGCAGGTTGGCATCGGCGAGCGAGGTCTCGGGTGCGGCGGTCAGCGACTGGCTGCCCAGAGTCCGCAGGTCGGTGAGGTCGCCGAGCGGCAGCACGATGTCGAGGAGCGAGTTGCGGCCGGCTTCCCTGGCCCAAGCATCGCGCCATTCCGGGGCGCCGTCGAAGACCGAGAGCCCGCCGCCGGCATCGAGCGCCGGCACCACGAGGAGCGGCGGCGGCAAGTCGACGACGATGGGCACGCCGGTGCCTTCGAGGATGTTCTGCACGCCTTGGGCATCGTAGGTGACCGCCATCTCGGCCACGTAGCGCGTGGCGGCGACGTTCTCCTCCTCGACCTGGTAGGAGGTGACGAGCCCGGCCGCGGTCTCGCTGCCGACCGCCGGCAGGCGGCCATAGTGGCTCGGCAGGGTCAACCGCTCGAGCAGCTCCTTCAGGCCCATCACCTGGGCGTCGGTCACCGCGGTCTCGCGGGCGAGGACCGCGTTCTCGGCGGTCACGTCGACGGCGATCCCGTTCACCGTATAGGGATCGGCCAGGGCCGGGCCGGCAACCCCGGCGATGGTTGCGAGAAGCAGCCCGGAGAGCGCCAAGGTGCGCTTTGCAAGTGCCATGATCTTCCCTAAGTTCCGCCTGCGCATGGAGACGACCGGCGCGTCGCGCGCGGTTGCAGAGATAAGGCGCGCCCTGAGCTCGATACAAGAGGAACGGGCAGTTTGACACAAGAGGAACAGGGCGGCGACGCCTATGCCCGGGCCGGGGTCGATATCGCCGCCGGCAACGAGCTGGTCCGCCGCATCGGGCCGCTGGCCGCGGCCACGGCCCGCCCCGGCACCATGGCGGCACTTGGCGGGTTCGGCGCCGTCTTCGATCTCGCCGCCGCCGACTTCCGGGACCCGCTCCTGGTCGCCGCCACCGACGGCGTTGGCACCAAGCTCCTGATCGCCGAGGCCATGGGCCGCCACGACACGGTCGGCATCGATCTCGTCGCCATGTGCGTCAACGATCTGGTCGTGCAGGGTGCCGAGCCCCTCTTCTTCCTCGATTACCTGGCCACCGGCCGGCTCGAGCTAGAGGCTGCGACCGGGCTCGTCGCCGGCATAGCCCGTGGCTGTGCCCTCGCCGGCTGTGCGCTCATCGGCGGCGAGACCGCCGAGATGCCGGGCGTCTACCCGCCCGGCCGGTTCGACCTCGCCGGCTTCGCGCTGGGAGCGGTCGAGCGGGCCGAGCTCCTGCCGAAGACAGTGGCGGCCGGCGATGTCGTGCTCGGCCTCGCCTCCTCCGGCCTGCACAGCAACGGCTTCTCGCTGGTCCGCCGCATCGTCGACCAGATGGGGCTCGCCCTCGATGCCCGCCCGCCCTTCGCCGCGGCGCAGACGCTGGGTGAGGTGCTGCTCGAGCCGACCCGCATCTATGTGCGGAGCTGCCGCGCGGCACTCCGCCATGGCGGGGTCAGGGCGCTCGCCCACATCACCGGTGGCGGGCTCATCGAGAACCCGCCGCGCGTCGTGCCGGACGGGCTGACGATCCGCCTCGACGCCCATGCCTGGCATCTCCCCGCCGTGATGCGCTGGCTCGCCGGCGCCGGCGAGCTGGAGCCGGCGACGCTGGGGCGGACCTTCAATTGCGGCCTCGGCATGCTGCTCTTCGTCGAAGCCGCGAAGGCCGACGAGCTTCTGGCCCTGCTCGAGGCCCAGGGCGAGACGGCCTGGCGGGTCGGCTCAATCGAGACCGGCGCACCCGGTCCGGCCGAAGTGGTCATCGAGGGAATCGAGACGGCATGGCAGCCGCCCGCGTCGCCGTCCTGATCTCGGGCAGCGGCAGCAATCTCGAGGCGCTGATCCGGGCGACCCGGAGCGGTGCGGCGGCCGGCGAGATCGTCCTCGTCATCAGCAACCGGGCCGACGCCTTCGGCCTCGAGCGCGCCCGCCGGCACGGCATCGCCACGGGCGTCATCCCGCATGGCGACTATCCGAGCCGCGCCGCCTTCGAGGCGGCACTCCATGCGGCGCTGGTCGAGGCGGAAGTCGACCTCGTCTGCCTCGCCGGGTTCATGCGCATCCTCGAGCCCGACTTCGTGGAGAAGTGGCGCGACCGGATGCTGAACATCCACCCGTCGCTGCTGCCGGCCCTGCCTGGCCTGCACACCCACGCGCGGGCGCTAGCGGCCGGTGCCCTCGTTCATGGCTGCACCGTGCATCTGGTTCGGCCGACCCTCGATGTCGGGCCGATCCTGGTCCAGGGCGTGGTGCCGGTGTTGCCGGGCGACGACGCGGCGACTCTCGCGGAGCGCGTCGTCGGGCTGGAGCATGAATGCTACCCGCTCGCTCTCGACCTCGTTGCCGGCGGTGCCGCGGTCGTCGATGGCGAGATCGTCAAGGGGCCGCCCGGCCATCGCCGGCTGGTCCTGCACCCTCTCCTCGAGCCCGATGGCCGACCGGCCGGATCGATCCGCTCGCCCATGCCGGATCGCCCGTGCCCGACCTCGTCCTGATCGCCCTGCGGATCGCAGCACTCGCCGTGCTGGCCGGCGTCGCCTGGCCGGCGCTCCGGATGGCCGCATCGACCGCCTTCCGCAACCGGCTCGGCGCCCATCCGGGCCTGCCGCACCTGATCCTCGCCGCCATCATCGGCTATGTCGTCCTCGTCCTCCTTCTCGCCATGGCACCGCTGCCGCTGCTCGTCACGGCCGCCGCAGCCGCAGGCGTCGTTGCTGGCCTCGCCCATTGGCGGGCCCGCCCCGATTTCGGCCGGAGCCGCGGCCTGCCGCCCGGCACGCTCGCCGCCACCTCGCTCGCCATGGTGGAGGACGACCGCCATCTCCTTGACCAGGCACGCCGCTACGGCCCGGTCTTCAAGATCGGCCGCTACGGCCAGAAGATCGTCTGCGTGCTCGGGCTGGAGCGGTGCAACGCGCTGCTGCGCCGGCACGGCGATGATCTCGTCTCGGGCGGCCTGCCGTTCGACCGGCTGATCCCGGGCGGCTTCATCCGCTACATGCCGCCGGATCGTCATGCCCGCTACCGCCGGCTGCTGGCGGGGGCACTGACGCCGGAGCTGGTCCGCAGCGGGCGGCCGATGCTCGCCGAGGAGGCGGCAGGGGCGCTCAGGGCCATGGCCGGCTCGTCGACCGCCACCGGGATCGATCCCGCCCCGCATCTCCTGCGCTACACGACGCGCAGCATGCTGAGGCTCTTTCTGGGCCTCGACCGGGACGACCCGGCGCTTGAGGAAGCGCTTGCCCTCTATCCGGTGATCGCTTCGGCCAATCTCTCGCGAAGAACCCGCAAACGGGTCAGTGCCGCGCTTTCGACCCTAACCCGACTCTTCGCCGAGGCGATCGGGCGGGCGGCGGGCGGCGGGTCGCCGTCACTGGCGGCAAGCCTCGTCGCCGCCCGGACGGATGCCGCCGATGACCCGACGCTGCTCGGCAATCTCGTCTACATGATCGAGACGGGAGGCCGCGATACCGCCGACCTGCTGCTCTGGGTCCTGAAGGAGCTCGCCGATCATCCGGACCGGGCGGCGGAGCTCGGGCGAACAGCCGATCCGGGCCTCGCCCAGCGGATCGTGCTCGAGACGCTGCGCCGCGAGCAGAGCGAGTATGTCGTCCGCCGCGTGGTACGGCCGATCACCGTCGAGAGCTACACCGTCCCGGCCGGCTGGCTGCTCCGGCTCTGCGTCCGCGAGAGCCATCGGGATCCGGCGATCTTCACCGACCCCGACCGGTTCGACCCCGACCGCTTCCAGGGCGACCCGCCCCGCGCCGGCGTCTATGCGCCCTTCGGGCTCGCCCCCCATACCTGCCTCGGCCGCAGCCTCGTCCTGGCCATGGCGGCGGAGTTCCTGACGGCGCTCGGCAGCGGCTGCGACTGGCGGGTCACGGCCGACGGGCCACGCGTCTTCGGCAGCTTCCACTGGATGCCGAGCCGCCGCTTTCGCCTCGCGTTCAGTTCCCGCGCGGCCTGAGCGACCCGATCGCGTTACTCGACGAGTTCGATCTCGCTCAGCTGCCACGACTTGTCGAAGAACGACGGCATCGGGCTGTAGAGCCGCAGAAGGACGACCCAGCCCTTTTCGGGATCGGTCTGGATCCAGTTGCCCCGCTCCACGCCGTCCGGCTGCTCCGGGCTGAAATGGACGGTCGTCGTGCCGTCCTCGGCGGCCACCGCCGCCGGCGAGGGATAGGCCTGGCTGCCCGCGCGCGGATATTTCTGCGGCGTCTGGAGCATCGAGCGGGTCTGGTTGTCGTAGAGCGTGAACGACCAGAACGCCTCGGCCGGGATGCCCTTGGGCAGCGTCACCTTGTAGCGCTTGGCACCGTCGAAGTAGTCGCCGTTGGCGTCCTTGATGGCGAACAGGTATTGCGACCCGACGCCGGTCAGCCGCATCGCCATGGCCGGGGTGATCCCGGTCGCATTGTAGAAGAACGACGTGCGGGCGTCGTTCTGCTTGTAGCCGGTCGACGGAAAGGGCTTCGCACCGTCCGCTGTGATCTCCGGCAGCGGGGTTTCGAAGTCGTAGCCGCCCTGGAACAGCGGGTTCCACCACTGCGAGCCCTCGTACCAGAACCAGTCCGGATCGCGCGGGGCGAAGCCGAGCACGCGGCCGGTCGCGTTGGCGACCTTCACCGCATCCTCGAGGATGTTCTTCATCCGGTCGTCTGGCGCGAAGTCCTTGCCCTTCCTGATGCCGATCGCGGCGATCGGCCCCATCAACTCGGGGTCGATCACGGCTGCGGGCTGGCTCTGCACGAGCCGGTTCAGCATCTCGTAGTAGCTGTAGTCGTTCGGCGGAATGGTGTTCATCGAGAGGCCGGTGCCCTCGTGGTAGACCGGCGTCTTCGGCTCGGCATCCCGGCCGAGCTGCACCCCGCCCTCCAGATAGCGGGCGATGGAGAGGCCGACGCCGCCCGGCGCGTAGGGGTAGATCTTCAGGTTGTCCTTGATGACCTTGACGGTGGGCGCCGGGTCGCCGTCGGTCAGGAACGAGCGACCGAGCATGATGACGCGGTCGGTTTCGGCATGGGCGACATAGAAGCCGTCCTCGGGCAGGTAGCCGTCATAGCCCGGCCCCACCAGCAGGTACCTGCCGCCCTCGCCGCGATCCGGCCCCGGACGGCCGAAGTCGATGACCCAGCGAAACCACATGTCGTCGAACGTGCCGAGCGCCTCGGGCGGGGTCTCCACCACCATCGGCCCGTCAGCGAGATTGACGAAGCCGAGATAGTAGACGGTATCCGCATTCGCCGTCAGGAAGAGCGATTCCGAATCCATCAATTCGGAAAAGAGAAGGATCTCGTTGTCCTTGATCCCGGCGGCCTCGAACCCTTCGAGAAGCGCCTGCATGCTGACACCCTTGAACGTGTCGGTGAAGGCGCGGAAGGCATAGGTGAAGTCGAGATGGTCGTAGACCGCGGCGGCGGTATCGGCGCTCGGCGCACCGTCGGTGAAGTTCAGCGTGCCGATACGCGTCTCGACCGTATCGGGCGTCGAGATCGACGCGGGCGACTCCGCAGAGGCCTCGGCGAAGGCGGCCGAGCAAAGCAGAAGGGCCAGCGCGCTCGCAAGGCTCTGGTGGCGCATGGATGAGACTCACCTGTTGGCGGAAAGGAAGGTACAGGGACTATGCCTACGTGCGCCGAAGTCATGCAACACCCAAGAACCTATTCGTCGAACCGGTTCTGGAAGGTGCGAATTCTCGCGGCGTTCACCCCCTGGTCACTGCCGCCGACCCGCGATACACCCCGCATGTCGACGCGGCTGCCGTCACCATCGGCGGTGACGACCAGCACGACATCGTCCGCAAAGTAGAAGACGGGCGTGCGGGCGGTCGCCTCGAAACGGCGCCGGTCCGCGTCCGCAGCGACGATCTCCCAGCCCATGTCCCTGGCAACCGACAGGGCGCGTTCGAATGCGGCATCCGGTGACAGATCTGTCTCGAGCGGCGCGATATCGGGGTATCCGGCAGCCTGCGCGGCGGCCAGGTCGGGTCCGCCATATTCGAGCGAGTTGCGCGCACCCGCACGGGTTTCATCCAGCACCTCGAACTCGGGCGGGCTGGCCGTATCCGTTGAAATATCGTGAATGGGCGGCGCACGCCGCGGCGGGTTGAGTGTCCCGACAATCAAGGGTGTCAGGCAGGCCAAACCAATCAGTGTCGCCATACCGCCTGCTGCTATTCCACTTCTTTCCTTCCGTTTGAAGTGGATGATCACCGCCAGGAGCCCCAGGCCGGCGATGATGGCGCCCAACGGGTTGAGGTAGGTTCGATAGAGCCCGAACCCCACGATGGGCTCCCAGAGCCCGAAACGGGCGCTAGACAGCATCAATGCCACGGCAATTACGCCGAGCAGGGCGACAAGCAGGGCAAATTTCCCGATGTACTTCATGAGTTTCCTAGCCCCCTCATCATTCAATGACGGCAAGATGCATTAACGTCGAGTTATGAACGCACCCCCGGATGGGGGTGACGGCCCTGAACCTTGTCAGGTCAGACCTCTATGCGAAGGGCAAAGATGGACCGCTTCGCGCACCAGCCAAGGTGATTCCAGCCCTAGAACAGCCCCATTTCCAGCCCGGCCGCCATGTAGGTGCCGAGGTCGGTGGCGCGATCGATAAACGCCTCGTCCCATTGGCCCCGGCACAGACCACGGGCTCGCGACGAGCTTCAACTCCGTCCACCTCCAACCCAAATCTAGGGCAACAGGCGGGCAAGGTCAGCCATGGCAGTGGTCCGCTGCTGTCTGGCGACGATGGGACGCGGGCCGCAGCCCGGACGAAAATGTGCCGAGACACCGGAGGTCTTGCCTACGGTTTCTGTCACGGCTGATCCGATCGTGTATGACAGGCTGAGAACTCGTTACACAAACGACCGATTCCGTCACTGTTCCCGCGCTATTGTAGTCACCTTGGGGGCAGCCAAACTAGTTCCTCGGGAACGGGGTGTCCCGCTTCCGAAAACAGTAGTTCCCAAAAATCGTTCATGATCGACTTCGTCGGGTAGTCATCGGCAATGCTTTTTCGCAGATGTACCTCATTTTTGTAGATCGGACCCAAGTATGGATCATTATAGCCGCTGCCTACCAAAAGCCGTATTCCTTCTGCTCCGGACAGACCCATCTCGATTTCGTATCTCTTGCCGTAGTTCAGCTCCGCCGCCAGTTTTCGTATGCTATCAATCGCGAAGGGATAATCATCGTTTATTCGACTCGTCGGAATATATTCGAGTGATTGTTCATCATCGTCTTCTAAACTTGTCAATAAAGAAGAATAATAAGCATCTATACTCCAAATTTCCCGGTTCCTGAACAATTGAGACAATCCGATGAGATCGCCATTGGTTGACAAATCGTAAGTCAAGGCGCCCCATTTATTGCGCGAGCGGCCATAACCTCTCTGAGATACAAGAGGCCGTAGTTCAGAGATCATGCTGAGCGCTTCAAGCGGCGATAGCTCCGGAATGACGCCAAGTGGTATGCAGCGAAAATAGAGCAGTCTGCATCCGCTCCAGAAGACATTGTGTAGTGGCCGAGGGTCATCGACCGGAACTAGCGGCTCGCCAAGCTTCCAGAACATACCGCGCAGCGCGGTGCTAGGCGTTTCGATATGGGTGGCTTTTTGCTTGCCAAGTGAGTTCTCCAAGTATGATTTCAGAATGCGTGCCAGCTCTTTGACAAGTTTCTTCTCTTCAGCTGCAATCGTTGCAGGGTCGGCCGTCGGTTCGAGATGATATTGAACCGGGTGTCTCCGCGCCCTGAGATCAAATGGCAATTCGTCCGGTTTTCCGAAATGCGTGTTCATGATCTTAAGAACCGCTTCATCGCCCAGCTCGCCGTAGGCATATCCTAATTCGATTGCGACGTTGCTGTTGATGTGACGTTTGTTGTCCTTGCCAAATGCGACCAGCGAGACGTCGGCGACAACCACACTTGAATTAGCGATTTTGTTGAGAATTACTCGCGCGACCTCTGGCGAGCCCAAGACACCCTGCGTATCCTGATCGACCTCCATTTCATCGCGTTCTGCTTCCGAAACATCTGGGTCTTCACTGAGCTTATCGATCGCCCTGTTCAGAGCGCGGCGGATGAAATCCTTGTTGATCTTACGTGGCGCATCCATTTGCCAAGAATAAAAGATCCTCATGACCCGCTGGCCCTCCATGAAAACCGAGTTCTCAAGCTCTCACTGATTCAAGTAGCCTATATGACCATTCCCGTCGATTAGGGCCACGCTAATCCAAAAATTTCCGAGTTGGGTCAAACTTAGCTGCCGGAGCACTGACGCATAAGGACAGAACATTCCCGCTTCTGTCCCCGAGAAAAACGACCGCATTTATCCAGCCCCGCGACGATCGCTCCCTATCCGACGGA
>JAUIID010000152.1 GCA_030431615.1 Alphaproteobacteria bacterium
CCGTCACCGGCTCGTGCTTCCTGCTGGAGACGCCGCGGGGGCGCCTGCTCGTCGATTGCGGGATGTTCCAGGGCACCAAGACCGTGCGCGAGCTCAACTACAACGACTTCCCGTTCGAGCCGGCCTCGATCGATACGCTGCTCCTGACCCATGCCCATATCGATCACAGCGGGCTCATCCCCAAGCTGGTCCGCAAGGGATTCACCGGCTCCGTCATCGCCACCGAGCCGACCGCCGATCTCCTCCAGTTCATGCTGCCCGACAGCGGCTATATCCAGGAGAGCGAGGTCGAGCGGCTGAACCGCCGCAACCGGCAGCGCGGACGGCCGCAGGTCGAGCCGATCTATACCCAGGCCGACGCGGTCCGGACGCTGGAACAGATCAGCACCTGCAGTCTCGGCGAGTGGCTGGAGCCCGTGCCGGGTGTGCGGGCGCGCTACTGGAACGCCGGTCACATCCTCGGCTCCGCCTCGATCGAGATCGAGGTCGAAAGTGGCGGGGAGCGGCCGCTTCGCCTGCTCTTCTCCGGCGACATCGGCCCGGACGAGAAGACCTTCCACGCCACGCCCGAGGGGCCGACGGACGTCGACTACCTGATCGTCGAAAGCACGTACGGCAATCGCGACCGGGAGGAGGTGACCCTCGAGCAGCGGCGCGCCAGGCTCTCCCGCGAGGTCAAGGAAGCGCTCAAGGCGGGCGGCAACCTGCTCATTCCGGCCTTCGCCGTCGAGCGCACCCAAGAGTTGCTGCAGGTGCTGTCGGCGCTCATCAGGGCGGGCGAGATCCCGGAGGTGCCGATCTTCATCGACAGCCCGCTGGCCATCAAGGTCACCCAGATCTTCGCCAGGCACCAGGACGTTCTGGAGGACCTGGGGGGCGAAGGCGACTTCTTCGACGCGCCCTGGTTCCGGTTTACGGAGAGCGTCGAGGACAGCAAGGCGATCAACAAGGTCAAGGGCGGGGCGATCATCCTCGCGGCCTCGGGCATGTGCGACGCGGGCCGCATCCGCCATCACCTCAAGGAGCATCTCTGGCGGCGCGATTCGACCGTGCTCTTCGTCGGCTACCAGGCCCCGGGCTCGCTTGGCCGGATCATCCAGTCGGGCGAGAGCCGGGTCCGCATCCATGGCGAGGAGATCAAGGTCAATGCGCGGATCAGGAGCATCGAGAGCTTCTCCGCCCATGCCGACCAGGGTGAGCTGGTCGCGTGGGTGAAGGAGCGCCTGCCGGTGCGCAAGGGCATCTTCCTGACCCACGGCGAGCCGGACGCGATGGTCGAGTTTCGCATGAAGCTGGCTGAGATCGGCTGCGATCCGGACCATGTCATCGCCCCGGCGCTCGACGACCGGTTCGAGCTCGAGGTCGAGACGTCGCCGGTCCGCCATGGTGACGCCCGACGGCTCAGCGAGGATGCCGCGATGGCGTCGAGCGACTGGCACAATGCCTATGCTCGGCTGGTGCTCGATCTCAGCGGCCGGCTGAAGGAACTGCCGGACGACGCGGCCCGCACCGCACTGCTCGAGAAGCTGCGCCGCGCGTTCGAGGGCTGAGGCTTCAGCGCGCCTCGCCGGCTTCCGGCTGGCCGACCAGCACGGCGGCGAAGGAGCCGGAATTGACCGGCAGCGAAGCGTCGATCGTCAACGCCTTCTTGAGCCGCGCCTTGTAGGCGCTGCGCGTGATCTCCTCGATCCCGAACTGGGTGAGGTGATCGTTGACGAACTGTGTGTCGAGAAGGACATAGCCGCCGATCCTCAGGCGTGCCACGAGCTCGACCAGCGCCACCTTGCTCGCATCCGTCGCACGGCTGAACATGCTCTCGCCGCAGAACGCACCGCCGATCGCCAGGCCATAGAGCCCGCCGACCAGTCGTCCGTCCTCCCAGGATTCGATGGAGTGGGCGTGGCCGCGCCGGTGCAGGTCGACATAGAGAGAGATGATGTCGTCATTGAGCCAGGTGCGTGGCCGGTCGGGCGTCGGCTCGGCGCAGGCGGCGATCACCGCCGGAAAGTCGCAATTGACGGTAAGCTCGAACCGGCCGCGACGGATGGTCTTCCTGAGGCTGCGCGGCACGTGGAACCGGTCGAGCGGCAGGACACCCCGGTGCAGCGGGTCGATCCAGTGGATCGTCGGATCGTCCCGGTCGTTGGCCATCGGGAAGAGGCCGATGGAATAGGCGCTCAGGACCAGCTCAGGGGTGAGCAGCTGCATGGCGACCTCGAAGGCGGCGGCATCCGGCGCGCCAGCCGCGACAGCTCAGGCCGAGGGCCTCGCGAGGAAGCGCTCCAGCCAGCTCGTGTCGTAGCGGTTGGTGCGGAATTCGGGCTCGGCGAGCACGCGGCGCAGCAACGGAATGGAGGAGGGGATGCCATCGATGACGAACTCGGCGAGGCTCCGCTCGAGCCGGGCGATGCAGCGCTCGCGGTCCTTGTCGTGGACGATCAGCTTGGCGATCAGGCTGTCGTAGAAGGGGGGCACGGTGTAGCCGCTGTAGATGGCGGAATCAACCCGCACGCCAGGCCCACCCGGCGGATGGTAGGCGACGATGCGGCCCGGCTGTGGCAACAGGGTCTGCGGGTCCTCGGCGTTGATCCGGCATTCGATCGCATGTCCCTCGAGCCGAACTTGCTTCTGGGTGAAGCTCAACGGGTGGCCCATGGCAACCGCGATCTGCTCGCGCACGAGGTCGATGCCGGTCACCATCTCGGTCACCGGATGCTCGACCTGGATGCGCGTGTTCATCTCGATGAAGTAGAACCGGCCGTCCTGATAGAGGAACTCGATCGTGCCGGCCCCCAGATAGCCGAGCTTGCCGAGCGCCTCGACGACCGTGGCCCCGATCGTCTTGCGCTCGCTCTCGGTGATGACCGGCGAGGGCGACTCCTCGATCAGTTTCTGGTGCCGCCGCTGCAGGGAGCAGTCGCGCTCGCCAAGATGCACGACATTGCCGTGCCGGTCGGCCATCACCTGGATCTCGATATGCCGGGGATGGTCGAGGTATTTCTCGAGATAGACCCGGTCGTCGCCGAACCCGGCCCGCGCCTCGTTGCGCGCATTGCGGAGTGCTGCACCGAGCTCGCCGCGGCTGCGCACCACATGCATGCCGCGCCCGCCGCCACCGGCGACCGCCTTGATCAGCACGGGATAGCCGATCGTGTCCGCGGCGCTGAACGCCATGGCATCCTCGGTTACGGCGCCATCGGTGCCGGGCACGGTCGGGATGCCGGCGGCGGCGACGCTCGCCTTGGCCACGACCTTGTCGCCCATCATCCGGATGTGGTCGGGATCGGGGCCGATGAAGGTGAAACCGTGCTCGATCACCATCTGGGCGAAATCGGCGTTCTCGGCGAGGAAGCCGTAGCCCGGGTGGATGGCTTCGGCCCCGGTGATCTCGGCGGCCGACAGGATCGCTGCGGCATTCAGGTAGGATTCGCCGGCCCCGGGCGGGCCGATGCACACGCTCTCGTCGGCGAGACGCACATGCATGGCGTTCGCGTCGGCCGTCGAGTGCACGGCGACGGTGCCGATCCCCATCTCGTTGCAGGTGCGCAGGATGCGCAGGGCGATCTCGCCGCGATTGGCGATCAGCACCTTCTTGATCGGCTGGATGGCGACCACGCGCGGGCTCACTCGATGATCAGGAGCGGCTCGCCGAACTCGACCGGTGTCGCGTTGTCGACGAAGATCCGCGCGATGCGGCCACTGCGGGGAGCGCGGATCTGGTTCATCACCTTCATCGCCTCGATGATCAGCAATGTCTCGCCTTCACGCACCGACTGGCCCGGTGCCACGAAGG
Source organism: Alphaproteobacteria bacterium (assembly GCA_030431615.1). Lineage (GTDB taxonomy): Bacteria > Pseudomonadota > Alphaproteobacteria > Geminicoccales > Geminicoccaceae > SLRI01. The sequence goes on from JAUIID010000152.1 coordinate 3,794, forward strand.
GGTCCGCGCCGGGCTCGGGGTAGAGATAGACCGTGCCGACCATCGGCGATGTGACGGTCCCCGGATGCGCGGCTTCGCTGGTCGACGCAGCGGCCGACTCCGCTTCCGCCATGGCCGGCGGTGCGGCGGCAGTGGCACGCGGCGCCACATGCGCCTCGTAGATCGGTGCCGGCTTCTTGACGACGCGAACCCGGGCGTCGCCCTCGCTGATCTCGATCTCGGTCAGACCCGTCCGCTGCAGGAGCTCGGCGAGTGCCGCGACATAGTCGGTGTCGATGTTGAGCTTGCCCATGTTTTCAGCCGTCCGGGTGTTGCGCTGACACGGCCAGCCGTTCGGCCACTGCCCGGAGCGCCAGGTGATAGCCCTGGCTGCCGAGCCCGCAGATCACGGCCGTCGCGGTGGCCGAGATGTGCGAATGGTGGCGAAACGCCTCACGCGCGTAGATGTTCGAGAGGTGCAATTCGACGATGATCCCGGGATACGCCCGGAGCGCGTCGGGGATCGCCTGCGAGGTATGCGAATAGGCGCCGGCATTGATCAGGATAGCCGCCGTGGTCTCGCGGGCGGCATGGATCCAATCGATGAGCTCGCCCTCATGGTTGCTCTGTTGGCAGGTGACGGCGAGCCCGACCTCGCTGCCCGCCCGGATGCAGGCGGCCTCGAGATCGGCCAGCGTCTCATGACCGTAGACGGCAGGTTCGCGCCGACCCAGGAGATTGAGGTTCGGCCCGTTGAGCACGAGGACGGCGGGCGGCATGAAATAGTCCGAGAAACCCGGGCACGACCGACCGCATGGCCGATCCTCCCTGTTGGCGACGATCGCGGGCTTATATCACGCATCCGGCGACGTGCAATCGACGGCGGCGCCACAGTGCGTGTGGAAAATGTCGCGCGCGTTCAGCCGGCGGCGAGGCAGCCCACAGCCTCATGGCGCTCGAACAGGTGCAGGAGCAGGCGAAGTGCCTGCCCGCGCCCGCCGACCAGCGCCTGATTGCGCGCCAGTGCTGCGGTCACGCCGTCATGGGCGATCGAGACGAGGTCGCCATCGTCGGCAAGATCGGCGAAGCGGAGCTCGGGCAGGCCGCTCTGCCGCACACCGAGCACCTCGCCCGGCCCGCGCAGCCTGAGGTCCTCCTCGGCGAGGCGAAACCCGTCCTCACTCTCGCGCAGGATGGCGAGCCGTGCCCTTGCCGCCTCGCCGAGCGGTGGATCGTAGAGGAGGACACAGGCCGAGGGGCGGCTGCCCCGGCCGACCCTGCCACGCAGCTGGTGCAGCTGGGCGAGGCCGAAATGCTGGGCGCCGTCGATGACGATGACGGTCGCTTCGGGCACGTCGACGCCGACTTCGATCACCGTGGTGGCGACGAGGAGCCGCGTCTCGCCGCTGGCGAAGGCCTGCATGGCGGCTGACTTCTCGGCCGTCCTGAGCCTGCCATGGACGAGACCGACGGTCTGGCCGAAGCGTTCCTGGAGCTCCTCGAAGCGGGTCTCGGCGGCGATCCGGCCGGTATCCTCGTCGGCAGGGCCATCGCTCGTTGCCTCGGCCACGCTTGGGCAGATCCAGTAGATCCGCTCGTCGCGGCCGATCGCGGCGGCGACGCGCTCCAGGACCTCATCCAGCCGGCGACGCGGCAGGGCGGCGGTGACGATGGGCTGGCGTCCGGGCGGTTTCTCGTCGAGCCTGGAGGTGTCGACATCGCCATAGGCACTGAGGACCAGGCTGCGCGGGATCGGCGTCGCGGTCATCAGCAGGAGATGCGTCGCCTGGCCCTTGGCGACGAGGCCGAGCCGCTGGGCGACGCCGAAGCGGTGCTGCTCGTCGATGACGGCGAGCGCCAGATTCGCAAAGGTGACGCCCTCCTGGAAGAGCGCGTGGGTGCCGACGGTGATCACCGCCTCGCCCCGGGCGACCCGCTCCAGCACGCGACGGCGTTCGGCCGCACCGTCGCCGCCGATCAGGAGGTCGACCTCGAGGCCGAGCGGCGCGGCGAGTTCGCCGAGGCTCCGGGCATGCTGGCGGGCCAGTACTTCGGTCGGCGCCATCATCACGGCCTGGCGCCCGTGATCGGCGACGCGCAGCATTGCCGCAAGAGCCACCAGTGTCTTGCCGCTGCCGACATCGCCCATGAGCAGGCGTGCCATGGCAGTGGACCGGCCCAGATCGGCCGTGATCTCGCCGATCGCCCGGGCTTGCGCGCCGGTCGGGGCGAAGGGCAGGGCGGCCAGCATGGCATCCACCCTCGGGCTCGGGCCGGCGAGCGGCGGTGCAGGCACCCGGTCGCGGCTACGGCGGACCAGCGCCAGAGCGAGCTGGGTGGCGGTCAGCTCGTCGAGGGCGAGGCGACGGCGGGCACGCTCGACCACCGCATCGTCGAGCGCCGCCTCGCCAGGCACGCGGCCGTGCAGGGTCGCGAGCGCCTCACGCCAGGGCGGCAGGTCATGGGCTTCGAGCGTGGCGGGATCGTGCCATTCGGGCAGCTCGCCCACCTCGGCCAGGGCGTCGTCGATCAGCCGCTTCAGGCGCAGCGCACCCAGCCCCTCTATCAGGCGATAGACGGTGGCGTCCCGACCGCCCTCGCTCGCGGGCTCCGGATGAACGATCTGCCACTGGTCATTATAGAGTTCCGGCCGCCCGATCACCCGGACGGTGCGCTCCGGCGGGAAGCGGCGTTCCAACCAGGGCTGCCGGGCATGAAAGAAGACCAGCGCCACGCTCTGGCGATCGGCGGTGCAGCGAATCCTGTAGGGCGACCTGCCGTGACCCGGTCGATGCTCCTCCGCGACCAGCTCGAGTGCCACGAGCCGGCCTTCGTCGCCGGGCTCGAGCCGCCGCCGGTCGACGATGTCGCGGCGGCGCACCGGTGGCGTGAAGAGGAGGTCGACGAGGCGCGGCTCGCTCCGGCCGAGCAGCCTGGCGCAGAGCCGGGCGACCTTCGGGCCGACCCCGGGCAGGCTCTCGAGTGGGCGAAAGAGGGCAAAGAGCTCGGCCGGGCGGGCCAATTCATCGCCTGTGCCCTTGGCCGGTTCGGCCATATCGACTAGATCCCTTGCGCATGATGTCGTTCGGCCCGGACCGGGGCCCGGACGCTTTTTCCGTTGTCGGGTCGCCGCCATTGTCGGTCGGCCCCGGAGGTGGTGCAAGCATGAGCGACGCCCGGACCACGCGGCTGAAGCGGCTGGCGCACCGCAGCCGCTATCGCGGCTTCAAGGAGGTCGATCTGCATTTCGGCCAGTTCGCCGACCGCCATCTCGCCGGCCTCGAGGCAGCGGAGCTCGATCAGTACGAGGCGCTGCTCGACGAGCCGGACCAGGAGGTCTGGGCCTGGCTGACCGGTGCCCGGCACGTTCCGGCCCGGCACGACCACCGGGTCTTCCGGCTCCTGCGGAACTACGAGCCCGTCAGTTGAGCACAGCCACCCTTCTCGACCTAGTCGACACCGCCGACACTGCCGGTGGCCGTATCCTGCTCGGCAACGCGCTGGGCGGCCTCGAGGCACGCTTCGTCGCCGAGCGGCTCGCCAGTGGTGCTGCCGACACGCTGCTCTACGTCACCCGCGACGCGCAGCGCAGCACGGCGCTCGCCGCCCTCGTCCGGTTCTTCGCGCCCGGGATCGAGATCCTGACGCTGCCGGCCTGGGACTGCCTGCCCTATGACCGGGTCTCGCCCAATGCGACGGTGGTGGCCGAGCGGCTTGCCACCCTGCACCAGCTGGCCCGCGGAGAGGGCCGGCGGAAGCTCCTCGTGCTGGTATCGGCCAACGCCCTGACCCAGCTCCTGCCACCGCCGGAAGCGGTGCGCGCCAGCCACCTCCTGCTGAAGACGTCGGCCCGGGTCGAGCGCGACGGGCTGCTCGCCCATCTCGAGCGGAACGGCTACCAGCGCGTCGGCACCGTGGTCGACCCTGGCGACTATGCGGTCAGGGGCGGGCTGATCGACCTCTTCCCGACCGGGGCAGCGCAGCCCGTCCGGCTCGACTTCTTCGGCTCGACGCTCGAGTCCATCCGTCGCTTCGATCCCGCGACGCAGCGGACCACCGACCGGCTGAAGACGGTGGAGCTCGGGCCGGTGAGCGAGGTCCTGCTCGACGATGCGGCCGCCGCCCGGTTCCGCGCTGGCTATCTGCGGCAGTTCGGGACGGTGACCGACGATCCCCTGCTCGAATCGGTCGCCGCCGGGCGGCATTTCCCGGGCATGGAGCACTGGCTGCCGCTCTTCCACGAGAAGCTGGTGACGGTCTTCGACTATCTCGACGGCAGCTTCGAGGTTGCCTTCGACCATCTGGCCGAGGATGCCGTGGCGGCGCGCCAGGCAGCGATCGGCGAGCATTTCGAGGCGCGGACCGCGCCGGCCGCCAAGTCCGGCGCCTTCGGCTCGATTCCGTACCGCGCCCTGCCGCCGCACATGCTCTATCTCGACGAGGAGAGCCTCCGGCGCCGGCTCGGCGGGCGGACGGCCTGGCTCTTCTCGATCTTCGGCCCGCCGCCCGTGCCGCCTTCCGGCGTGACCGAGCTGCGCGACCTCGGCGGCCGGCCGGGGCGCGACTTCGCCCGTGAAAGGGGCGACCGGTCGGTCAATCTGTTCGACGCCATCGTCGCCCATCTGCGCGAGCTCAAGGCGGGCGGCGAGAGCCCGATCATCACCGTGCACGGGACCGGTGCTGCCGACCGGCTCGAGCAGGTGCTGGCCGATCACGGGCTCGAGCCTCCGTTGCGCATCGAGGCCCTGGCCGAGCTCGTCGAGGGTGCGGCGCATCTGGCGGTGCTGCCGCTCGAGACCGGCGTCAGTGCCCCCGGGCTTTGCCTGCTCGGCGAGCAGGATCTGCTCGGCGAGCGACTGACCCGGCGGCAGGCGCGGCGCGCGAAGGCCGCGGACAAGTTCATCCAGGATGTCGGCACGCTCTCCGAGAACGATCTCGTAGTGCATGCCGAGCACGGCATCGGCCGCTTCGAGGGACTGGTGACGCTCGAGGTGGGCGGTGCTGCCCACGACTGCCTGAAGCTGATCTATGCCGGCGGCGACAAGCTCTTCGTGCCGGTCGAGAACCTCGACATCCTGACCCGCTACGGAAATCCCGAGCAGGAGGTGCAGCTCGACAAGCTCGGCGGCGTGGGCTGGCAGAACCGCAAGGCGCGGATCAAGCAGCGGATCAAGGAGATCGCTGACGAGCTGATCAGGATCGCCGCCGCCCGGGCGCTGCGCAAGGGCGAGCCCCTGACCCTTGCACCCGGGCTCTACGAGGAGTTCGCGGCCCGCTTCCCGTTCGACGAGACCGAGGACCAGCTGCGTGCCATCCAGGCGGTGCTCGAGGATCTGGCGTCAGGACAGCCGATGGACCGGCTGCTCTGCGGCGATGTCGGCTTCGGCAAGACCGAGGTGGCGCTGCGCGCGGCGTTCGTCGCCGCCATGTCGGGCAAGCAGGTGGCCATCCTGGCGCCGACCACGCTGCTCGCCCGCCAGCACTTCAAGAATTTCGGCGAGCGGTTCAACGGCCTGCCCTTGCGGGTGGAGCAGATCTCGCGCTTCGTGACCACGCGGCAGGCGAACGAGATCAAGAAGGGCCTGGCGGACGGGTCGGTCGACATCGTCATCGGCACCCATGCCCTGCTCGCCAAGTCGGTGAGCTTCAAGAACCTCGGCCTCGTCGTGGTCGACGAGGAGCAGCATTTCGGCGTCACCCACAAGGAGCGCCTGAAGCAGCTCCGCGCCGAGGTGCACGTTCTGACGATGACCGCGACACCCATCCCGCGCACCCTGCACATGGCGCTCGGCGGGATGAAGGATCTTTCGATCATCGCCACGCCGCCGGTCGACCGCCTCGCGGTGCGCAGCTTCGTCATGCCGGTCGATCCCGTGGTGCTGCGCGAGGCGATCCTGCGCGAATACCATCGGGGCGGGCAGGTCTTCTATGTCTGCCCGCGGATCAAGGATCAGCCGAAGCTCAAGGAGGAGCTCGAGCGGCTGGTGCCCGAGGTCAAGGTGGCTGTCGCCAACGGCCAGTTGCCGGCGAAGGACCTGGAAGCCGTCATGAGCGCCTTCTACGACCGGCAGCTCGACGTGCTGCTCGCCACCAACATCGTCGAGAGCGGGCTGGACATCCCGACGGCCAACACGCTGATCGTCCACCGCGCCGATCTCTTCGGCCTGTCGCAGCTCTACCAGCTCAAGGGACGGGTGGGTCGCTCGAAGGTCCGGGGCTACGCCTACTTCACCGTGCCGGCGAACAAGGTGCTGCAGGAGACGGCGGAAAGGCGGCTGCACGTCATCCAGTCGCTGGAAGGTCTCGGCGCCGGGTTCCAGCTCGCCAGTCACGATCTCGATATCCGCGGTGCCGGCAATCTCCTCGGCGACGAGCAGTCGGGGCAGATCCGGGAGGTCGGCTTCGAGCTCTACAACCACATGCTGCAGGAGGCGGTGGCGGCCCTGCGTGCCACCGGAGACGCCGAGGCCACGACCGAATGGACGCCGCACATCACCATCGACGCCGCGGCCCTGATGCCGGAAACGTACATCGCCGACCTCGACCTGCGCCTCGCCATGTACCGCCGGCTGGCCAGGCTCGAGGAGCCCGAGGACATCGAAGGCTTCGCCGCCGAGCTCATCGACCGCTTCGGGTCCCTGCCGCCCGAGACCGAGCATCTCCTGCAGATCGTCGCCATCAAGCAGCTCTGCCGCAAGGCCAATGTTCAGAAGCTCGATGTGGGTCCCAAGGGCGTGGTCCTGGCCTTCCGCGAGAACCGCTTCGCCGAGCCCGAGCGGCTGATCCAGCACATCGCCGGCAGCAAGGGGCGGATGCGGGTCCGGCCGGACCACAAGCTGGTGGTCATGCAGGACACGAAGTCCCCGGCGGATCGACTCAAGGCGGCGAAGAGGGTGGTGGACGAGCTCGCGCGACTGGCGGCGTAGGTGTGATGTCCGCCTGCAACGTGAGGCGTTCTGCGCTTTACGTGCAACGCGTGACGTACTATACCGTTGCATGATCCGGAGCTTTGCGGACAAGCGGTCGGCGGCGGCGTTCCGGGGCGAGGTTGCGCCGGTCTGGCGCTCGATGGCGACGGTTCTCGCCCGCAAGCTCGACATGCTGGATGCGGCAATGGAGTTGGACGATCTGCGCCAGCCACCGGGCAATCGTCTGGAGAAGCTGAAAGGTGAACGTGACGGACAGTGGTCGATCCGCGTCAATGGTCAATGGCGCATATGCTTTGTCTGGAACGAGGGTCCGGAAGCCGTCGAGATCGTCGACTATCATTGAGGTGCACGATGAACCGCGTTCGGACCCATCCGGGTGAGGTGTTGCGAGAGGAGTTCATGGCACCGCTTGGGCTGAGCGCCAATGCTCTGGCCCTGGCGCTACGGGTGCCGGCGACGCGCATCACGGCGATCATTCGCGAGCGCGAGCCGAGGTCCGTGACGGCGGACACGGCCTTGCGCCTTGCCCGCTACTTCGGCACGACCCCCCAGTTCTGGCTGAATCTGCAGACCGCCCATGACCTGTCGCTGGTGCAGTGCGAGAAGGGTGAGGTGATCCAGCGGGATGTGCGGCCGCGCGCGGCCTGAGCCAAGCCGTTCCTGGGAGGCAAGTTGGACGTTCTCTACTACACCCATCCGTCGGCACTGCTGCACGATGCGGGACCGGGCCATCCGGAGAATGCCGGACGGCTCTATGCGATCGAAGCACTGCTGGCGGCCGAAGCGCCAAGTTTCCTCGTGCGCCGCGAGGCGCCGAAGGCGGAGCTGGCGCAGGTCGAGCGGGCGCATCCGGCGCCATATCCCGCGCGCATCCTCGCCGCCGAGCCGTCCGATGGCTATGTGCGGCTCGATCCTGACACGCTGATGTCCAGTGGTTCCGCCGAGGCGGCCTTGCGCGCGGCCGGGGCCGGCTGTGCCGCAGTCGATGCGGTGCTCGGGGGCGAGGCAAGGCGTGCCTTCGTCGCCATGCGGCCGCCCGGCCATCACGCGGAGCCGCAGCAGGCCATGGGGTTCTGCCTCTTCGACACGGTGGCGGTCGCCGCCTTGCAGGCGCGGGCCGAGCACGGCATCGAGCGGATCGCCATCTACGATTTCGACGTGCATCACGGCAACGGCACGCAGGCGATCTTCTGGGACGATCCCCACACACTCTATCTTTCAACTCACCAGATGCCGCTCTATCCGGGCACCGGAGCCGCCGCCGAGCGGGGGAGTAGGGACAACATCGTCAACGTGCCCTGCGTCGCCGGCACCGGCTCAAGCACCTGGCGGGAGAAGGTCGAGGCGACAATCCTGCGCCGCCTCGAGGCCTTCCGGCCGGAACTGCTGCTGATCTCGGCGGGGTTCGACGCGCACGAGGCCGATCCTTTTGCGCAGATGCGGCTGACCGAGCCCGATTTCGCCTGGGTCACGGCGAGGCTGGTGGAGGTCGCCGAGCGCCACAGCCAGGGCCGGATCGTCTCGGTGCTCGAGGGTGGCTACGATCCGGATGCGCTGGCGAGGAGCGTGCTCGCCCATCTCGAGGCCCTGGCGGGGACGACAGGCTCCTAGGTCGAGCCGTGGCATATCCGCCGGGCAGCGTTTGCAAGCCCGGCCGCGATCGCTAAGACAGGCATCGGTGAGCATTGGGTTGAAGATGGCGATACAGGAACCGCAGGATGCGACGGCGGCCGAGCCGGTGATCGGGGCGATGAGCTTCGAGGTGGCGCTGGCGGAGCTCGAGGCGATCGTGCAGCGGCTGGAGCGCGGCCAGCTCGATCTCGAGGCCTCGATCGCGGCCTACGAGCGAGGCACTGCACTTCGCCAGCATTGCGCCGCGAAGTTGCGCGAGGCGCAGCTTCGGGTCGAGAAGATAACGTTCGACCGCAATGGCAAGGTCAGCCTCGAGGCACAGGACGACTCATGAGCGGGACGGCCTGCTGATGGACGGCCCGGCGGTGGAGCGGGCGCTGCGGGATCATGCCGCGGCGGTGGAGGTGTGGCTCGATCACGCCCTGCCGCGGCCCGATGGTGCCACGGCCACGCTCGTCCGGGCGATGCGGCATGCAGCCCTCGGTGGCGGCAAGCGGCTGCGGGCCTTCCTCGTCAAGGCGACCGGCGACCTCTTCGGCGTGCCGGCGGAGCAGAGTCTCGCCGCGGGCGGTGCCATCGAGCTCCTCCATGCCTATTCCCTGGTCCACGATGACCTGCCGGCCATGGACGACGCGGCCATGCGGCGCGGCCGACCGAGCTGCCACAAGGCCTTCGACGAGGCGACGGCGATTCTCGCCGGCGACGCCTTGCAGGCCTTGGCATTCGAGTTGCTCGCCGGTGGCGTGCCGGATATCGACGATGCGACCTCGCGTGGCCTCGTCCTCGGCCTTGCCCGGGCCAGCGGCCCGGCCGGCATGTGCGGCGGCCAGATGATCGACCTTGAGGCCGAGAAGCTGGCGCTCGATCTCGGCGGGATACGCGAGCTCCAGGCGTTGAAGACCGGAGCGCTCATCCGCTTCTCCTGCGAGGCCGGGTGCCTGCTCGGCGGGGCGGGCGACGCCGACCGGCGAGCCTTGCTCGCCTATGGCGACCGGCTCGGCCTCGCCTTCCAGATCAGCGACGACCTGCTCGACCTGCGCGGCGATGCGACGCTCGTCGGCAAGGATCTCGGCCACGACGCCGACCAGGGCAAGGCAACCTTCATCACCGCACTCGGGTTGGACGGCGCGGAAGCCGAGCTGCGGCGCCTCCAGGACGAGGCGGCGGCCCTGCTCGCAGGCTTTGCCGGACGCGCCAGCCCGCTCGAAGCGCTCTTCGGCTTCGTGATCCATCGTACCCACTGAATGTCCAAGGGACCCGACCCCTTACC
>JAUIID010000314.1 GCA_030431615.1 Alphaproteobacteria bacterium
GCGCCTCCTGCGCGAAGGCAGTGCCGCCGAGAAGCCCGAACGCCAGTCCCGCCGCCAGCATCAGACCGCTACGCATCGCCCGTCTCCTCACTTCGGTTAGCCGGAGCATAGGAAGATCGGGCATGCGCTGTAAACGACGTCTCAGCCGACGCCCTCTCAGCCGACCAGGGTGAAGAGCAGGCCGAGGATCAGCGCTCCCGTCATCGAGAAGCCGAGATAGGCCAGGAACACCGGCGGCCGGGCGAGCGCCCAGACGGCGATGGCGGCCGGCAGCGAGGTGACGCCGCCGGCGATCAAAAACGCCATGCCGGCCCCCGGCGCCATGCCCTGGTCGATCAGCCCGCCGATCAGCGGCAGGGCGGCATAGCCGTTGAGATAGGCCGGCACACCCACCAGCACCGCCAGGAAGACGGGCCCGATCCCTTCGCCACCCAGCGTCGAGGCGACGAGCTCGGCCGGGACCCAGGCCAGCATCAGGCTCTCGAGCAGGAAGGCGAGCGTCAGCCACTTGCCGAGGAAGAGCGTCGTGTCCAGGGCACTCCGGCCGAAGGTTTGCCGGCGCGCCGGCTCCTCCCAGAACCGCCAGTGCACGGGCTTGGGCGTGCGCACCCGCCCGCCGCCGCAGCCGCCATTGCCGACCTCCGGCCGCAGCGGCTCGGCGAAGGCGCCGTTCCGGACCAGCAAGGCCATGCCGAAGCCACCCAGGAGGCCCATCGCGATCGCCGCGAAGGTCTTGTAGAGGGCGAAGTCGAGGCCGAGCGTGCCCACGGTCAGCGCGAACATCGAGGGGTCCATCAGCGGCGAGGCGAGCCAGAAGGCCATCACCGCCGGCAGCGGCACGCCCATCGCCAGGAGGGCCGCGATCAGCGGGATGACGCCGCAGGAGCAGAAGGGCGAGAGTGCGCCCATCAGGCTCGCCGCCAGGATCATCGGCGCCAGCCGGCCGCTGAAGGCGCGCGCGATCAGGTTGTCCGCGCCCGAGGCCTTGGCGAAGGCGGCGAGCGCCACCGAGGCGAGGAGGAAGGGGGCGACGTGGAGCAGGCTCTCGAGGGTGAAGCCGAGGCTCGCCCCGGCCTGCGCCGGCAGGAAGATCGCGAGTGCCGCGAAGATGAGGAGAAGCGCCAGCAGGGCGGGATCCGGCGTGCGGGCAACCTGGCCGAGCCGGGCAACGAGAGCAGTCATCTCGCAAGCTCCTTTGCCGATCCTCCCAAGAGGATCGAAATAACTGTGAAAAACTCAGGCGGCATCGCAGGCCTTTGCCTCGTCCACGCAGCACTCGCGCTCGAGAAAGCCGAGCGTGGCATGCATCACCGCATAATTGGCCCGGCAGATCAGCGTCGTGCCCTGCCGTTCCTGGCTCACCAGCTCGACCGCGATCAGCTTGTGCAGATGGTGCGACAGGGTCGAGCGCGGCACGCCGGTCCTGGCCTGCACCTCGCCGACCGCGAGCCCGTCCTCCCCCGCCCGCACGAGCTGGCGGTAGACCTCGAGCCGGGTCGGGTTGCCCAGCGCTTCGAGCCGGGCCGCGATGTGATCGAGCTGCATGACACCAATCTGGGATCGGCCGGTCGTCGCGTCAAACGGTATTTCCAGAAATATCGTTATAAGCGCCGCCACAACCCCGCCGGGTCTTGCCCCCGGCCGCTCGCTGTGGGAAGCGCGGGGCGTTCCTGAAAACCGAGAGCCCGGAGGCGTGGCGTTGCAGAGGAAGAACGGCGAAAAGCCGAATATCGTGCTGATCGAGGCCGATCAGATGACCGGGCTGGTGCTGCCCATCTACGACCCGAAGGCGCAGGCGATCACGCCGCACCTGACGGCCCTCGCCGAGGAAGGCCTGCTCTTCGAGAACGCCTACTGCAACTCGCCGCTCTGCACGCCGTCGCGCGCCTCGATGTTCAGCGGTTCCCGAACCACCACCAACGAGGTCTGGGGCAACGGCTCCGAACTCACCGCCGACACGCCCACCATGATGCATTTCCTCAAGAGCGCCGGCTACCGGACGGTCTGTTCCGGCAAGACGCATTTCGTCGGCCCGGACCAGCTGCACGGCTTCGATTACCGGCTCACGACCGACATGTACCCGGCCAATTTCGGCTGGTCGATCGACTGGAAGCCAAAGGTCGACTACCGGCCCGGCACCTCGGTCACCCGCATCGACGTCCCGCCCGTCTGCCGCACCACCAACCAGATCCTCTATGACGAGGAGGTCCAGTTCCGCGCCATCGAGTTCCTCCGCTACGAGGCGCTGGAACCGAAGGACGACCCCTTCTTCCTCCACGTCTCCTTCACCCAGCCGCACGACCCCTACCAGACCGAGCCGAAGTTCTGGGAGCTCTACGACGACATCGACATCGCCCCGCCGGCCATGCCGATGGAGGCCGACGCGGACGCCCACCCGGTCACTCGCTGGCTCAAGCACCACCACGGCATCGACCAGTTCCCGCCGACGCCCGAGATGGTGATCGCGGCCCGCCGTGCCTACTACGCCATGATCACCCAG
>JAUIID010000153.1 GCA_030431615.1 Alphaproteobacteria bacterium
GCCGAAGTCGAGCTTCTGGAAGCCGTCGAAGTAGATGACGGTCGGCAGCACCTCCGAGGCGTGTGCCGGGCCGCCGCCGGTCATCACGAAGACCGGGTCGAAGGCGCGGAAGGTCCAGATCGAATCGAGCAGCACGATCGTCGTGATGACGCCGCGCAGTTGCGGCAGAGTGATGTGCCAGAACTGGCGATAGAGCGAGGCGCCGTCGATCTCGGCGGCCTCGTAGAGCTCCTTCGGCACCGCCTGCAGGCCGGCCAGCAGCATCACCATGAAGAACGGGAAGGCACGCCAGACATTCATGGCGGTGACCGAGCCCAGCGCCGTCGAGGGATCGCCGAGCCAGGAGATCGTGGTGCCGGGTGAGATGATCCCGAACCCGACCAGCATGCCGTTGATGACGCCGAAGGGGGCGAGCATCAGCACCCAGATCATGCCGGCGACGGTCGGCGCCAGCAGCCAGGGCACGATGAGCATGCCGCGCGCCAGCGACTGGAAGAGGCTGTTGATGCGCATGTTCAGAAGCAGCGCCAGGGCCAGGCCGATGACCAGGTGGAAGGCGACGCTGAAGAACGTGAACAGCACGGTCTGCCAAAAGGCCTTCCAGAACAGCGGGTCCGAGGCCAGCCGGCGATAGTTGGCGAGGCCGGCCCAGGTCTCGGTCATCAGGTTGCTGTTGAAGAAGCTGAGGCGAATGACCTCGCCAAGCGGATAGACCAGGAGGGCCACCAGGATCACCAGCGATGGCCAGAGGAAGGACGCGGCCAGGAGCTCCTGGCGATATCTTTGCCTGAACGAGATCATGGACCCGCAATTCGATGCGGGACCAGCCGGGCCCATCACTGGACCCGGCTGGCCCCTGCTTGCCGACGAGAAGCTTGCCGTCCGGTCAGTTGGCGGCGGCGAGGATCTCGTTCCACTGAGCTGCAGCGTCGTCGAGACCCTGCTGCGCGGTCTTCGCGCCCGAGACGACGTTCTGGATCTCCGTCGTCATGATCTTGTTCATCTGCACCGCGTTGGGCATGACGAGGAAGGGCGACTGGGCGTTGTCCCTGCCCATCTGGGTGACGAAGGCCTGGAAGAGCTCCTGCTCCTTGAACCAGTCCTGGTTCGCGACGTCGGTCCGCGCCGGGAAGCCACCCGTGCCCTTCGACCACATCTCGATGCCCTCAGGGCCAGAGATCCAGCTCAGAAAGGTCCAGGCCGCGTCCTTGTTCTCGGACTGTGAGGTGATCGTGTTGAGCGAGCCTCGGACCATCGTGCCGTCGGTCACGCCTGTCGGCAGGGGTGCGATGTTGTAGTTCAGCTCGGGGTTGAGCTGCTTCTGGATGGCGATGCCCCACGGGCCCTCGAACATCATGGCGATGTTGCCCGAGGCGAAGTTCGCCCGCTTCTCACGCTCGCCATTGCTGAGCACGCCCGGCACCGAGATCTGGTCCTTGTTGATGCGCTCCACGTACCACTCGATGGCGGCCACACCCTCGGGGCTGTTGAAGACGGCCCGGTTGGTCTCCGGGTCGATGATCTTCGCCCCCGCCTGCAGCAGCAGCGGATAGATCTCGTAAGTCATGTTGGTCGGCGGCTCGGTCGCGAGCGTGCCGGTCACCGCGAATTGCATCTCTTCCGGCTTCGTGAGCTGGCGCGCCGTCTCGGCGAACTCCTCCCAGGTGGCCGGCGGGCCGTCGATACCGGCGGCCTCGAAGAGGTCCGTATTGTAGTAGAGCGCCACGGCACCGCTCTCGAGCGGCAGGTAGTACTGCTTGCCGCGCCAGGTGGTGTGGAAGGTCTCCGGGATGTTGCCGAAGAACTCCGGCGGCTGCGCCGCGATCTGCTCGTCGAGCGGCTCGATCATGCCGAGATCGGCGAACTCGGCGATCCAGTCGACCTGGACCATCAGCACGTCCGGCAGCTGCCCGGCCTGATGCAGGACCAGGGCACGGTCATGGAAGCCGGTGAACGGCGAATCGACGGGCACGAGGTCGATATCCGGATGTGCCGCCTCGAAGGCTGCCTCGAGCTCGGCCATGAACTCCTGGCCGACCTCGGTGCCCTTCCACTGCGCCCAGCGCACCTCGGTCTGCGCCTGGGCCAGCGCCGGCAGCACGAAGGCCGTGGCGACCGTCAGCGCGAGGAGCTTCGCGGACGGGGATTTGCGGTTGGACGTCATTGTTCCCTCCCTGGGGTGCTCGTTCTGCGAATGCCTGTCTTCCGCCTGCCCCGGACGGGACCGCCCGGGGCAGCGCGCCCGGCTCAGCCGGCGCGTTCGGTCTGGCGCGAGGCCGTCGCCGGCGCCGGCGACGCGATCTTCTTCACGGTCGTCACCTCGCGCACCAGCTCGCGCGTCCCGCCCACGTTCATCCAGGTGAACATGTCCCGGAACCGCAGCCGCAGCGCGTCCATGATGTCCGCCTGGGCCTCGGCCGGGATGTCGTAGAAGCGCTGCTTCATCACCTTCCAGGACTTCTTGCGCGTGTTGTAGAGGAACTGCGCATCCGTCTCGCCCGGGCCGCGCTCGGCGGCATGGTGGGTGAAGGTGTAGTCCCTGATCTCGTCCTTGATCGCCTGCGGCAGGCTCGGGTGATCGAAGATGAGGTTGTTGAAGCCGAGCGCCAGATGCACCTCCACCGCACCGTACGGCGCCAGCTTCGCCAGCTGGTCACCCGGCAGGGTGGAAGCGCCATGCTGCACGGCGCCGCCCATGTTGTACTGCTCGCGGCAGAGATCGGAGATCGTCTTCAGGAGGTCGTAGTCGAGATCGACGTCGGCGAGCGAGCCGTCGGGCAGCACCTTGCCGCCGTGATGGGTCCCGGTGTTGATGCTGATCTTGCTGATGGGTGCGAGATCCCCGCCCTTCGCGCGCAGCAGATCCTGGTACACCGCCATGAAGGCGTGCAGCTCTTCGGGCGTCGTGTTCTCGTGGCCGACCTCGCCGATCTCGCCGCCGAGCGAGATGGTCACGCCCTCGGGCTCGTGCCGGCGCACGAACTCGGTGAAATGCGCACTCAGTTCGGCATTGACGCGCTGCTGGTCCTCGACACTGGCCAGCGACAGGTCGACGACAGTCGAGGCGTCGATGTCGATGTTGTAGAAGCCGGCCGCGATCTGCCCCTCGATGATCTTCTCGAGGCGGGTGATCTCCGCGGCACTGTCCTTGGCGTAGGCGGCGGCGTTGATCTGGTCGTGGTCGGCCTGCATGAAGACCGGCCCCTCGTGCCCCTCGCGGAGTGCCGCGGCCAGCACACCGGCCGTATATTCGGCCGGTGTCTGCCCGGCGAAGATCGATTCGCCGACGGCCTGCTCGAAGATGAAGAGCTGCGAATCCAGCTCGCGGGCGGCCTGGAACACGGCCCGGCAGGTCTGGTAGGTCCAGCCGCGCAGGTTCATCGCCGGCACGGTCCGGTCGGTCCACTTGCCGGCGGCGCGCGCCAGATAGAGCTCCTGGACGGAGGCCGGCACGATATTGGCCCTGAGCGCCGCCTCGCCGATCGCCCAGATGGCCATCGCCCGGGTCTCGGGCTCGGCGAGAAGAGCCGCCTTCGCCCAGCGGTCGATCATCTCGTCCGAGGGGCGTTTGCTCTGTGAAAAATCATATGGCTGGCGGCCGAGATCAACGCCGATGGCCTTCAGATCGTTCTCGAGCTCAGCGAGCGAGCAGGTTCCCATGCGATCACACCTCTACAGATCGGATTGACGCGGAGCGAAACCTTGCAGGCGACGATGATCGCGACCCGGCCGGGACTCCACCAATGTGGTCGACGACGCGCAGGGGTGTCGATCCGGTCATCCGGTGCTTCTTCTGGCCGGCCCGCCGACCGGCAGGCGACGCGGAGCCTCCCCCGTGCGTCTCAACGCACGGCGCGACGATACAATTTCCCGATTTGAGCACAAGCAGGATTTTCGCTTTCCGCGCATTCCTGAGCAAAAGCGCGCAGTTGGGCGGCGACGTCAGCCGGCGACCAGCAGCCGGCAGCCCGCGGCTTCGATCAGCCGGGCCTTCTCGGGCGGCGGCCGGCGATCGGTGACGAGCAGGTCAACCTCGCTCAGATGGGCGAGGCGCGAGGTCGCGACGCGCAGGAACTTGCTGTGGTCCGCCAGCAGCACCCGACGGCGCGCGTTGCGGAACATGGCGCGGCCGACGATGGCCACCGGCTCCCGGTATTCGAGCAGGTTGCCCTCGGGGTCAATGCCGCCGACGCCCGTCATGTGCAGGTCGCAACGATAGCCCTCGACCATGGCGACTGCCGACGCCCCGCCAAAGGACCGGTCGTGGCGAATCCAGGTTCCGCCGGTGACCTCGATCGCGATGTCGGGGCACTGGTCGAGGATCGAGGCCACGACCGTGCTGTTGGTGATCACCCGCAGGCCACCCGGCCGCCGCTCGGCGATCGCCCGGGCGAGCGCGTCCACGGTGGTGCCGGTGGTCAGGAAGAGCGAGCTGCCGGGCGTCACCAGCTCCGCCGCCACCCGGCCGATCGCCGCCTTCTCGGCCTCCATCTCGACATGGCGCTTGCCGTAGTCGACATTGGCCGTGCTGATATTGGCGCTGGCCCCGCCGCGATGGCGGCGCAGCAGCCCGTGCTCGGCCAGCATCTGCAGGTCGCGCCGCAGGGTCTGCGGTGTCACCTCGAACGCGGCGACCATCTCCTCCATGGCGACATAGCCGCGCTGGGCCAGAAAATTGAGGATCTTGTCGTGCCGTCTGCGCAACTGGACCATGGTGGCGGCCATCGCTACATGTGCCGATCCGTGAAATCAATCGGAACGGGCTGACCGGCCGGAGCCGGCCGATCCTGCGACTTCAGTCCTCCCCTCCATCCTTCACGTGTCCCTCAACCTGATCTTCGTGGGTGCGCCCTCATCGTGAAAAGCAGAGTCGTTTGCGTCGGCAACCTCGTCCATGACGAGGTCTTTCAGGTCGATCAGATTCCCGGCGTCGGCATCAAGGTCGAGGTCCGGGGCTACGAATCCCGGTTCGGCGGTCCGGCGGCGACCGCGGCAGTCGCGATCTGCCATCTCGGCGGCATCGCGTCCTATTGGGGCCGGGTCGGCGGCGATGCGGCCGGCGAGACGGCCATCCGCATCATGCGCGAGGCCGGCGTCGACTGCGACGGCGTGGCGGTCATTCCCGAGGGCCGCACGCTTCGCGCCATCGTGCTGGTCGATCGGATGGGCGAGCGGTGCATCGTCACCGACCGGCTGTCCCTGCCCCCCGAGCGCGGCACGCTGCCCGACACGGGTCTCGACGACGCCGCCATCGTGCTCGCCGACACGCGCTGGCCCAGGGGTGCCCTCCTGGCGTTGCAGCGCGCTCGCGAGGCCGGCATCCCGTCGGTCCTCGACGTCGACGGCGGCCTGCCTTCGGTCAATGCCGAGCTGGTGGCCCTCGCGGACCACGTCGTCTTCTCCAGCCAGGGCCTCTTCGAGTTCGCCGGCGAGGGCGATCTCGCCACCCTGCTGCAGCGCTGTGTCACCCGGCCCGGCCAGGTGATGGCGGCCACGCGCGGCCCCGGTGGCAGCCTCTGGCTGATCGACGGCGCCATCGTGGCCCTGCCCGCCTTCAACGTGGCGGCCGTCGACACGACCGGCTGCGGCGACGTCTTCCACGGCGCCTACGCGCTCGGCCTCGCCGAGGGCCAGGAGCCGCTCGAAGCCGCCCGCTTCGCCGCCGCCGTCGCCGCCATCAAGGCGGCCCGCGGCCAGGGCTGGCACGGCATGGGCGATCGCGCCGCCGTCGAGGCCCTCATGGCCGAGCAGCCGGCCGTGCGAGCCGGTTCGTCCTGAGCATGCGGATGCCGGCCCAGGCGAAGAGCATGGTGACGAGCGGGCTGGCGAGGTTGAAGAAGGCGTAGGGCGCGTAGGCGAAGGTGGCGACACCGAGTGCCGCCGCCAGATAGGCACCGCAGCCGCTCCACGGGATCAGCGCCGAGGTGACAGTCGCCGAATCGGCGGCGGCGCGCGACAGCACGACGGGTGCCATGCCCTGCGCCTCGAAGCTCGGCTTCAGCATCCGCTCGGAGAGGCCGATGCCGGTGGTCTGGTCGGCGGTCAGCGCGTTCGTGGCGATGCCGGTCCCAACGACGGTGGTGACGAGGGCACCGGGCGACCGCGCGGCCGCGGCGATCGGCTGGACCAGCCGGTGCAGGAGGCCGATGCGCTCGACCACGCCGCCGAAGGCCAGGGCCGCGGCGATCAGCCAGATCGTCTCCAGCATGTACACCATGCCGCCCCGGGTGAGGAAGCCGTCGATGTTGGGCGCGCCGGTGGTCGAGACGAAGCCCGTGGCCATCGCCTGCCAGACCCCCTTGAGCAGCGCCAGCGTCGGCCCGAGCGTCTCGCCGCCGGCGAAGGCGATCACCCGCCCGGGCTCGAGCACGACGGCGACCAGCCCGCCGGCCAGCGCCCCGGCCAGCATGTTGGCGAAGGGCGGCAGGCCGATCACCGCGAGCAGCAGCACGAGCGCCAAAGGCAGCAGCAGCAGCGGGCGGATGTGCAGCTCGACATCGATCAGGGCCACGATCTGCATGGGCTCGCGCAGGCCCGCCTCGCCGAGCCACCAGAAGCCCGCCAGCGCCAGCAGGAAGGTCGGCAGCGAGGTCCAGAGCGCTTCCTTCGCGTGCTCCATCCGGTCGACCCCGGCCGTGCGAATCGCAAGCTCGGTCTTTGACGAGCGGGGCGACGCCTTGTCGCCGAAATAGGCGCCGGAAACCACCGCCCCGGCGGTGATCGCGGGATCGAGTCCGAGCTGCTGGGCGATGCCGACGAGGCAGATGCCGACCGTCGAGGCGGCCGTCCAGGCGCTGGTGATGGTGAAGCCGACGACCGCCGTGATCAGCGCCGCCTTGACGTGGAAATACTCGGCGCTGACCACCTGCAGGAGATAGTAGCCGAAGGCCAGGAGTGTCCCGCTCATCGCCCAGGTGCCGAGGAGCGCACCAACGGCGAAGAGCACGGCGATCGTGCCGAAGCCGCCGGTCACACCGGCCAGCGCCGCGTCGCGCAGCGAGGCGAGGTCATGCCCGGCGCGCCGGCCGATCAGCATGGCCCCGGCGGCAGCGCCGACGATCGCCGTCTGCAGCGGGCCGCTCGTGGCGTCGTTGCCGAAGAGCACGAATGAAAGGCCGAGTACCAGCGCCCCCGCCAGGATCGGCAGGAGCGCCTCGAAGAAGGTCAGGTCACGCGGCATGCCGGAGGCGCTCAGGGCCACGAGCCATTCTTTCCGGAAAACGAAACAGCCCGGCCTTGGTCCCCGGGCGGGTCCATGCGATACCGTGTGGAAGGCCGGACAAGCAACCGCAAGCGGGGAGCACGGCCGGATGACCGGATCGAGCGACGACCTGCAGCGCTACGTGCTGCCGACGGGCAGCACCGGGCGGGAGCGGCTCAGGGTGCTGGCAAGGGCCACCGAGAGCGGCACGTGCCGGCTCCTGGACGAGGTCGGCGTGGCGGCCGGCATGGCCTGTCTCGATGTCGGCTGCGGCGGCGGCGATGTGGCGCGCCTCCTGGCGGCGCGTGTCGGGCCCGGGGGCCGCGTTCTCGGCGTCGATCTCGACGAGGCGCTGGTGGCGATCGCCGCGAGGGAAGCGGAATCACTGGGCCTCGTGCAGCTCGCCTATCGCGCCGGCAGTGTGCTCGAGCTCGGCGAGACTGGCTTCGACATCGTCTATGCGCGGTTCCTCCTGACCCATCTGGCCGAGCGGGGTGCCGCACTCGCGGCGATGCGCGACGCACTTCGCCCGGGCGGCGTGGTCGTGCTCGAGGATATCGACTTCGCCGGGCACTTCGCCTTCCCGGCCGTACCCGAGCTCGACGCCTATTGCCGACTCTATACAGCACTCACGCGCTCGACCGGCGGCGACGCGGAGATCGGCCGGGCAGTGCCGTCACTGCTCCGGCAGGCCGGGCTTCAGGAAATCGAGGTGCGCATCAGCCAGCCCGTAGCCCTCACCGGCGAGGCGAAGCTCATCACGCTGCGCACCATGCAGGGCATCGCCGGCCGGGTGGTCGATGCGAGGCTCGCCACGGCGGCGGAGGTCGAGGGCATCGTCACGGCCCTCGAGCGGGCGGCGGCCGATCCGGACGTGCTCATGGCCATGCCGCGCATCGTCCAGGCCTGGGGCCGCAAGGGCTGAGCGCCCGGCGGCGAGGCCGCCGGGCGTCGAGCTCCGAAGCTCGGGCTACTTGCGCTCGAGCTTGGTGATCTTCTGGCCCTCGACCTGGACGCCGGCCATCAGGCCGGTCTGGCCATAGACGAAGACGACCACGGGCTCCTGCAGGGTCGAGGTGTTGATCTGACCGGACGTGCCCTTGGAGGCAACCGCCACGTTCAGCCCTGCACCAACTTCCCAGCCGGAGGTCTGCTCGAAGGTCTGGAGCGCCTCGGGCGTGGTGAAGAAATAGGCCTGCGCCGAGGTCTGCGCACCGGCCTGCAACCCGAACGAGCCGCCGGTCACCTGATAGTAGTCGACGGGCTGGCCGTTCTTGAACATGACGCCATCGCCATACTGGCCGCCGATGATCAGGCCGGCCTTGGTGATGCTCGGGAAGACCAGGACCGCGGCCGACCTGTCGCCCAGCGCCTTGGCCTCCGGCGTGGTCCGGTAGAGCTCCTCCAGCGACGCCTTCGCCGCCTGGTCGAGCGTGATCCGGTCCTCCTCGGTGGTCGAGCAGCCGGCGAGCGTGCCGACCATGGCGACGGCCGTGAGGCTGCCGAGCAGGATTCTTCTGGTGGACATGAGCGTTCCCATTCTGGTGTGCGCCCCCTTGTATTCCGGACGCGTGCTGTAGAACTGTGACAACGCCCTCTTTTGGCAAGGGTTCCCCGCCGGTGCTGGAACTCAGTCAGCGATCTTCGCGAGCAGGCCGGCGCGGCGGGCGAGCGTGGTAACGGCGAGCACGGTGACGACGCTGATCCCGATCAGCAGCGTCGCGATGGCGGTGATGGTCGGGTTCACCTGCAGCACCAGCTCGTTGAACATGCGCTTGGGGATGGTCTCGTGGGCCCCGGCGAGGAAGATCGTCACGATCACCTCATCGAACGAGATGATGAAGGCGAAGATCCAGGCTGCCGCTGCCGACGGCATCAGGTTGGGCACCAGCACGCGCCACGCCATCACCGGCCAGGTGGCGCCGAGCGAGTGGGCGGCGCGCTCGATGTCGCGGTCGAAGGCGCGGATCGCCACGGTCATGACGAGGACGGTGTAGGGCACGGCCAGCACGGTATGGCCGATCACGAGCCCGGCGAAGCTGCCGAGCAGCCCGATGCGGGCGAAGAAGATGTAAAGCGCCACGCCCGTGATGATCTGCGGCAGGATCAGGGGCGCCATGAAGTTCAGCTCGACCAGCGGCCGGCCCCTGAACCGGCCGCGCACGAGGCCGTAGGCGGCGATCGTGCCGAGGACGAGGGCAAGGCTCGAGGCGAGCGCCGCCAGCGCCAGCGAGGTGCCGGCCGCCTCGAGCCAGCGGGGATCGCCGAAGAACGCCTCGTACCAGCGGAGCGACAGGCCCGGCGGCGGGAACTCGAGCGAGCTCGCCGAGGAGAACGACATCGGCACGACGATGATGATGGGCAGGCAGAGGAAGACCAGCACGGCAGCGCCGAGCGCGGCCACCAGCCGGCGCACCCAGGGCGGCTCGCCCATCATCGCCGGGTCATGATGGCTGGGCCGCGCGGCCGATGCGCAGATAGAGCGCGTAGCAGACGAAGGTGGCCACCAGCAGCACGGTCGAGAGGGCGGCGGCCAGCTCCCAGCGCGGCAGGCGGTTGATCAGCATGTCGATCATGTTGGCGATCATCGGCACCCGGCCGCCGCCGAGGATGGCCGGCGTGATGAAGAAGCCGAGGGTGAGGATGAAGACGAGGATCGCGCCCGCCGCCAGGGCCGGCAGGGTGAGCGGCAGGAAGACCCGGCGAAAGACCGTCCAGGGCCCGGCCCCCAGCCCCGCCGCCGCCATGAGCAGCCGCCGGTCGATCCGCACCATGGCGGCGAAGAGCGGCAGGACGAGGAACGGCAGCAGCACGTTGGTCGTGCCGATGATGACGCCGAGTTCGTTGTAGAGGATGGCCAGCGGCTCCTCGACGAGGCCGAGGCCGAGCAGGGAGCGGTTGACCACGCCGTTATTGCCGAGGACGACGATCCAGGCATAGGTGCGAACCAGGATCGAGACCCAAAAGGGCAGCACGACGAGGGCGAGGCCGATCATCCTGGCCCGCCCCTTGAGGCAACAGAGCCAGTAGGCCAGCGGGTAGCCGAGCAGCGCGCAGGTCAGCGTGGCGATGAGCGCGATGCGGAAGGTGTTGACGAGCACGCGGAGGTAGACCGTGCGCTCGACCATGTCGATCCAGGGGACCAGCACCCCTTTGGGGCTCGTGAACCCCCAGGCCAGCATCAGCACGACCGGGATGTTGAAGGCCAGCAGCATGACCAGGCCGAGCGGCAGCACGAAGCCGACGCCGCTCGGCCCTAGTCGAAGCTGGATGGTGCTCACGCGCTAGCGTGCTCTACAGAGAGAGCTTGAACTCCTGCCAACGCAGCTCCACCTCGTCGGCGTTCTCGAACCACCACTTGGCGTCGGAGAGCACCTGGATGGAGCGATTCTCGGTGGTGGTCGGGAACTGGTCGAGACTGTCCTGCGGCAAGAGCGGGTCGAGGTCTGGGCTGTTGCCGGTATAGGGGATGACCGCGGCCGCCACGGCCTGGTTTTCCGGCACGGTCATCTCGTGGAAGAGACCCATGGCCGCCGCCGTCACTTCGGGGTCGGCACCCTTCGGCACGACGAAGAAGGCGAGGTCGAGCTGGCCCTGGGCGAAGCTGAAGCGCACGCCGTCCTGCCCGGCGACGCGGCCGGACCAGGCCACGGCATACTGCACCTCGTTGTCCTTGATCAGCTGCGGCGGCTGGGCGCCGGCCTGCCACCAGACGGCGACGTCGTCCTTGATGCTCTCGAGCTTGCCGAAGGCGCGGTCGAGGTCGAGCGGGTAGAGCTCCTCGGGCGCCACCCCGTCGGCCATGGCGGCCATGGCGAGGATGTAGGCGGCATAGTCGGGCAGCGCCCGCTTGCCCGGGAAGTTCTCGACATCGAAGAACTCGGCCCAGGTCGAGGGCGCCTTGGCCTCGGGGTGCCAGGCCATGATGGTCGAGTAGTACTGGTAGCCGAAGCCGTACTCGTCCTTCGCATCCGGGAAGATCGGCAGGGGGTCGATCGCCGCCCAGTCCAGGGCCTCGACGAGGTCCAGCGCCTTGGCCTGCTCGAGCTCCGGGCTCGAGAGCTCGAGCAACGCCGAGGTGATGCTCTTCGCCTCGACCATGGCGCGCAGCTTGCCGAGCCCGGACGGGCTCTCGCGGACCACGGAGATGCCGGATTTCTCGGTGAAAGGCTTGATGTAGCCGGCCTCGATCGAATCGCCCGAGGCACCGCCGGCCTCGGTCATCCGGAACTCGGTGACCGCGGCCCAAGCCGGGCGGACGAGCCGTCCAAGCGTGGCCGTGCCGGCCAGGGCAGCAGCGCCGCCGATCACGTGTCGCCGTGGCAGAATCATGTGCTCTTCCTCCCGCCTTGGGCGCTCTCTTCGGGAACGATCGTGCGCCCGCTGGAAAACTGGTAGGAGCAATGGGGCCTGCCCGCAAGGTCGCCCGCGGCCGGCTCGCCATGGGGATGTGGGAGGAAGGAATGAACGAGACGATCGGCTACGGCTCCAACTCGGCGCTCCAGGCTCGCCTCGCCGAGGTCGAGGCCGCCTATGTCGCGGCCAACCCGGAGAGCCGGGCCGCCTATGCCGCGGCCGCCGGCCCGATGCCCGGCGGCAATACCCGGACCGTGCTGCATTTCTCGCCCTTCCCCCTGACCTTCACCACGGGCGAGGGCTGCCGGCTCCGGGATGTCGACGACCACGACTACCGCGACTTCCTCGGCGAGTACTCGGCCGGGCTTTACGGCCATTCGCAGCCGGTGGTGCAGGCGGCGATCAGGAAGGCGCTGGAGGAGGGCATCGCGCTTGGCGGCCCCAACCGCTACGAGGCCCGCCTCGCTGCCGAGATCACCGCGCGCTTTCCCTCGATCGACCAGGTCCGCTTCACCAACTCGGGCACCGAGGCGAACATCCTGGCCTTCGCCGCGGCCCGGCTCTTCACCGGCCGCGACGCGGTCATGGTGATGGCCGGCGGCTATCACGGCGGCGTGCTCTATTTCGGCCAGCACCCGAACCCCATCAACCTCCCCGGCCCCTGGGTGCAGGGCTTCTACAACGACATCGAGGCGACCGGCGCCATCATCGAGAAGGAGGCCGGCCGGCTCGCCGCCATCGTCATCGAGCCGATGATGGGCTCGGGCGGCGGCATCTGCGCCGAGCCCGGCTTCCTCGCCATGCTGCGGGAGAAGGCCGACCGGCACGGCATCGTGCTGATCTTCGACGAGGTGATGACGTCGCGCATGAGCATGGGCGGCATGCAGGAGCGGCTCGGCGTCACCCCGGACATGACCACGCTCGGCAAGTACCTGGGCGGCGGGCTCAGCTTCGGCGCCTTCGGCGGCAAAGAGGAGCTGATGCGCCGCTTCGACCCGAGGCGCGCCGACGCCGTCTCCCACGCTGGCACCTTCAACAACAATGTCTGCTCCATGGCCGGCGGCCTCGCCGGGCTCGAGCAGGTCCTCACCCGCGACGTGCTCGACCGGCTCTGGGCCGACGGCGAGGCGCTCCGCGCCCGGCTGAACGAGGTGGCCCTGGCCCGCGACGTGCCGGTCCAGGTGCTGGGCACGGGCTCGATCATGGGCTTCCACTTCAAGCGCGGCACCATCCGCCGGCCGCAGGACGTCTGGCCCGCCGATGCGCTGGCGGCGAAGACCCAGAACGAGCTCTACGCCCTCCTCCACCTCTCGCTGATCCAGGCCGGCTGCTACATCGCCCGACGCGGCTACATCACCCTCTCGCTGCCGATGGTCGAGGCGGACCGTGCTGCCCTGGTGGCGGCGTTCGAGGGCTTCCTCGACGCCCATGGCGAGATGATCCGGGAGCTCGTCTAGCCCAAGAGGTGCCTGCAGGCCCCGGTCGTTGCAGGGTGCGAAGCCGGCATGTTACGGAATCGGTGAAGCCGGCGCCGGGCACCGGGGTGTACCCGGGACGCCCGGCGACAACCAATCAAGGGAGGCCTTCGGCCATGAACCGCATAGCACTCGGCGCGCTCCGCTCCGCTGCCCTCGTCCTGCCGCTCGCTCTCGCAGGCATGTCCGGCCAGGTGCTGGCCCAGGCCGAGGACCTCACGCTCTGGTCGCATGTCGTGCATCAGCAGGTGGTCGACGGCACGCGCGGCGGGGCCGAGGTGAACCTCGGTGCGGCGTTCGAGGAGGAGACCGGCGTCAAGCTCAACTGGTCGACCATCGCCTTCGACCAGATGCAGGACAAGGTGCTGCGCGAGATCAACCTGCCGCGCTCGGAAGCCGACATCGTCTTCATCCTCAACACCTGGGCC
>JAUIID010000154.1 GCA_030431615.1 Alphaproteobacteria bacterium
TGATGGTCACCGTGAAGCCGGCGACGACGTCGATGGCGGTCATCAGGGTGAGGATGACGAAGGTGGCGGTGCCGAAGCCCGGCAGGACGATCACCTCGACGAGGCAGATGACGAAGAGCGCCATGGAGAGCAGGTGGTCGACAATGGATGCCGTGCTGGTCCGGGTCGCCTTGAAGATCTCGATATAGAGGAGGGCGAGGCCGGCGAGCACGAGGAGATCGCCCATGGTCAGCTCCAGCGTGGCGCCGGAGACGAGCGGGAGCGTGAGGACGACGCTGCCGATGCCGCCGAGGCCGGCGACGCCGAAGAGCACAATCAGGTGGTAGAAGCCGACAACGAAGACGAGCAGGGGCAGGGCGGCGAGCATCCGGGTTCCTCCGAGGGTGCCGCCGTGACTACCGCAGCCGCCGCAAACCGTCTATCGAGACGGGCATTCATCGAGGGGAGAATGGACGTGAACAAGATCGATCTCGCCGGCCGACGGGCGGTCGTCACCGGCGGTGCCCAGGGCATCGGCCGTGCCATCGCCGAGCGGCTCCTGGCCTCCGACGCGAGTGTGGCGCTCTGGGACATGGACGCGGACCTCACCGCCGCCACGGCGAAGGAGATGGGTGCCAAGGGAACCGTGCAGGCGGTGACGGTGGACGTCACCGACTTCGCTTCGGTCGAGCGGGCGGTCGAGGCGACCACGAAGACGCTGGGCGGCATCGACATCCTCGTCTGCAATGCCGGCATCGCCGGGCCATCCTTCAAGCTCTGGGAGTACCCGAACGACGCCTGGCAGCAGGTGATCGACATCGACATCACCGGCGTCTTCAACTGCATGAAGGCGGTGGTGCCCTCGATGATCGCGCAGAACTACGGGCGCATTTGCTCGACCGCCTCGATCGCCGGCAAGGAGGGCAACCCCACGGCCGGGCCGTACAGTGCTGCCAAGGCAGCGGTGATCGCGCTCACCAAGTCGCTCGGCAAGGAGCTCGCCGAGTACGACATCGCGGTCAACTGCATCACCCCGGCGGCCGCGAAGACGCGCATCTTCGACCAGATCAGCCAGCAGCATATCGACTACATGCTCTCGAAGATCCCGCGTGGCCGGTTCCTCCAGGTCGAGGAAGCGGCGGCGATGGTGGCCTGGATCGTCTCGGCCGAGAACTCGTTCACGACCGGTGCCGTGTTCGACCTTTCGGGCGGTCGTGCCACGTACTGAGCGGCGGCATCCGGCCGGGGCCACTGGAATGCCGGCCGGTTCGGCCAACATATGAGCCATGGCCAGTCGCAGGGACATCACCGACCGCGCCCCCGATGCGGTCAGCGCCTTCGTCGAGGAGATGCGCCGCGCGCCGGCCCCGCCCGACGCGGCCGGCCGCGGGCGGCTGATCTTCGCGCTCGATGCCACGGCCTCGCGGCGGCCGACCTGGGACCAGGCCTGCTCGGTGCAGGGTGACATGTTCCTCGAGGCGGACCGGCTCGGCGGCCTCGACGTCCAGCTCGTCTTCTATCGCGGCTATGACGAGTGCAAGGCGAGCCGCTGGGTCGGCCAGGCCGCCGAGCTGATCAAGCTCATGGTCCGGGTCGGCTGCCGCGCCGGCCGCACCCAGATCCACCGGGTCCTGCGCCATGCCATCAGCGAGACCGGCAAGCGGCGGGTCCATGCCCTGATCTTCATCGGCGACGCCTGCGAGGAGTCGGTCGACACGCTGGGCGATCTCGCCGGCCGGCTCGGGCTCCTCGGCGTGAAGGCCTTCGTCTTCCACGAGGGCAACGACCGGGAGGCGGCCTACGCCTTCCAGGAGATCGCGCGGCTGACCGGCGGTGCCGCCTGCCGCTTCGATGCCTCGGCACCGGCGGAGCTGCGCGCCCTGCTCCGCGCGGTCGCGGCCTATGCGGCGGGCGGGCGGAAGGCGCTGGGCGATCTCTCGAAGCGGGAAGGCGGCCCGGTGGCCCTCCTCGAGCGCCAGATCCGCTAGGCTCACAGGCCGCATGCCCTATTTCCTTTTCGGGCTTCTGGTCCTTGGCCTGCTTCTTTTGGGCAGCCAGTGGTTCACGCGCGCCAATCCCAGGGACGTGGCGCAGGCGGCGCGGATCGCCGCGGCGGTCATCGCCGGGCTCGTCGGCACCGTGCTGCTGCTGACCGGGCGCTTCGGCCTCGCCTTCCTGATCCTCGCCAGCCTCTGGACGGTGATCCGGGCGATCCGCCGGCATCGGGGCGGCGCCGACCCGCTGCAGGGCGGCCCGGCCCGTGATCCCGTGGAGATCCGAACCGACCTCTTGCAGATGCGGCTCGACCGGGCGACCGGCGAGGTCGATGGGGCCGTGCGGCAGGGTCGCTTCGCCGGCAGGGACCTCGCCGAACTGCAGCTCGGCGAGCTGCTCGAGCTTCTGGCCGAGGCGGGCCGGAGCGATCCGCAGAGCACCAGCCTGCTCGAGGCCTATCTCGACCGCCGCTTCCCCGACTGGCGCGAGGCGGCGAAGGAAGGCCCGGCCGCGGCCGGGGGGTCGGGCATGGACGAGCAGCAGGCGCTCGAGATCCTCGGCCTGCAGAAGGGTGCCGGGCCGGACGAGATCAAGGAAGCGCATCGGCGGCTGATGACCAAGGTGCATCCCGACAGCGGCGGCAGCAATTTCCTCGCCGCCCAGATCAACCGGGCGAAGGACCTGCTGCTCGGCGAGTTCCGGCAGGGCGACTGACTTCGCGAATCCCGGGCGGCCCCGGCGCCGTTCAGGCCGCCGCCAGTGCGTCGAACATGGCTGCGACCGTTGCCTCCTCGATGCCGCGCACGATGAAGACGAGGCGGGTGCGCTCGTCGGCCGACGGCCAGGCGTCGAGCAGCACGGGCTCGTGGACGACGTGCTGCACCGCATGGAGCACGAGCGGCCGCTCCGGCGTTTCCGCGATCCTGACAATGCCCTTGACCCGCAGCAGATCCGGCCCGGCGCTGGCCGTCAGGAGCTCGAGAAATGTGGCCAGTGCATCTGCCGCGACGGGCTGCGTTCGGCAGAGGGCGAAGGCGCGGATGTCGTCGCCGTGGCGGTTGACGTCGTGGCCATGGGCGTCGTGATGGTGATGGGCGTCGAGTGCGGCGCTGCCCAGCCAGGCGTCGATCTCGGCAGCACCGTGCCGCTGCCGCCAGGGTCCGAGATCGAAGAGGGTTTCCGGTGCCACCGCGCCATGGTTGCAGGCGACGCGGCGGGCCATCGGGTTGAGCGCCGCGAGGCGGTGGTCGAGCGCCGCCGGCACAACGCCGCCGGCGAGGTCGACCTTGCTGACCAGCACCAGATCCGCCACCGCCACCTGCTTTTGCGCCTCGAGGCGCCGGTCCAGCGTGTCCAGGCCGCTGACGCCGTCGACCAGAGTCACCACGCCGTCGAGGCGGTAGCCGTGCGCGATCATCGGGTCGGTCATCAGCGTCTGCAGGATGGGTGCGGGGTCGGCGAGGCCGGTGGTCTCCAGGATCACCCGCTCGTAGTCCATCACCCTGCCGCGACGGCGCCTGATGTCGAGCTGGCGAATGGCCCGGGAGAGGTCGCCCCGGACGGTGCAGCAGAGGCAGCCGCCGGCGACCTCGACGATGTCGTCGTCATAGGTCTCGATCAGCTCGTGATCGAGCGGCACCTCGCCGAACTCGTTGACGATCACGGCCGTGAGCGCGAAGGCCGGGTTTTGCAGGACATGGCGGAGCAGCGTCGTCTTGCCGGCGCCGAGAAAGCCGGTGACGACGGTGATCGGCAGCTGGTGCACGGGATCGGGATCGACGGACAACGCCACTCCAGCGAGGCAGGCCGGGCTGCCCCGACGGTCAGGCCGCGATTGATATATTATAACGTGCCGGGCAACAAGCCGGCCCCGCGGCACGGGCGGCGAGCGGTCCGGCTCAGGCGGCGATGGCGGCGGCGAAGCGCCGCAGCGTCGCGGGCAGCTGGTCGCGCCAGAAGGCCCAGTCGTGCTGCCCGTCGAGGATGCGCACCTGGGCCGTGACGCCGGCCTCGTCCAGGGCGCGATAGAAGGCGAAGGTGCCGATCTCCAGGCCGAAATAATCGTCAGCGCCGGCGGCGAGGTAGAAGTGGGGCGGGCGGGCAGCGGCAGCCGCCAGCGGGATGCGGTTGAAGGGGTCGGCGGCGGCGAAGAGCGAGGGATCGAAGGGCTCGCCGAAGGCGCCGGCGAAAAGGTTGAGCTGGATGTCCGGAAAGGCGGCGTCGGGCTCGAAGACGGCGGGACTCAGGGCGCCGAGGAGCCGAAAGCGCTCGGGCTCGCGCAGGCCCAGATGCAAGGTACCAAAGCCGCCCATCGAGAGGCCGATCAGGCCGCGCCGGTCGGTATCGACGGCAAGCTCGGCTTCGAGCGCCGGCATCAGCCCGTCGAGCAGGGTCGTGGCGACGGGCCCGTGGCGCTCGCTGTCGACATACCAGCTGTTGCCGACCCCGGGCAGGACGAGATGCAAGGGCGGCAGCTCCCCCGTGGCCACCAGCGCTTCCGCCGTCTCCAGTGCCGCCCCGGCCCGCACCCAGGACCACTCGCTGCCGCCATGGCCGTGCAGCAGGTAGACGATCGGGCTGCCGGGTCCGACGCCCGCCGTGGAGTGGGCGATATAGGGCAGCGGCCGCCCGAGCGCGGCGTCGGTGAAGGCCCGCGGCGCGATGTCTGCCTCCGCCGCCATGACGCGGGGAGCGGCCGCCAGAGCGGCGGCACCGGCGAGGAAGAGCCGGCGGTCGAGCGAGGGTGTCGGGCGGTCGCGCATGGCCGCGTTCCTTCGCCGATCCTGACGCCCGGTACAACTCCCCAGATGAGGCGTCAAAGCCCGGCGCGGAGCCTGACCTCCGGGGTCAGCTTCACCTCCATGACGGCGAGCAGGCGGTTGCCGTGGCCCGGGTCGGGCTCGAAATAGCAGGCGGAATCGGCGAGCGTCTCGTAGCAGTAGACGGTGATGGTCTCGGGCGTGCTGCTGCAGGCGACGAGAGTGCCGAGTGTCAGCGCCATCGTCCAGAAGATCCGCATCGCCGTCCCGCATCGCTCGTGACCCGAAGGAGGGTAGAGGATGCGGGACGGCGGCGGTTAACGTTCGTTAGCGATGACGCACCCGGGAACGACAGCGCGTCAACCCTGGTGGAATGGCCGGCTCAGGCCGCCCGCGCGTCCTTCCGGCCCGGCGGCATGCCGAGCGTGCGCTCCTCGATCTTCTGCCAGACATCAAGGGCGCGCGAGGCCGGCAGCTCGACGTCGTCGAGGCTGATCACCTGGTCCTTCTGGATCGAGCGGACGACCCGGACCCCCTCGGCGAGGCCGATGGGCAGATGCCGCTTGTGCTCGGCGAGCCGCACGCAGATGCCGCGCATGTCGAAGCTGCCGCAGCCGCGCTCGATCGCCTCGCCCGGGGCGAGATCACGCTTGGCGACGGCAGCGACGCCGATCGTCGGATGGGTCGTGTTGTGCAGCAGGGGCTCGCGCCGGCGCACCATCCGGTCGAGCGTGCGGAACACCTCGAGATGGACGAAGATGTTGTTGCGGATGATCGTGTAGTAGGGGCCGTCGCCCATCTTCAGGTAGCGGAGCGCATCCTGCTGCTCGGCCTCGTGCGCTGCGACGATGAAGACGCCGTGCGGCAGCTTGCGGCTGAGCACGTAGTCGGCGATCGGCCGGCCGAGCTGGCGCGCGGCGTCGCCGAGGATCGTAGAGGCTTCCTTCAGGTCGTCGGTCTCGGGGCCGATCAGCTCGTCCTGCGCGATCCCGGCACCGAAGAAATTGCCGACCAGCGCCTGCTCGACCTGCAGCTTGGTGCCGTCGGTGAAGGAGGTCACCATGGTCGTGCTGATGCCCTGCTTTTCGGCCCAGAAGGCCATCTCCTCGGGCACCGGGAAGCGGTTGAGGAAGCCCTTCATGTTGCCGAGCACCAAAGGCTCGAAGCCCATGGCGACCGCCTCCTCCCAGAGCGAGGCCTGGCAGCCCGGCTGGTCGCCCTCGGCCTCGGTCAGGTAGCCCTGGTCGGCGAACCAGGAGCCCGTGGTGACGTGGAACTCGGGATTGAGGGTGAGGACGGGCTTGCCGGCGGCGAGCGCCGCCTCGATCGTCAGCGTGGCGTGCAGCACGTCGCCGGTGCACTCGAAGATGATGTCCGAATGATCGATCAGCTCCACGAGCGAGTTGGTCAGCGCATCCTGGAAGGGGAACTCGGTCGTGCTGGCGAGCGGCCGGCGGGTCAGCACGCGGGCGAGCCGGTAGGCCTTCCGGTGCTGCAGCTCGAGGCAGAAATGGCGGGCGACGAAGCCAGTGCCGACGACGCCGATGCGCACGGCGGGAGTGTCGAACATGCGGGCGGACCTTCTTGTCGTGGACCAAAGGGAAAACGCCGGCCGAAGGCACCGCACCCTGTGCACGCACCATTGCCGACGCCACTTCCAAGGGTCAGGATAAAGGCAACCGCCTAGCGAGGTGTTAACGTGCCCCGTCGTTCGACAGTCGAAGGTGAATCCCCGATGTACCGCAGGTCGCGCTTTACCGCTTCGCTCCCCGCCAGGGGTGCCCTCGCCGCCGTGCTGGTGCTCGCCGCCGGCTGCGCCTCGGGGCCGCGGCCGTCGCTCGAGTTGGGCTCCAGCGTGCTCGAGGCGCGCCAGCTGCTCGTCGACACGGCGGCCGAGGGGCCGGTGCTCGTCACCTGGACGGGCAACCCGCCCCTGAGCGAGCCCTCGCTGCTGGGCGCGGTCGAGCGCGGGGTCACCGGGCTTCGGGTGGAGACCACGACCAAGGGCACGGCCGAGCGGCGCTTCGACTTCCGCTTCGATTCGACGGGCCCCGCCATCTGCGGCGATGCCGCCTTCGCCTCGACCACGCCCGCCCAGGTCCAGGCCGCCTTCTGCGACGGCGACCGCGCGGTCTCGGTCGCGAGCGTCGAGATGACCGGCGACTCCGATCCCGAGCGGGTGATCTGGCAGCTCGTCGGGCGGGTCGTGCCCGACGACTACGAGGAAGGCTACGGCTTCGGCTGGCTCGGCAACACGTTCAGCATCGGTGTCGGCGGCGGCAGCAGCAGCGGGGTCGGTGGCGGCATCGGCGTCGGTTTCTGAAGCATCGTCACGCCGGTCGTATACTTCGTCAGGCCGCGGACGATCGGTGCTCGCGCAGGTTGACTGCGCTGCGCGCCGATCGCCTTGCCTTCCTCGTCTACGACCGGCGTGACGATGCTTCTAGGCTTCCGGGAAGAGCCGGGCCACGAGTCTGTCGACCGCCTCGCCGGGGGCGAGCTCGCCCTTGCCGACGGCTGCTTCCAGCGCCGGCAGGTCCTGACCGAGCGTCTGGCGCAGCCGGTCCTCGATCCGTGCGTCGAGCAGGGACCAGAGCCAGCGCACCTGCTGCTCGCCGCGCCTGGCGGCGAGGCCGCCTTCGGCTTCGAGGGTGGCCCGGTGCTCCTCGATCGTGCTCCAGAGCTCGTCGAGCCCGATTTCCTCGAGGGCGCTGACGAGCTGCACCGGCGGTCGCCAGGCGGGGTTCACGGGCTCGAGGATCGAAAGCGCCCGGCGGTAGTGGACGGCCGCCTGCTCGGCGCGCAGCCGGTTGTCGCCGTCGGCCTTGTTGACGGCGATGAGGTCGGCGAGCTCGAGCACGCCCTTCTTGATGCCCTGCAGCTCGTCACCGGCGCCGGGCAGCATGAGGACGAGGAAGAGATCGACCATCCCGGCAACGACGATCTCGGACTGGCCGACCCCGACGGTCTCGACCAGCACCACGTCGAAGCCGGCCGCCTCACAAAGCAGCATGGTCTCGCGGGTCATCCGCGCGACGCCGCCCATGGCCCCGGAGGAGGGCGAGGGGCGGATGAAGCTCGAGGGATCGACGGCGAGCCGCGCCATGCGCGTCTTGTCGCCGAGGATCGACCCGCCGCTGCGTGACGAGGAAGGGTCGACGGCAAGCACGGCGACCCGGTGGCCCCTTTTGGTGAGCATCGTGCCGAAGGCGTCGATGAAGGTGCTCTTGCCGACGCCCGGGACGCCGGTGATGCCGATCCGCCTCGCCTTCGAATGGACCGGGTCGGCGGCTGGGAGGACGGCGGCGAGGAGCTCCCTGGCCATCGCCCGGTGCGCCGGCTTGCGGCTTTCGACGAGGGTGATGGCGCGCGCCAGCATGGCCCGGTCGCCCGAGCGGATGCCGGCGACGTAGTCCTCGAGCGCAGGCGCGGCCGGCAAGGGAGGCGGCTACTCGGCGGCCGAGGCGTGGCCGAGCGCTGCCGCGAGCCGGTCGAGCAGGTCGATGGCGGCATCGGCGATCACCGTGCCGGGCGGGAAGATGGCCTGGGCACCGGCCTCCTTCAGGGCGGCGTGGTCCTGCGGCGGCACGACGCCGCCGACGACGATCATGATGTCGCCCCGGCCCTCCTGCTCGAGCTCGGCCCTGAGCTCCGGTACCAGGGTCAGGTGGCCGGCGGCGAGCGAGCTGGCGCCGATGACGTGGACGTCGTTCTCGACGGCCTGGCGGGCCGCCTCGGCCGGGGTCTGGAAGAGCGGGCCGATATCGACGTCGAAGCCGAGATCGGCGAAGGCCGAGGCGATCACCTTCTGGCCGCGGTCGTGGCCGTCCTGGCCCATCTTGGCGATCAGGATGCGCGGCCTTCGGCCCTCGGCCTCGGCGAAGGCCCTGACCCGCTCGCGGCATGCCCGCACACTGTCCATCGCCCCCATCTCCTTGCCGTAGACGCCGGTGATCGAGCGGATCTCGGCGACGTGGCGGCCCCAGACCTCTTCGAGCGCACCCGTGATCTCGCCGACCGTGGCGCTGGCCCGGGCGGCGTCGACGGCGAGGGCCAGGAGATTGCCCTCGCCCGTGCCGGCCGAGCGGGTGAGGGCATCGAGAGCGCGGCGCAGCGCCAGCTCGTCGCGGCTTGAGCGGAGCTGCTCCAGCTTCGCGATCTGGCTGGCGCGGACGACCCGGTTGTCGACCTTGAGCACATCGACATGCTCGGGCTCGTCCAGCCGGTACTTGTTGACGCCGACCACGGTCTGCCGGCCGCTGTCGATCCGGGCCTGGGTGCGGGCCGCCGCCTCCTCGATCCTGAGCTTGGGGATGCCCTGCTCGATGGCCTTCGCCATGCCGCCGGCCCGTTCGACCTCCTCGATATGGCCCCAGGCGCGGGCGGCGAGGTCGTGGGTGAGGCGCTCGACGAAGAAGCTGCCGCCCCAGGGATCGACCGTCCGGCGGATGCCGGTCTCGTCCTGGATGAAGAGCTGCGTGTTGCGGGCGATCCGGGCCGAGAACTCGGACGGCAGCGCCAGCGCCTCGTCGAAGGCGTTGGTGTGCAGCGACTGCGTGCCGCCATGGGTGGCGGCCAGCGCCTCGACGCAGGTGCGGACAACATTGTTCATGACGTCCTGAGCGGTGAGCGACCAGCCCGAGGTCTGGCAGTGGGTGCGCAGGGAAAGCGAGCGCGGGTCCTTCGGCTCGAAGGGGCGGACCAGCTTCGCCCAGAGGAGGCGGGCGGCGCGGAGCTTCGCCACCTCCATGAAGTAGCTCATGCCGATGGCCCAGAAGAAGCTCAGCCTCGGCGCGAAGCGGTCGA
This sequence comes from Alphaproteobacteria bacterium, assembly GCA_030431615.1. Classification (GTDB taxonomy): domain Bacteria; phylum Pseudomonadota; class Alphaproteobacteria; order Geminicoccales; family Geminicoccaceae; genus SLRI01. The sequence continues at coordinate 9,540 of JAUIID010000154.1, forward strand.
TGTCGAGGCCTGCCTTCTGGCCGGTGCGCAGGTACTCGACCCCGTCCGCCAGGGTGTAGGCGAGCTCGAGATCGGCCGTCGCCCCGGCTTCCTGCATGTGATAGCCGGAGATGCTGATCGAGTTGAACTTCGGCATGCGCTCCGCGGTGAAGCGGAAGATGTCGGAGATGATCCGCATCGAGGGTGCGGGCGGGAAGATGTAGGTGTTGCGGACCATGAACTCCTTGAGGATGTCGTTCTGGATGGTCCCGGCGAGCTGCTCCGGTGCCACGCCCTGCTCCTCGCCGGCGAGGATGTAGAGGGCGAGGATCGGCAGGACGGCGCCGTTCATGGTCATCGACACGCTCATCCGGTCGAGCGGGATGTCGTGGAAGAGCTGGCGCATGTCGAGGATCGAATCGATCGCCACGCCGGCCATGCCGACATCGCCCGCCACGCGCGGATGATCGCTGTCGTAGCCGCGGTGGGTGGCGAGGTCGAAGGCGATGGAGAGGCCCTTCTGGCCGGCGGCGAGGTTGCGCCGGTAGAAGGCGTTGGACTCCTCGGCCGTGGAGAACCCGGCATATTGGCGGATGGTCCAGGGTTGGCCGACATACATGGTGGGGTAGGGGCCGCGCACATAGGGCGGCAGGCCGGGCAGGCCGTGGACGAAGTCGAGCGGTGCCGTGGCCGCCGGGCCGTAGAGCGGGGCGACGTCGATGCCTTCCGGCGTCTCCCAGGCGAGCGCTTCGGGCGGCCCGCCGGTCTCGGCGGCGAAGGCGGCGGCCCAGTCGCTCGCCCTGGCGGTCCCTTCGGGAGCGAGGTCGTGGAGGGCGAAGTTCGGGACCCGGCTCATGCCGCCTCTCCCATCACCAGTGACTGGATGTCCTCGGCGAGGCCCAGGATGTTGGCCCCTTCGTGGACGAAACCGTCGACGCCTATGGCGCGCAGGGCGGGATCGGGCCGGCCGGCGGCGTAGAGGGCCACCGCACCGGCGACGAGCAGCGCTGCGGCGACGGGTTTTGCGGCGTCGGGCGCCTTGCGGTCGACGCCGCAGAGGCAGGCGATCTTCAGCCCGCTCGCGGCGAAGGCTTCGGCAGCGGCGGCGGCACTCTCCAGCGGCGGGCTCGTGACGCTGGCGATGCCGCCGGCGGCGAGCGCGGCTTCGACGAAGGCCGCTTCGCCGGCGTGGCGGGCGAGCGGGCCGAGGGTGGCGATGAAGACGGCGGGGCGGCTGCCGTGTTCGTCCAGCGCCAGATCGCTCAGGTCGCGTAGTCGCTCGAAGCCTTCGGCGAGGCGCATCGGCCGGAGTGCCGCGACCGGTCGCTCCGGTGGCCGCCGCTCGCCGAGGGCACGGGCCGCGGCCGCGAGCAGCGGCTCCAGCTCCAGCGGTTCCTCGGGCAGGGGTGCTTCAGCGAGATCGGGGAAGCTGCTGACGCCGGTGATGGCGGGGCGGCGATGCGCCAGGTCGTCGAGGCGGGCGAGCCAGACGCCGGCGATGGCGTCCTGGACGATGCCCTGGCGCAGGCTCGCGAGCATGCCGCCCTCGCCCTCGATCGCCTGGACCAGGGGCCAGGCCTTCGCGGCGAGCTCCTGGCTCAGCGTCTCGACGTAGGTACTGCCGCCGGCCGGATCGATGACGCGGTGGAGACTGCTCTCCTCCATGAGGATGCGCTGGACATTGCGGGCGATGCGGCGGCCGAGCCTGCCGGATTCGCCGCCGGCGGCGTCGAAAGGGCTGATGGTGACCGCCTCCGCCCCGCCGATGACGCCGGCGAAGCAGGCGGCGGTGGTGCGCAGCATGTTCACGTGCGGGTCGCGCCGGGTGAGCATGCGGCTGGCGCTGCGCACATCGAGCCGCATCGGCAGGTCGGGCGCGCCGCAGGCGGCCATCACCCCGGCCCAGAGCCGGCGCGCGGCCCGGCATTTGGCGATGGTGAGGAAGATGTCGGCGTCGGCGGCGAGGATGAAGCGCAGGCGCGGGGCGAGCGATTCGGGATCGAGGCCGAGGTTCTCGCCCTCGCGCAGGTACTGGATGCCCGTGGCGATGGCGGCGGCGAGCTCCTGCGCCTCGCTGGCGCCCGCGGCATGGTAGGGCTCGGCGTCGACGCGCAGCAGGTTCAGCTCCGGCCAGTCCAGGGCGACGCGCCGGGCGAGCGCCAGGGCCGGCAGGAGCGCGTGCTCGGGATTGGCCCGCCCCAGGGCCACGGCAGCGATGGGGTCGAGCCCGAGGTCGGCCTGGAAGGTGGCACGGTCGTGGCCGCGCCGTGCCACGAGCTCGAGGAAGGCCTCGGCGACCGGCACGTCGCGGCCCGGGGCGACGAGCTGAACCGGGGCGAGATCGAGCAGCACGCCGGCGAGCGCGCGGTCGAGCCCGGCCGCATCGCAGGCGAGCACGCCGTCCGGCTCCTCCTCGCCCAGCGCGAAAGCCGTGTCGAGGCGGAGCGCGATCGAGGTCACGCCGTGCCGGAGGTCCTCGAGGATGGCGCGGTTGGCGGCGGCCGGGTCCGGGTGGTCATGGAGCTGGCGGACGTCCCAGCCGGCCCTGACCCGACCCGCGGCGTCGGCGCCCCGAAGGAAGGGCGGCAGGCCCGGCACGCCCGGGTCGGCCGCGGCGCCGCTATAGAGCGGCTCGATGCGAATGCCGTCGGCGGTATGGGAGACCAGGGTCGCCTCGTAGGAAGCGCCCTTCAGGGTCTTCTCGACCAGCGACAGCCAGGCGGCGCGGTCCGCCACCGGAAAGCCCTCTGCCAGAGGAAAGACCGCCTCGCCCATCAAGCCGCTCCCGTCTGTTCCATTGCATCATGCGGCGGGCCGGGGGCCGAAGACAACCGGTCGGGCCGTCGCAGCGCGGCCCTGGGTCTCAGGGGTGGCTCAGTTGCGGAGCTCGCCGGTCACGGGATCGACCTCGATCTCGACCTCCTCGCCGCCGACCGCGACATACTCGATGTCCCAGTGCCCCTTGTCGTCCCAGTCCACCTCGTCGAAATACCGGACATTGCCGGTGGCCTCGAGGCGGGCCAGCAGCTCGGAAAGCGGCAATGCTTCCGGCGGCGGCGCCTCGGCCATCGCCGGTGCGGCCAGCCCGATGCTGCAGGCGAGGGCCAGAAACGGTTTCAGATACTGCATGGAAAGCTCCTTCCGGGTGGTCGCGCACCGGCAGGCCGGAAGACCCTGCGGTCACTCGCGGATGATGGGTGCCACGCTGGCCTGCGTGGCGCGGACGAGGTCCGCCGGCGCCAGTTCTAGCTGCAGGCCGCGCCGGCCGCCATTGACGATGACCGTGGGCTGCACCAGCGCCGTGGCGTCGAGGAAGGTGCGGTGGCGTTTCTTCTGGCCGAAGGGGCTGATGCCGCCCTTGACGTAGCCGGTGGCCCGCTCGGCCAGGGGGACCTCCGCCATGGCGGCGCGCTTGCCGCCCGCTTCCTTCGCCAGGGCCTTGAGGTCGAGCTCGCGATCGACGGCGATGATGGCGACGACGAGCTCCCGGTCGTCGACCACCGCCATGAGCGTCTTCTGGACGCGCTCCGGTGCGACGCCCATGGCCTGGGCGGCCTGGAGCCCGATGGCGCCGGGTGTCGCGACGAAGTCGTACTCATGGAGGGTGAAGGCGATCTTCGCCCGCGTCAGCGCCTGGACCGCTGGCGTGCCCCTGGCCATGCGTCCTCAGCGGGCGATGGAGAAGACGTCGGCGGGGGTGGCGACCAGATCCCAGGCCATCTTCACGGCGACGGCGAGGACGATCAGCGCCAGGAGGATGCGGAGTTGCTCGCCGCGCAGGACGGCGCCGGCGCGCGAGCCGAACTGCACGCCGATGACGCCACCGGCGATCAGCAGGAGGGCCAGGACGATGTCCACGGCCTGGTTGGTGTAGGCGTGCAGGAAGCTGGTGATGGCGGTGACGAAGGCGA
>JAUIID010000155.1 GCA_030431615.1 Alphaproteobacteria bacterium
GCTGCTGGCCCTGCGCCGCGGCACCACGCTGAGCAAGGAAACCTTCCTCGACCACCTCTATGGCGGTCGTGACGAGCCCGAGCAGAAGATCATCGACGTCTTCATCTGCAAGCTCAGGAAGAAGATCGCCGCGGTGGCGGGCGATGCGCGCGGCATCGAGACGGTCTGGGGGCAGGGCTATGTGCTGCGCGAGCCGGGCTCGGGCATGCCCGGCCTCGCCGAGGAGGCGCCCGCCTTCTTCGGCCCGGAGCTCACCGCCGAAACCCTGCAGGAACTGCGCACCGCAGAGCTGGACGAGCTGCTGCTGCAGCTCCTCCCGCAAACGCCGGATCGGCTGGCGGTGGAGCCCGGCCTGGCGCGCGCCTGAGCGCCGGGCCAGGAGAAAAGAAGGCACCGGTCGCCCGGTGCCTTCTGAACTCTCTTACCTCGGCGCGGCGGTCAGGCCGGCTTCAGGTTTTCGGCCGACTTCTTGCCGCGCCGCGGATCGAGTTGCTCCTCGTAGGAGACCCGCTGGCCTTCGTTCAGGCTGCTCATCCCGGCCCGCTCGACGGCGGAGATGTGAACGAAGACGTCCGCACCGCCACTTTCCGGCTGAATGAAGCCGTAACCCTTGGTGCTGTTGAACCACTTGACGGTGCCGACTGGCATCCTTGTCCTCCGATCGTGCTGGTAGCGCCGATTCGACCCCCGGCGCTTTGCCCAGTGAGCAACCTTGCTCGCCTTGCATTATGAAGGCCAACCCCGCCTCGAAGCAAGCGGGCTTTGATTCGGGGTGACGAGGCGTACTATCGTAGTGTCAGCTGGCAAGCGTCACGACCAGGCGCCCACGCACCTTGCCGGCCAGTAATTCCGGGGCCGCAGCAAGGACATCGTCGAGCGGAATACTGTGGCTGATCTGCCGCAGGCGCTCGGCCGGCAGGTCGCGGGCGAGGCGCTCCCAGGCCTGCCGGCGGCGCGGCGTCGGCACGTAGACGCTGTCGATGCCGGCCAGGGTCACGCCGCGCAGGATGAAGGGGGCCACCGTCATCGACAGGTCCATGCCGGCGGCGAGGCCGCAGGCGGCCACCGTCCCGCCATACTTCGTGGCGGCGAGCAGGTTGGCCAGCACGTGGCTGCCGGCCGCGTCGATGCCCCCGGCCCAGCGTTCCCTGACGAGCGGCTTGCCGGGCGAACCGAGCTCCTCCCGCGGCACGATGCCGGCGGCCCCGAGGCTCTTCAGGTGCTCCGCCTCGGCCGGCCGCCCGGTCAGCGCCCAGACCTCGAAGCCGAGGCGGGCGAGCAGCAGGATGGCGACGCTGCCGACCCCGCCCATGGCGCCGGTGACCATGAGCGGCCCCGAGGCCGGCACGAGCCCTGCCGCCTCGAGGCGCAGCACGGCGAGCATCGCCGTGTAGCCGGCCGTGCCGATCGCCATGGCGTCGGCGAGGCTGTAGGCGTCGGGCAGCGGCACGAGCCAGTCCCCCGGCACCCGGGCGATCTCCGCGAGGCCGCCGAGCCGTGTCTCGCCGGTGCCCCAACCGTTCAGGATCACGCGGTCACCCGGCTGCCACGCGGCATGACGGCTCGCCTTGACCGTGCCGGCGAAGTCGATGCCCGGCACCATCGGCCAGGACCGGACGATCGGCGCCTTGCCGGTGATCGCCAGCGCGTCCTTGAAGTTGAGCGTCGAGCAGGCGACGTCGACGAGGACCTCGCCGTCCGGCAGGTCGGCCTCCGTGATCGGGCCGATCCCGGCGGTCTGCCCCGCCTCCGTCTTGCGCAACCAGAGTGCGCGAGCCATGGCCTTCCCTTCCGCCTTGAAGTGCGAACAATCGTGCCGCGAGCCTAGTCCGACCGTGGCGGCCTGTCAGCCCGGCAGGCCCGGGTCCCGCCGGGTGCGGCTTGCCAGACCGGCGAGGCCGGGGCCAATCTGCGCGTCGTTCCAGGCGGTGATGGATAGCTTCCCATGGCGAAGACGGCGGTCGAAGGCAGGCGTGCCGACCCGGGTGACCGGCCCGGGCTGCGCCGGCGTCTGGGTCGCGCCGTGGCGCTGCTTGGCCGGGCGGGCAAGCGGATGTCCGACGAGGACGGCTTCATGATGGCCGGCCATCTCTCGTTCACCGCCCTCCTGGCCCTCTTCCCGTTCCTCATCTTCCTCACCTCGCTCGCCAGCTTCCTCGGCACGCAGGCCGATCTGGAGCGCATCGTCGCCCTCATGTTCGACAGCATGCCCGACGAGGTGGCGGCGACCCTCGAGCCGGCCGTGGCCGAGGTGGTGGTCGGGCGGCGCGCCGGTTTCCTCGGCTTCAGCGTGCTGATGATGCTCTGGGCCGCCTCGAGCGGCATCGAGGCGATCCGTCTCGCGTTCAACCGCGCCTATCGGGTGTCGCGCTTCAGGCCGTTCTGGATGCGCCGGCTGCAGACCTTCCTCTTCGTCATGCTCGCCATCCTCCTCGTGCCGGCGATGTCGGTGCTGGTCGTCTTCGGGCCGATCCTTTGGAATCTCGTGACCTACTGGATCGATCTCGGCTTCGCCTACCGGCTGGTGTGGACGGTCGCCCGCAACGTGGTCGCGATCGCCATCCTCTTCCTCACCCTCGTCGTCCTGCACCGCTGGCTGCCCAACCGGCGGCACCACGTGCGCGACATCCTGCCCGGCGTCGTCTTCACCGTGCTGGCCCTGATGGTCGCGGGCACCGGCTTTTCGACCTATCTCGCCAGCTTCGCCAGCTACAGCGTCACTTATGGAAGCATGGCGAGTGTCGTGATCTCGCTGATCTTCTTCTACATCACGTCGATCATCCTGGTGTTCGGTGCCTATGTGAATGCCGGTGTCCTCGGCATTGGGCGCGGTTGAGGAGAGTTGCGTCGATTGCTCTGTCGGCCAGGGTCGGTTACACTTCCAGTAGAACCGATGTCGGCAGTTCGTCGATCGGGCGACTGCCGGGCAAGGTGATGTTGCTGGAGCAGGATCATGGCGACGGTCGGCGAGGAGCTCGGCCTGCCACGGGCAGCCGACTATCCTTACGCACCACCGCTCGAGCGCTTCGTCTTTTCAGTCGACGGTGACCCGCCGGCCTTCGCCGTGGCCGGCCGCACCCCGGTCCTCGCCCTCGGCTCGAACGGTGCACCGGCCCAGCTGCGACGCAAGTTCGCCGGCCAGGCCGGCCATATTCCGGTCAGCCGCGCCGTGCTGCTCGATCACGTGGTCGTCTACTCGGCGCATTTCAGCCGCTACGGTGCCTTGCCGGCGACCCTGCACCGGCACGCGGGTGCGGTCGCCTTCGTCTCCGTGACCTGGCTCGATCCGGACCAGCTTGCCCGGATGCACCAGACCGAGGCGATCGGCGTCAATTACGACTACGTCGAGTTCACCGACCTGCAGCTCGAGCACGACGAGGACGACCTCGCGGCGCCCGCCCTGGTCGGCGCCTATGTCAGCCGGGCCGGCGCCATGCTGCACCGCGGCTCGCCGATCCGCCTCGCCGAGGTCGCGACCTCCGGCTGCCCCTGGCCGGCGCTCATGCAGCCGGCGGTCCTGCGCTTCGCCCACAGGCGCGTCGCCCCCGAACTGGCGCTGGACGTCTTCCTCACCCGCCTCGTCCAGGACGAGCCGTTCCGGCGCGCCTGCACGGAGCGGCTGCAGCTCGACTGAGCGGCGGGGGCGTCAGAAGGAGGAGTTGGGCTCCTCGAGGAAGCTGAGCTCCTCTTCCGTCGATTCGCGGCCGAGCAGGGCGTTGCGATGCGGGAAGCGGCCGAACCGGGCGACGATGTCGCGGTGCCGGACGGCGTAGTCCGTCTGCCGCGCGTCGCCGATGGCCGTGAACAGCGCCACCGACCGCTCCTGGTCCGCAAGGTCCTCCGAGTGCTCGAGCGGCAGATAGAGGAAGAGGCGCTGGTCGTCGTAGAGCTTTCGGTCGAAGCCCGTATCGAGGGCAGCGACCGCGGCCGCCCGTGCGGCACCATCCGTGGCGAAGGCGCGGGCGGAGTTCCGGTGGATGTTGCGCGGCACCTGGTCGAGCAGGATGACCAGCGCCAGCGCTCCTTCGGGCGTTGCCTGCCAGTCGTCCAGCCGGCCCGCCGCGGCCGCCGCATGCGCATCGCCGAGCCGCTCCCGCACGGCCGCGTCGAAGGCGGCGCTCTTCTTGAACCAGAAGGGCTGGTTCGCTGGATCGAACCAGAAATCGAGCACTTCTCGGGGCGTCATCGGGATGGCTCCATGGCAAGCCAGCGGCGATAGAGCGGCCGCTGGAGGATGGGCAGGAGATAGATCGGAAACTGGGCGGCCGCCACGAAGACGAGCATGGTCGGCGGGGCGGTGTCGATTACCGCCGCAAGGATCAGCCCGAGATTGTTGTTGCCGGCGACGAGCCCCGCCGTCAGGGCCGTGCGCAAGGGCAGGAACGGCAGGAGGGCGAGCACGGTGATCGCCTGCAGCCCGAGATTGAGGGCGAAGACGGCGAGCACGATGCCGCCGACCAGGGCCGGGCGGGCGAGGGCAGTGCCCGTGAACCCGTCCATCACGCCGACGGCGAAGACGGCAAAGCCGAGGACGGCGAGCCCGTCGAGCGCCGGCCGGGCGATGACGAGGCGCTCGGGCCCGAGCCACCGGCGCACGAGGGCGGCGAGGCCCGCCGCACCCAGCACCATCAGGGCGAGGCGCAGGGCCAGGGCCGTGGCCGGCAGGTCGATGGCGATGCCGGCGAGGCCCAAGGCCAAAGGCGGCACGGTGAAGGGGACGAGTGCCGTCGCCGGCACGACCACGAGGAGGGCCAGCGCCACGTCGAGGCCGAGCAGCAGCGCCAGCGCCCCCGAGGCCATGAGCGGCGCGCAGGCGGCGGTCGTCACGAGGAGGGAGGCGACGTCCGGATCGAGTGTCAGGAACCGGAGCACCAGGGCAACGAGGACGGGGCAGCCGACCAGCGACCAGAGCACGAGCCCGAGTGCCAGCCCCGGGCGGCGTGCCTGGCGGCCGAGCGCGGCAAGATCGAGCCGCACCAGGGCGACGACGAAGGGCAGGAGGATCGCTGGCAGCAGCAGCGGCTGCAACAGGCGGGCCAGGGGCGGCAGCAGCACCCCGGCGAAGACCGCGACGAAGAAGAGCAGGCTGGACTGGCGGCCGATCCAGCCGAGCGCCGCGGCGGCCGGGCTCACCTGACCGGGCTCGGGCGGGGCGGGCTCACGGCTCGGTCGGGGGCGGCAGCACCTCGACCAGCTCGACGGTGCCGACCCGGCCGCGAATGGCGTGCTGGCCGAGCGGGCGGGTGCGGGGCGGCGGCTCGATGGCGGCGATGCATTCCGCGGTCGTCACGATCACCGTCTCGTGCGCTGGCGCGGCGCTGTGGCCGATCTCCAGCAGGCGCTGGGCTAGGTTCACGGAATCGCCGATCACCGTGTAGTTCATGCGGGTCGGGGCGCCCAGATCGCCGACCAGGATCTCGCCCGCGGCGATGCCGATCCGCAGGCGCAGCGGCAGCGCCGCCGCGGCATTGCGCCGGCTCGTCACCGCGGCCATGGCGAGAGCGGCCTCGACGGCCCGCCGCTGGTGGTCGGCGAGCGGCTCGGGGGCGCCCCAGAAGGCGAGCAGCCCGTCGCCCAGATACTTGTCGATGGTGCCGCCGGTGCTCCGGATGCACGCCTCGAGATCGGCGAAATGGGCGTTGAGCAGGGCGCCGACGGCCGCCGGCTCCAGGTTCTCCGCCAGCGTCGTGAAGCCCGAGATGTCGGTGAAGAGGATGGTCATCGACCTGAGCTGCGGCTTGCCGATGTCCCGCTCCGGATGGCGCAGCACGTAGTGCACGAGGTCGCTCGGCAGGTAGCGCACGAAGGAGCGAAGAGCGCCCACCACGGCATTGAGCGAGCGCTCCGCATCGTCGATCTCGCGGATGCGCGAACCGCCGAGCGGCTCGATCCGTTCGAGCTCGAGGGCGCTGATCGCGCGCGCCGCATCGGCGATCTGGGTCGCCGGCTTGGCGAGCAGCCGGGCGAGCAGGATCGCGCCGGCAAGGCTGAGGACGAGCAGGCCGGCGGCGATCCCGGTGGCGACATTCACGCGTCGCCACTCCTGGCCGATATCCCTGGCGCGGAAATAGCCGCCGATCACCCAGGGCGTCTCGCGCGCGTTGGTGAGCTCGTCGTAGAGATAGACGTAGTTGCCGGTGTCGTCCTCGACCCAGTGGGCCGGGATATCCAGCTCGGCGATGCGGCGCTGCTCCCAGCCGGGCGCCCAGATGGCCGCGAGCGCTGGATCGCCGATCTCGGCGAGGCTCGGCAGCGGCATCTCCGCGGTCATCAGCTCGCTGGGCACGCGCAGCCGCGGGTGGGCCATCACCCGGTCGTGGCCGTAGAGGATGAAGGTGCCGATCGAGCCGGGCGTGTCGATCGAGCCGATGAAGGTCGAGAGATCCTGGACCGTGGTCGTGGCGACGACGATGCCGAGATTGCCGTCGCGCTGGTGCACCGGATGGGCGAAATAGACCAGGGTCGCGGCGGCGCCGGCGCTGAACAGGGGCTCGCCCCAGTGCGGCTGGGGCTCGCTCTCGAGATGCAGCTGGGCAACCGCCGCCTTGACCGCCGCGTCCGCATGCCAGTCCTCGAAGGACGAGCCGAGGCGGCCCGTTTCGCGATCGCGGAAGACGCTGACCAGCCAGCCCTCGTCGTCCACATAGACGGCGGCGTTGATCTGCGGCGCCGCGGAGAGCGCATAGCCGAGCGCCTCGACCAGCGCCGGCTGGTCCGCCGTGCTGATCTCGCCGCGCTCGATGCGCCGGGCCACATCGCCGGCCAGCGCTTCCGCCGGCTCGAGGAACTGGTCGGTGCGCGCCTGTACCAGGGTCAGCACGAGCTGCGCCTTGTCGCGCAGGAGCTGCAGCGTGTTGTCGCGCGCCGTGCCGAGCGTGAGCCAGAGCAGCAGCGCCATGGCGACCAGCATGGCGAGCCCGATGACCGCCGCAAGAAACCAGCTCAGCGGCAGCCGGCGGCGCGGGTCCGCTGGTAGGTTCGCGGCAGGAAACGGACGGGCGGACGGGTCTGGGGTCATGATCGCTGGTTTGTAATGCTGGCTTGCCGTCATGGCCAAGGCGGATCGTCACCCCGCCCGGCGGCGATCTTCCGGTTCGCCCCGGTCGCTGCTAAGAGAATGCCCGCCCCCGCCTGGAGTCCCGGATGATCCCCCGTTACAGCCGGCCCGAGATGGTCGCCGTCTTCGCCCCCGAGCGTCGCCTCGAGCTCTGGCTCGAGATCGAGCTCCTGGTCGCCGAGGCGATGGCCGCCCGCGGCCAGATCGACGGCGCGGCGGTGGCCCGCCTCCGCCAGGCGACCGGGCAGGCCAGGGATCGGCTGATCGACGCGGCGGCGGTCGAGGCGATCGAGGCGACGACGCGGCACGACGTCATTGCCTTCCTTACCCATGTCGAGAACCTGTGCGGCGCCGATGCCCGGCTCCTGCATCTCGGCATGACCTCGTCCGACCTCCTCGACACGACGCTCGCCCTGCAGCTCCGCGAGGCGGGCGAGCTCATCCTCGCCGATCTCGACGCCCTCCTCGCCGTGCTGGCCCGCCGGGCGCGCGAGCATGCGATGGACGTCTGCATCGGCCGCAGCCACGGCATCCATGCCGAGCCCACCACCTTCGGCCTCAAGCTCGCGGGCTTCCATGCCGCCTTCGCGAGGCAGCGCCAGCGGCTGCTCGCCGCCATCGAGGATGTCGCGACCTGCGCCATCTCCGGCGCGGTCGGCACTTTCGCCAATATCGACCCGGCAATAGAGACCACGGTCGCCGACCGGCTCGGCCTGCGGGCCGAGCCCATCTCCACCCAGGTCATCCCGCGCGACCGGCACGCCGCCTTCGCCTGCGCGCTCGCGCAGATCGCCGGGTCGATCGAGCACCTCGCGACCGAGATCCGCCACCTGCAGCGCAGCGAGGTGCGTGAGGTCGAGGAGTTCTTCCATGCCGGGCAAAAGGGCAGCTCGGCCATGCCGCACAAGCGCAACCCGGTGCTGTCGGAGAACCTCACCGGCCTCGCCCGGATGATCCGCGCCGCCGTCGTGCCGGCGCTCGAGAACGTGGCGCTCTGGCACGAGCGCGACATCTCCCACAGCTCGGTCGAGCGGGTCATGCTGCCGGATTCCTGCATCCTCGCCGATTTCGCGCTCGGCCGGCTCACCGGCCTCATGGACCGGCTGGTCGTCCACCCCGAGCGCATGCAGCGCAATCTCGACGCCACCCACGGCCTCTTCAACAGCCAGACCGTGCTCTTGGCCCTGGTCGATGCCGGCATGGGGCGGCAGGCGGCCTACGAGCTGGTCCAGGCGAGCGCCATGCGCGCCTGGGAGAACGAGGAACCGCTTCTCGACCTGCTCAAGGCCGACCCGAAGGTCACCGCCGTGCTCGACGAGGCGAGCCTCGCCGGGCTTTTCGATGCCGCCCGCCACACCCGTCACGTGCCGATGCTGCTGGACCGCGCGCTGGCGACGCCTTAACCGCACGTTCACCTGGAGCCGTCATTTTCGGCCACGTCAAACGGGAGTATCCGATGCGGACATGGTGGCGGTCGCTGGCCGGCCTTCTCCTCCTGGCAGGCTTTGGCCTGGCCCCGGCGGCCCGGGCCGGCATGCTGGTGGAAGCGCTCTTCGACGACGTGCCGCTGCGCCTCGAGACCGGCAGCAATCACGGCCGCGTGCTCGTCACCGTCGCCGGCGAGCACTACCTCGTCGACCTGGCACCGCAGAATGTCTACCGCCTCGACGGCGGCGCGCCGGCCCTGATCCGGGCCGGGCTCGCCGATGACGGCGCCTCGGCCCTGCCTTACGTCCTCGATCACTGGAGTGCGGGGCCGCCGGTCGCCGGCCATGCCAGCACCTATCACGTGCTGCAGGTGGACGAGCAGATCTGCGGCGAAGTCCTGGCCAGCGCCTGGATGACGCCGTTCCTCGAGCCCGTGGTCCGCTCGCTCGAGCTGATGCAGCGCGTCGCCCCCGAGCTCCGCCCGGTGCGGCGCGAGAACTGCGGCGCCATCCCGTTCACCGTCTATGCCCGCAACGGGTGGCCGCTCATGGCCGGCTGGCGGGACGAGGCGGCCTTCCTGACGCAGACCGTCCGCTTCGACCACTACCCCGACGACGCCCGCTTCCTCCGGCCCGGCGATCCGCCGCCCGGTGCCGGCGCCGGATAAGGCGTTCCCCTCCAGTCGAAAGCTGCGCTAAGCTTCCCCGCAGAGCCAACGCAGGGAGGCCGGTCATGGAGCGCGTCGTCATCAGGCACGCCGCCGTCTGGGACGGCGAGAGCGAAAGCACGGTCAAGGCCGAGGTCGAGATCAGGGGCGAGCGCATCACCCGCATCGCCAGGGATGGCGCCTCGCTCGGCACCGAGGGTGCCACCGTCATCGACGGTAGCGGCATGACCCTGATGCCCGGCATGGTCGAGGGCCACTGCCACCCGAGCTTCACCGGCATCAACGCACCCTTCGAGCTCGGTCTGATTCCGCCGGAGGAGCACATGCTGCTCACGGCGAAGAACTGCCGCCTCCTCCTCGATCACGGCTTCACCAGCATCTTCGAGGCCGCCTCGGCCAAGCCCCTGCTCGGCGTGACGGCCCGCAACGCCATCAATTCCGGCCTGCTCGCCGGCCCCCGGATGCGGGCCGGCAGCCCGGAGATCACGGTCACGGCCGGGCTCGGCGACGAGCGCAAGCGTCACATCCACCAGGAGAGCTTCGGCCTCGTCGCCGACGGGCCGGACGAGATGCGCCGGGTGGTGCGGGAATGCGTCCGCGACGGCGTCGACACCATCAAGATCAACATCTCGGGCGACGAGTTCGTCAGCCACGCGCGGGCGGAGATCACGCCGCTGACGGACGCCGAGCTCGGCACCGTGATGGAGGTGGCGCACGGCTTCGGCAAGAAGGTCGCGGCCCATGCCCGCTCGTCCCAGAGCGTGAAGATGGCGGTCCGCCACGGCGTCGACTGCATCTACCACTGCGACTTCGCCGACGAGGAGGCGCTCGACCTGCTCGAGAGCGTCAAGGAAACGTCCTTCGTCGGCCCGGCATTCGGCCTCGTCCACAACTGCACGCGCGAAGGCGACGGCATCGGCCTCTCGCGCGAGGTCTGCGAGAAGCTCGACCTCTACCGCAAGTTCGACGCCTGCTGCGCCACCTATCACGAGATCAGGAAGCGCGGCATCCGCGTCGTGGTCGGCGGCGACTACGGCTTCGCGGTGACGCCGATGGGTCAGAACGCCCGCGACATCGAGCACTTCGTCAAATATTTCGGCTACTCGCCCGCCGGGGCGCTGCGCTGTGCCACCGTCACCGGCGCCGAGCTGATGGGCATGGGCCACGAGCTCGGCCGGATCCGGGAAGGCTTCATCGCCGACCTCCTCCTGGTCAGGGGCGATCCGCTGAAGGACGTGTCACTGGTCCAGCATCAGGCCAACTTCGCCATGATCATGCAGGCCGGCCGCCTCTACAAGGACCCGCGCGGGCAGGCCGCGGCCGACCGGCACCTCATTGCGGCCGAGTAGGGCAGCCGAGCATCGTCCTGATCACGCCCACGAGCTCGCCGTCGCTGTAGGGCTTGCCGACCCGAACGGCGCCCGCGAATTCCGCTTCGGGCAGCTGGACGGCGGTATAGCCCGTGACCAGCACGAAGGGCACGCCCCGCGCCTTGAGGGCCGCCGCGACCGGCATCGACCGTTCGCCGGCCATGTCCACGTCCAGCACGGCCGCATCCGGCGACGTCTCCGCGATGCGTTCGAGAGCCGCCTCGACGGTGGGGAGCGGCCCGACGACGGTCCACCCTTGATTGCCGAGCAGGTCCTCGAGGTCCATGGCGACGAGGAAATCGTCCTCGGCGACCAGGATGCGAGGCGAACCCTCTGACGGAGCCTCCAGCTTGTCGGCCATCGCGCATTCTCCAAATGCCCGAACGGCGACGCAGTCGATCGGGAAACGGACATCGCAGGCCAAACCGCCGGTGCGTGTCCGAGTTCCCCCCGCGCAGCTCTCGAGCGCCGGAGCGCCGCTCCGGCCTCCGGTCAGGTGACCGGCCGCCCCTGGATCGCCTCGACGAGCTGCGTGATCGTCCGGTTCGTGGGGCAGGGGATGCCGTGCCGCTCGGCGATCGGCAGGAGGGCGCCGTTCAGTGCGGCGATCTCGGTGCGCCGCCCCTGCTCGACATGCTGCAGCATCGAGGGCTTGTTCATGCGGCCCACGGCATGGGCGAGGATGCTCTCCGTCGGATCGGGATCGGGGAGGTCGATCTTCTCGGCCGCCACCACCGCCAGGACCTCGCGCAGGATGTCGCGCACCAGAGCGCTGGCCGAGGCGCTCTCGGCCACCTCGCCGGGCCGGAGCCGGGTGATGGCGCAGACCGGGTTGAGCGCGGTGTTCAGGACGAACTTCTGCCAGACATGGCCCATGATGTTGTCGGTGGTAGAAACCGGCAGGCCGCCCCGGTCGAAGAGTGCTGCGAGACGTTCCAACCGCTCGCTCGCCCGCCCGTCGAGCTCGCCGAGCACCGACTTGCCCAGATGGGTGTGCGCCACCCGGCCCGGCCCGAGCCGGGCGGCACTGTTCATGGTCGACCCGGCGATCACTCGGGCCGCACCCAGCACCTCGACCAGCGCCTCGACATTGCCGATCCCGTTCTGCACCGTCAGCGCGAAGCCGTCCTTGCCGATGACCTCCCTGGCGACAAGTGCCGCGTCGCGCGTCGCGGCGCAGTCCACCAGCACGACGGCGAGATCGACGGTGCCAATCGCCTCGACATTGGCAAAGGCAGGCAGGCGGAGCGTGACCGGATCCTCACCCGGCAGCTCGACGGTCAGCCCATTGGCGGCGATCGCCGCCACATGCGCCTCGTCCCGGTCGTAGAGCACGACCTCGGCCCCGGCCCGGGCGAAGCGCGCGCCGAACATGCCGCCAATGGCTCCCGCCCCGACCATCGCAATCCGCATCAACCTTCTCCCGCACGCTGGCCGTAGAGCCGTTCCGCCGCCGCCGCACTGACATAGCCCTCGGCGACGTCGAGGGCGACGGCCGCCGGGTCGCGCTTCGCCGGCTCGCCGTAGCCGCCGCCGCCCGGGGCGGTGAGGCGGATCCGGTCGCCCGGCTGGAAGCGGACATTGGCATATTTGCTCGACGACACCTTGCCGTAGAGCTCCTTCACGGTCAGCCACTCCTCGCTGCCGGCCTTTTGGATCAGCGTCGCACCGTTGCCGCCGGGCTCGCCGCCGAAGAGCGCGAAGGGTTTGACCTCGTGCCGGTCACTGCATTGCGAGCCGGTGATCTCGACCTCGGTGATCAGGAGCGTGCGGGTGTAGCCGAGCCCGCCCCGGAACTCGCCGGCACCGCCCGAATCGGTGTCCATGGCGCAGTCCTCGACCCGCAAAGGAAAGCGCGTCTCGAACACCTCGGTCGGGTTGAAGCGGCAATTGCCGTTGATGGCGATCACACAGTCATTGCCATCGTGGCCCGGCCTGCCGCCCCAGCCGCCCGACATGATGTCGTAGCAGGCGAAATACTCGTCATATTCCGGGTGCTCGCCGCCGAAGACGAAATTGGTGCCCGTGCAGCTCTCCGATGCCATGGCCCGCTCGGGCGCGCAGTTGGACATGGCACCGATGGTGATGTTGGCGAGCCTCGGATGGGTCTCGGTGTTGCCGGCGACGAGTGGGCCCGGATAGTCGACATTGGTGACCTTGCCCGGCGGCGAGACAACGCGGATCGGGCGGAAGCAGCCGGAGTTCTTGGGGATCGAGGGATCGGTGACGTGCAGCATGCCGTTGTAGACCGCACCCGTGGCCACACCGAGCGTGGCATTGATCGGCCCCTTCGCCTGTTTCGAGCTCCGGTCGTAGTCGGCCACCAGCTCGTCGCCATTGATGTGCAGGTCGATGGCGACCGTGTAGGGCATCGCCTCGATGCCGTCGTTCTCGATCACGTCATGGAACGAGTACTTGCCGTCCGGAAAGGCGGCGAGCTCGGCCCGCATCCGCCGCTCCGCATAGTCCATCAGGTCCTCGCAGGTGTCCTTGAAGACCTGGCGCCCGTACTTCCTCACGATCTGGCCGATCCGGTCGACGCCGAGATCGACCGAGCCGATCATCGCCCGAAGGTCGCCGTAGTTCTGCCGGGGTGTCCGGGTGTTGGCGAGCAGCAGCTTCCAGACCTCGTCGACGTCCTTGCCCGCCTTCTTGATCTTGACCGGCGGGACCCGCATGCCCTCGTGGAAGATCTCCGTCGCCTCGCCGCAGAAGGCGCCCGGCACCATCCCGCCGATCTCGGCCACGTGGCCGATGCAGACGGCAAAGCCCAGAAGCTCGTCGCCGTCGAAGAAGGGCTTGAAAAAGGTATGCTCCGGGCAGTGCAGCCCGCCGCGATAGGGGTCGTTGTGCAGGATCACGTCGCCGGGTGCGATGTC
>JAUIID010000156.1 GCA_030431615.1 Alphaproteobacteria bacterium
TGTCGCCGGCCGGGCGACATGGGTGCCCTGCTGATGCTCGATCTCGATCACTTCAAGGAGGTCAACGACCGGCTCGGCCACAATGCGGGTGACGCGCTGCTGCGGGCGGTGGGCGAGCGGCTGACCGGTGTGTTGCGGGAAACCGACACGATCGCCCGGCTCGGCGGGGACGAGTTCGCGATGGTGCTGCGCGGCCTGCAGCGACCGGCCGCCGCGGCCGACATCGCGACCAAGTTGCTCGCCGTGCTGGGTGCGCCTTTCGAGTTCGAGGGGCAGGTGCTGCAGCCCCGCTGCAGCATCGGCATCAGCCTGTTCCCGCGGGACGGCAGCGATGTGATGCGGCTTCTCAAGAACGCCGACATCGCCCTCTATCAGGCCAAGGCCAAGGGGCGCGGCGGCTTCTGCTTCTTTGAGCCGGCCCTGCTCGAGGCCCTCGAGCGGCGCCGGGCGATCGGCGAGGCGCTGCAGGCGGGCATCGCCGAGCAGGCGTTCGAGATCGAGTTGCAGCCGCAGATCCATTTGGCCAGCGGCTGCCATGCCGGGTTCGAGGCGCTGGTGCGCTGGCGGCGCGACGGGGACCTTGTGGCGCCGGACGAGTTCATCGGGATCGCCGAGGAGGTCGGCGTCATCGGGGCCCTTGGCCGGCTGGTGCTGCGCCATGCGCTCGAAACCCTCCGCCGCTGCGACGATCTCGGCCTGGACCCGGGTCACGTGGCGGTCAATCTCGCGGCCGCCCAGCTCAGGGCGCCGGGCTTCACCGCCGAGGTAGCGAATCATCTCGCCGAGTTCGGGCTCGAGGCGGGTCGGCTGGAGTTCGAGGTGACCGAGAGTGTGCTGCTCGACCGCGATGCGGGGTCGATCGCGGTGAACCTGCGCGAGCTTCATCGCCTGGGCGTGACCATCACGCTGGACGACTTCGGCACCGGCGCCGCTTCGCTCGCGCATCTCAAGGGTTTCCCGGTCGACCGGCTGAAGATCGATCGCTGCTTCGTGCGCGGCATCGGGAGTGATCCGGACGACGCGGTCTTCGTCCGAACCATCATCAACCTTGCCCACACGCTCGGCATGATCGTGGTCGCCGAAGGCGTCGAGACCGCCGAGCAGGAAGCCTTCCTCGAATTGCATGGCTGCGATCTGGCGCAGGGCTTCCGCTTTGCCCGGCCGCTGCCGGCGGACGACGTCGCCGCCTACCTGGCACCCACCGGAGCCCTGGCCCGCTAGGCCGCCGCCACGGCCTGCCGCGGACGTTGCGCCTGCCGGCAAAGCGTGCGATCAGGCGCTCGGCTTTCCGCTTCATCCCGGCTTTTTCGCGAACGAACGAGTTGCGCATGCGCCTGTCACGCTACTTCCTGCCCGTGCTCAAGGAAACACCTGCCGAAGCGCAGATCGTGAGCCACCAGCTCATGCTGCGCGCGGGCATGATCCAGCAGCTCGCCGCCGGCATCTACAGCTGGTTGCCGCTCGGCTATGCCGTCCTGCGCAAGGTCGAGGCGATCGTCCACGAGGAGATGCAGCGCGCCGGCGCCATCCCGATCCTGATGCCGACCATCCAGCCGGCGGATCTGTGGATCGAGAGCGGTCGCATCAACGACTACGGCAAGGAAATGCTGCGTATCCAGGACCGCCACGATCGCAGCATGCTCTACGGGCCGACCAACGAGGAGAACGTCACCGACATCTTCCGCCGGCACGTCCGGAGCTTCAAGCAGCTGCCGCTCAACCTCTACCACATCCAGTGGAAGTTCAGGGACGAGGTGCGCCCCCGCTTCGGCGTGATGCGCGGCCGCGAGTTCCTGATGAAGGATGCCTACAGCTTCGATCTGGACGCGGCGGGTGCGGAGACGTCCTACGACGCCATGTTCCTCGCCTATCTGCGCACTTTCCGCCGGATGGGCCTGACCGCCATCCCGATGCAGGCCGATACCGGCCCGATCGGCGGCAAATTGAGCCACGAGTTCCAGATTTTGGCGAAGACCGGCGAGAGCGAGGTCCATTTCGATGCGGCCTTCGAGGCCATCGACTTCTCGGCCGACGACCTTTCGGTGGCCGAGCTCAAGGCGCTCTATGCCGCCGCCGACGACAAGCACGACCCGGCCGCCTGCCCGGTGCCGGCCGAGCGGCTGCGCAGCGGCCGTGGCATCGAGGTCGGACACATCTTCTATTTCGGCACCAGGTACTCGGCTCCCATGGGTGCTACCGTGATCGGCCCCGACGGCGCCACGCAGCCCGTCCACATGGGCTCCTACGGCATCGGCGTGTCGCGGCTCGTCGGTGCACTGATCGAGGCCAATCACGACGAGAAGGGCATCATCTGGCCCGAGGCCGTGGCACCCTTCAAGGTCGGCATCGTCGACCTGCGGCCCGACGACGAGCTCTCCCATGGCCTCGCCGAGCAGCTCTACGACCGGCTGCAGCGGGCTGGTGTCGAAGTGCTTTTCGACGAGCGTGACGAGCGGGCCGGCGCGAAGTTCGCCACCATGGAGCTGATCGGCCTGCCCTGGACCGTGACCGTGGGGCCCCGTGGCGCGAAGGAGGGCAAGGTCGAGCTGAAGTCCCGCGCGAGCGGTGAGACCGCCGAGCTCGACCCGGACGCGCTCGTCCAGCGGCTCGCCGGCTGATGCGCAGCGCCGAGCGGCTGATCGCCTGGCGCTATCTTCGACCGACCCGCGGCGAGGGCTTCATCTCGGTGATTGCCGCCTTCGCGCTCGTGGGCATCGCGCTCGGCGTCGGCACGCTGATCGTCGTGCTCGCGGTCATGAACGGCTTTCGCTCCGAGCTGCTTGGCCGCGTGCTCGGCGTGAACGGCCATGCCACGGTGGTCGCCGGGCCCGAGGGCCTTGCCGACAGCGATGTGCTGGTGACGCGGCTGCGCGAGGTCGATGGCGTGCTCGATGCCATGGCCTATGTCGAGGGCCAGGTGATGGCCAGCGGCAACAATGTCGCCTCCGGGGCCATCGTGCGCGGCGTGCGCGCCGAGGATCTCGGCCGCCGCGGGGTCTTCGCCGACAACATCGTGCAGGGCTCGCTGGCCCCGCTGGACGCGGGCGGCACCATCCTCATCGGCAGCCGGATGGCGCAGCGCATGGGCCTTGGTGTTGGCGACCGCGTCAGCCTGATCTCGCCACAGGGCGCTGCCACCGCCTTCGGCACGGTGCCGCGGATCCAGAGCTTCGAGATCGCCGGCATCTTCGAAGTGGGCATGTACGAGTACGACAACAGCTTCGTCTATGTCGGGCTCGACGACGCGATGCGCTACTTCCAGCTCGAGAACCGCGTGACGGCCGTGGAGATCCTGGTCGACGATCCGGAAGAGGTGCGGCAGCTCCGTCCGGCCCTTACCGCCACGGTCGCCGGCCAGGGCCGGCTGGTCGACTGGCAGCAGCTCAACTCGCATTTCTTCAATGCGCTCGAGGTCGAGCGCAACGTGATGTTCCTGATCCTGACACTCATCATCCTGGTCGCGGCCTTCAACATCATCACGGGCATCACCATGCTGGTGAAGTCCAAGGGCCGCGACATCGCCATCCTGCGCAGCATGGGCGCCACCCAGGGCGCCGTGATGCGCATCTTCTTCCTCGCCGGCGCCAGCATCGGCGTCGCTGGCACCCTGATCGGCTTCGGCCTCGGCATCGCCTTCGCCCTCAACATCGACAGCATCCGCCTCTTCCTCGAGGGCCTGACCGGGGCGGAGCTCTGGTCGGCGGAAATCCGCTTCCTCTCGCGCCTGCCGGCCGAGATCAATTTTGACGACGTCACCCGGGTCGTGCTGATGGGCCTCGGGCTCTCCTTCCTCGCCACGCTTTACCCGGCCTGGCGGGCGGCGCGTGTCGATCCTGTGGAAGCGCTGCGCTATGAGTGAACCGGTGCTGGTGCTCAGCGGGATCGAGCGCCGCTTCCACCAGGGGGCCACGACGCTGCCGGTGCTTCGCGGCGCCGACCTCAGCCTGAAGCCGGGCGAGCTCGTGGCCCTCGTCGGGCCGTCCGGCTCCGGCAAGTCGACGCTGCTGCACATCGCGGCCCTGCTCGAGCGGCCGAGTGCCGGCGAGGTCACCATCGACGGCTGGGCCTGTGGCCGGCTCGGCGATCGCGAACGCACGGGCCTGCGCCGCAACCGCATCGGCTTCGTCTATCAGTTCCACCATCTGCTCGCCGACTTTACCGCCGAGGAGAACGTGATGCTGCCGCAGCTTCTCGCCGGCCGCAGCCGGGCAGGGGCCAGGGGCAGGGCGGCCGACCTGCTCGGTCGTCTCGGGCTTGCCGAGCGCCTCGACCATCGTCCGGGCCGACTTTCCGGTGGCGAGCAGCAGCGGGTCGCCATCGCCCGCGCCCTCGCCAACGGGCCGGGCCTCTTGCTGGCCGACGAGCCGACCGGCAATCTCGACCCGGCGACGTCGGCACGCGTGCTCGACCTCCTAGTCGACGTGGTGCGCGAGACCGGGACGGCCGCCTTCATCGCGACCCACAACCCGGACATCGCGGCCGCCATGGATCGCACGCTGGAGCTCGCGGACGGCCGCCTTCGCCTCTGGCAGGCAATGCCGGCGAGCGGTCGGGAAGAGGTCGCCCGGCAAACGACGCCGGCCTGACCCGACCCACGGCAATCGGTTCACTTTTCCGGCATCATGCGATAGGACGAAGGCCGCACCACTAGATATAGGGCCCTTTGATGCCGCACGCCCCCTTCGTCCATCTGCGGGTCCGCAGCTCCTATTCGCTGCTCGAGGGGGCGATCGACCACAAGGCGCTGGCAGCGCGAGCCGCCGAGCTCGGCATGCCGGCAGTGGCCGTCACCGACAACGCCAATCTTTATGGGGTAATGCCCTTTTGCGCCGCGGCCCTCGCCGCCGGCGTCCAGCCGATCATCGGCGCCCTGCTGCCCCTGCTGCTCCCCGAAAGCCAGCGCTCGTTCCGGCGCGAGCGCCAGCAGAGTCCCGCCCTCCTGCCCGTGCTCGCCCAGAACGCTGCTGGCTATGGCAGCCTGATGAAGCTGATGAGCGCGCTCCATTTCGCGGGCGGCGCCGAGAAGGGGCTGACCCAGGACCAGCTGACGTGCCACAGCGAGGGCCTGATCCTGCTGACCGGCGGCGCTGACGGGCCGCTCGGCCGGCTGCTGCGGCGCGACGACCGGGATGCCGCCCTGGCCCTGCTCGACCAGCTGGCCGATGCCTTTGCCGGGCGCCTCTATGTCGAGCTGCAGCGCCACGGGGAGGAGGTGGAGGCGCTGGTCGAACCGGCCCTGCTCGACCTTGCCTTCGACCGCGACCTGCCGATCGTCGCCACCAATGACTGCCTCTTCCTTGATCCCGCCATGCACGCCGCGCACGACGCGCTGATCTGCATCGCCGAGGGGCAGCATGTGGGCAACGAGGAGCGCCGCCGTTTCTCGCTCGACTACCGCTTCAAGACGGCGAGCGAGATGGCAACGCTCTTCGCCGACCTGCCGGAGGCGATCGAGAATACCCTTCTCATCGCCCGCCGCTGCGCCGTCGAGGCACCGGCCCGCGACCCGATCCTGCCCCCTTTCGCCGGCGCCGACGGCCGTGACGAGGTCGAGGAACTGCGGGCGCAGGCGCGGGTCGGGCTCGCCCGGCGGCTCGAGCGCCTGGGGATCTCCGGTGAGGCCGCAACGCCTTATCAGGAGCGGCTCGAGTACGAGCTCGACGTCATCATCCAGATGCAGTTCCCGGGCTACTTCCTCATCGTCTCGGACTTCATTCGCTGGGCCAAGCAGCAGGACATCCCGGTCGGCCCCGGGCGCGGCTCGGGGGCGGGCTCGGTCGTCGCCTGGTCCCTCGAGATCACCGACCTCGACCCGCTGCGCTTCGGCCTGCTCTTCGAGCGCTTCCTCAATCCCGAACGCGTCTCGATGCCGGATTTC
The DNA here is from genome assembly GCA_030431615.1 of Alphaproteobacteria bacterium. Classification (GTDB taxonomy): domain Bacteria; phylum Pseudomonadota; class Alphaproteobacteria; order Geminicoccales; family Geminicoccaceae; genus SLRI01. Next base: position 5,879 of record JAUIID010000156.1, read on the forward strand.
GACATCGACTTCTGCCAGGACCGCCGCGACGAGGTGATCCGCTATGTCGAGGGGCGCTACGGTGCCGACCGAGTCGCCCACATCATCACCTTCGGGAAGCTGCAGGCGAGGGCGGCGCTGCGCGACGTCGGCCGCGTCCTCGGCCTGCCTTTCGGTCTCGTCGACAAGATTTCGAAGCTCGTGCCCTTCAACCCGGCCAACCCGCCGACGCTGGCGCAGGCGGTCGAGATGGAACCCCGCCTCGCCGAAGCGCGCGACGGCGATCCCGCGGTAGCACGGATGATCGAGATCGCCCTCGAGCTCGAGGGCCTGCCGCGCCACGCCTCGACCCACGCCGCGGGCGTGGTGATCGGCGACCGGCCGCTCGACGAACTCGTGCCGCTCACCTGTGACCCCAGGAGCGGCAGCGCCGTCACCCAGTTCAACATGAAGGACGTCGAGAAGGCCGGCTTGGTCAAGTTCGATTTCCTCGGCCTCACCACGCTGACGATGCTGCGCATGGCCGAAGGCCTCGTGAACCGGCGCGGCACGGCGCTCGATCTGGCAGCCCTGCCACTCGACGACAGGGCGACCTACGCGCTGCTCAGCCGGGCCGAGACTGCAGGCGTGTTCCAGCTGGAATCCGGGGGCATGCGGGATGCGCTGCGAAAACTGAAGCCCGACTGCTTCGAGGACATCATCGCGATGGTCTCGCTCTACCGGCCGGGACCGATGGACAACATCCCGCGCTACATCAACGTCAAGCACGGCGTCGAGGCGCCTGAATACCTCCACCCGATGCTCGAGCCGATCCTGAAGGAGACCAACGGCGTCATCATCTACCAGGAGCAGGTGATGGAGATCGCCAAGCAGCTCGCCGGCTACACGCTCGGCGGCGCCGATCTCCTGCGCCGCGCCATGGGCAAGAAGATCAAGGCCGAAATGGACGCCCAGCGCGCCACCTTCGTCGAGGGGGCGATGGCACGCGGCATCAGCCGCAAGATGGCCGACGTGATCTTCGATTCGGTGGCGAAGTTCGCCTCATACGGCTTCAACAAGAGCCATGCCGCGGCCTATGCGCTGCTCGCCTATCACACGGCCTACCTCAAGGCGAACCACCCGCTCGAGTTCTATGCGGCGGTGATGACCATGGAAATGGCGAACCAGGAGAAGCTCGCCGCCTACCGGCACGAGATGCGCCAGCGCGGCATCGACCTCCTGCCGCCGCACGTCAACGCCTCACTCCCGGTCTTCTCGGTCGAGGACGGCTCGGCCGCAAACGGTTCGCCAGGGAACGGGACAGGAGGTGGCGTGCGGTTCGCCCTCGCCGCGATCAAGGGTGTGGGCCAGGCCGCCATGCAGGCCCTCTGCGCCGAGCGCGAGGCGGGCGGTGCCTTCACGAGCCTCTGCGATCTGACCGCTCGGCTCGCCGGCAAAGGCTTCAACCGGCGCCTGCTCGAGGCCCTCGTGCGGGCCGGTGCGCTGGACGGGCTCGCCGCCAACCGGGCGACGCTGATGGCCGGGCTCGAGCCGGCGATCGCCCATGCGGGCGCCGTGGCGGCGGCCAGGGAGAGCGCCCAGGAAGGGCTCTTCGGCAGCAATGGCGACGACGTGCCGGAGCCTCGCATCGCCACGCTCGATGACTGGCCCCTGGGTGAGCGCCTCGGCCTCGAGTTCGACGTGCTCGGCGTCTATCTCTCGGCGCATCCGCTCGACGGCTACGCTGCGGCCCTCGCGGAGCGGGGCATCATTGCCGCTGCCCAGATACTGGGATCGCCAGGCCGCTTCGACGGGGCGACGGCCGAGCTCGCCGGCGTCATCGTCGCCCGCAAGGAAAAACGCACCGAGCGCAGCCGCTTCGCCTTCCTCCAGATATCCGACACCTCGGCGCAGTTCGAGGTCATGCTGTTCGCGGACGTACTGGAGCGCTCCCGCGACCTCCTGGAGATCGGCACCGCCGTCCTGATCTCCGCCGACATCCGCGCGGATGGCGACGAGATCAGGTTCGCGGCGCAGCGGGTGACGCGGCTCGACGATGTGGCGGCTGGCAAGGGCGAGCTGGTCGAGATCGAGCTAAGTGACGCGAGCGTTGCAGGGCGCCTTCGGCCGCATCTGCGCGAAGGCGACAAGGGAGCCCTGGTGCATCTCGTCCTCGGCCTGCCGGATGGCCGCGAGGTAGTGGTGGCGCTGCCCGATGCCATCTCGCTCAGCCATGCGCGCCGGCCGGATGTCGAGCGGATCGAGGGGGTGAGGCGGATTGCTGCCTGCGGCAGCGCTGCCAACGGTCGCTCATCGGCGGCGCGTGGTGCCTTGCACTGAAGGAGCCTTGCCGGGGGAGGGGGAAGTTGTCGCCACTTGCCCGCCGGCATGACCGTTTCTATGGTCCCGCCCGTGCGGGCGTAGCTCAGCGGTAGAGCACGGCGTTTACACCGCCGGTGTCGGAGGTTCGACCCCTTCCGCCCGCACCAGGCTGCTACACACAGCCAGCAGGCCCCGGCGCCCAGACGGCGGGCGGTCAGAGATCGGTCGGAAAGCGCGGTATGTTGGTCGTATGGTGCACGTCGACCGACAGCAGGAAGCCGAAGCCGACGAGCGTCGTCAGCATCGCCGTGCCGCCATAGGAGATCATCGGCAGCGGTACGCCGACCACCGGGATCAGGCCGGTCACCATGGCGACGTTGATCAGCACATAGAGAAAGAAATTGATGCCGATGCCCATGGCGAGCAGCCGCCCGAATTGGTGGGTCGCCCGAAGCGCCACGACCAGCGACAGGCCGACGACCGCCAGATAGAGGAACAGCACGATCAGCGCCCCGACGAAGCCGGTCTCCTCGGCGAGCATGGTGAAGGCGAAATCGGTCTGCTTCTCGGGCAGGAAGCTGAGCTGAGCCTGGCTGCCCATCAGGAAGCCCTTGCCCCAGAAACCGCCCGAACCGAGTGCTATCTTGCTCTGGATGATGTGATAGCCGGCGCCGAGCGGGTCGGTCTCGGGATCGAGGAAGGTCAGCACGCGCTGGCGCTGGTAGTCGTGCATGCCGCTCCAGGCGATCGGCAGGGCGGCGGCGACGCCGGCGATGGCGATGGCGAACTTCCACAAGCGCACGCCGGCGAGGAAGAGCAGCGAGCCGCCGACGGCGAGCAGCATGATGCTGGTACCGAGATCGGGCTGCTTGAGGACGAGCACTGCGGGCAGGCCGATCATGGCCAGAGGCGGCAGCAGATAGAGCGGCCGCTTGACCTCGTCGAGATAGGCGCTGTGGAAATAGCGGGCGAGGCAGAGCACGAGCCCGATCTTCATCAGCTCGGAAGGCTGAATCTGGACGAAGCCGAGATCGACCCAGCGCTGGGCGCCCTTGTTGATCTCGCCCAGGATCTCCACCCCGACCAGCATGACGAAGGCGCCGCCATAAAGGACATAGGCCCAGCGATACCAGAAGCGGATGTCGATCAGCGCCACTGTCAGCATCACGGCGAGACCGAAGGCGAGCCTCGCACCATGACGCCAGGCCCAGGGCTGATGGTTGCCGCCACCGGCCGAGTAGAGGACGAGATAGCCGACGCAGCCGATCAGCAGCAGCAGGGCGACGAACGGCCAGTGCAGCGACGTCAGCTTCTCGGCGAAACGCAGCTCCTGCGGGCGGATCCGGGCCCGGCTTGCCATGGCTCAGCGGGCCCCGATGCAGGCTTGGCCGCCCACCGGTCGGCTCACAGGCTGGCCGCGACGGTGGCGACCCCGGGGCCGATCTCGAGCACCCTGGTCATGATGTCCCGGGCGATCGGGGCGGCCGCGGCACTGCCGCTCTGGCCATGCTCGACGATCACCGAGACGGCATAGCGCGGGTGATCGGTCGGCGCGAAGCTGACGAAGAGCGCATGGTGCCGGTGCTCCCAGGGTCGGTCCTTGCGCTTGTGCAGATTGGCGGCCCGCTCCGCCCGGGTGATGCGGCGCACCTGCGACGTCCCGGACTTGCCCGCCATCTGCACGCCCTCGATGTTCAGCCGCTGCCGATAGGCCGTGCCGCGCTGGCTGTTGACCACCATGGACATGCCCTTGAGCACGTGATCGAGCGAAGCCTGGGACACGCCCACCGAGCCGATTGCCGGCGGCTGGGTGGCGGGGTCGCGGTAGAACCAGGGCGTGACGGCCCGGCCGCCGTTGCATAGGCGGGCGGTCATAATGGCAAGCTGCAGGGGGGTCGCCAGCATGTAGCCCTGGCCGATGCCGATCACCAGCGTCTCGCCCTTCTGCCACGGCTCGCCCAGGGCCTCGCGCTTCCACTGGCTGGTTGGCACTAGACCCGGCTGCTCGCCCGGCAGATCGAGTCCGAGGGGGGCGCCGAGGCCGAAGCGCTTCGCCATGGCGGCAATACCGTCGACGCCGACCCGCCGCGCCAGATCGTAGAAATAGACGTCGCAGGACTGGGCGATGGCCTCGTGCATGGCGACCCGGCCATGGCTCTTCCAGCAATGGAACTTGGCATTGCCGAGGCTGACGCTGCCGCCGCAGAAGACGTCGTAGCTGGGCGTCACCAGCCCCGCCTCGAGCGCTGCCAGCGCGACCATCATCTTGAAGGTTGAGCCGGGTGGGTACTGGCCGCGAATCGACTTGTTGACCAGGGGCGTGCGCGGGTTGTCGCGCCACTCCTTCCATTGCTGGTGCGACAGCCGGCCGGTGAAGGCCGCCGGGTCGTAGCTCGGCACCGAAGCCAGGGCCAGGACGGCGCCGGTATGGACGTCGACCACGACGGCACTCGCCGAGAGCTCGCTCGACAGGCGTTCGTAGCAGAAGATCTGCAGTTCGGCGTCGAGCGAGAGCTGCAGGTCGGCGCCGCTGATCCCGTCATCGCGGTCGAGCTCGCGGATCTCCCGGCCGATGGCGTTGACCTCGATCCGGCTGCGGCCGGCTCGGCCACGCAGCAGGTGGTCGTGAGCCTTCTCGATGCCGTTCTTGCCAATGCGGAACTCGGGCAGGCGCATCAGGGGATCGGGATCCTCCGACTGCTCCTCGGGGCTTACCGGCCCGACATAGCCCAGCACATGGGCCAGCACGTCGGCGTGGGGATATTCGCGCAAGAGGGTGGAATCGAGCACGACGCCCGGCAGATGCGGGCTGTGCACGGCGACGGTGGTGACCTCGTCCCAACTCAGCCCTTCGCGCACCAGGACGGGCACGAAGGCGCGCTGGGCGCGGGCGGTCTTCAGTATGTCGTCGATCTGCGGCTGGTCCAAGGGGATGAGCCGGGCGAGATCGTGCAAGGTCTGGGCCATGTCCGGCGTGTTCTCGCGGACGATGCGCAGCCGGTAGCTCGGCACGTTGCGCGCCAGCACGCGCCCCGCCCGGTCGAAGATGCGTCCCCGCGGCGGCACGATCAGCCGCTGGTTGACCCGGTTCTCCTCGGCGAGCAGGGCGTAGCGCGAGGCATCGTCCACCTGCAGCTGCCAGAGCCGTCCGGCGAGCAGGCCGAAGAGGCCGACCTGGGCGGCGCCGACGACGAGGGCCCGGCGGGTGAAGGTGCGGGTGCGGTCAGCCGCGTGATGCTGCATGGCTCGGCTTCGGCAGGACGGGCAGGAGGAAGGCGAGGGCGAGACTCACCAGGGGATAGGCGGCGAAGGTGAGCAGAATTTCGAAGAGCACCGGACGCAGCGGCAGCGCCTGCTGCCAGAAGATGCAGGCGATCATCCAGCGCAGGCCGAGCAACAGGCTGGCGACAAGGCAGAAGCATGCCCAGAGCACGGCAAACGAACGGCTGGAGAGGAAACGGCGCGGTGCGAGCAGCACCAGCCGCGTGACGAAAAGCGCGAGGGCGGTGAGGCCGAGGGGCATCCCGGATGCGGCATCGAGCAGCAAAGTGAGGAGCAGGATGAGGCCGTTGCCGAGCAGGTCGGGGCGCTGGACCGTCCAGTAGAAGATGGCGGCGAGGCTGAGCAGGGGAGCGATGGTGGTGGGGGCAGCGCTCGGCAGGGGCGCCAGGTCGACGCAGATGAGGACGAAGACGGTGAGGAAGGGGAGGGCGGCGCGGGCCAGGTCACCTGGCCGGCCGCTCGCAACGATGCCGCTCTGGCCAAACCCCGTCATCCGCCAACGAGCCCGACGACCGCCCCCTGCTGGCCGGTGCCGCGCTGGCCAGTCCCCCGCTGGTCAGCCAGGGCCGGCGCGGGGGCAGGCGTGGGCGCGGCCGGCTCCATCCCGTCATCCGAGCCGCTCTCAGGTGGCGGCAGCGGGGCATGGCGGAGGACAGAGACGAAATCGACCGTCGGCCATTCGACATAGGTCCTGACGGCGACTCGGCTGCCGTCGATCCGGGCGATCTCGCCGATCATGAGACCTGGCGGCAGGACACCGCCCTTGCCCGAGGTCATCACCCGGTCGCCGATCGCGAAACGCGGGTTCATCGGCAGGAACTGCAGCTTGGGCTCCGCCGTGTTGTCACCGGCGAGCAGTGCCTGGTCGCCCGACCGCTCGATGATCACGGGCAACTTCGAGTTGAAATCGGTGAGCAGCAGAACCCGGGCAGAACGGTCGCCGACATTGATGATCCGGCCGACCATGCCTTGCGGTGTCAGCACCGCCATGCCGACCTCGATGGCGTGGTCGCGGCCGGCGTCGATCAGCCGGGTATGGACGAAGGGGCCAGCCGAATCGGCGACGATCTGCGCGGTGGTCAGCGGAGCGTCAGGTGTCGCCGTCGTCATGTCCAGCATAGTGCGCAGCGACCGGTTCTCGACCGTCAGCCAGACGGCGCGCGACTGCCATTCGAGCAGGCGGCGGTTCTCGGCCCGCAGCCGCTCGTTCTCGGCGCGCACGGCGAGGAGGGCGCCGATCTGGTCGCCGACCCGGCGGGTCAGCGCAATCGGCTCGCGGACCAGGGCGACTGCCGGCAGCATGCGGTCGGCGATGCCGTCGGTCACCATCTCGATGGCCCGCACATTGAACCGGGCGAGCACCAGGAGCAGCACCGCGACACCGATGACGGCAACCAGCACCGGCCGCTCGCCGGCGGCGCGCAGTGCTGTCCCGAACTGGACGAAGCGGTCGACGAAGGCGATCTTCACTGTCCTGCCGCAGGCTGCAATGACGGGCGATAGACTAGCACGAGTGCTCCCCCATGGGGGCAATCATGCGTTGGGTAATGTGTTGCCTGAAGATGGTATGTCACCTACCGGCAACAAAGGGTTAACGGCGCTTTCGGCCGGCCGCTCAATACGCCGTGTGGAGGACGTGCTTGAGCCCCTTCATGTCCTCGAGACAGCGGCCGGTGCCGAGGGCGACGCAGTTGAGCGGCTCGTCCGCCTGGCTCACCGGCAGGCCGGTCGAATGCCTGAGGACGAAGTCGAGATTGCCCAAGAGCGAGCCCCCGCCGGTGAGCACGATGCCCTTGTCGACGATGTCCGCCGAGAGCTCCGGGGCCGTATGCTCGAGCGCCACCTTGACCGCCTCGATAATGGCGTTGACGGGCTCGGCCAGGCTCTCGGCTATCTGCCGCTGGCTGATGACGATCTCCTTGGGCACGCCGTTC
>JAUIID010000157.1 GCA_030431615.1 Alphaproteobacteria bacterium
ACTGGAAGGCGCTGCTGGAGAAGGACTGCGCCGAGGCCTTCGCCACCGCCGAGACCTCGCCGAACGGGCGCTATCTGGGCGGCCCGGTGACCTGGGGCGGCTTCGACGACGAGCGCGCCGAGGCGCTGGACCTGCCCTTCGAGGTGGTCCATGCCGGCACCGATGCGGCGCTCTTCGCCGAGCTCGAGAGCGCCTATCAGCGCGAGGCGCCGATCCTGCTCTGGGTCTACCAGCCGCACTGGGCGGTGGCGAAATACGAGGGCGAGTGGGTCGAGTTCCCGGAATATTCGGCCGAATGCTACGAAGACCCGTCGGTCGGCATCAATCCCGACCTCGCCTATGACTGCGGCAAGCCCCGGGGGCCAATCTGGAAGGTCGCCTGGGCCGGGGTCGAGGACCAGTGGCCGGGCGCCTACCAGACGATCGCCAACTTCAACATCTCGACCGAGGAGATGGCCGGGCTGATCGCGCAGGTCGACCTCGAGGGGCGGTCTGTCGACGAGGTCGCTGAGGAATGGATCGCTGGCAACGAGGACCGCTGGCGGGCCTGGATTCCCGAATAAGGCGCTCGGGATGACCGACAGGCCGACCAAGCTCGCCTGTCGCAACGTCTGGAAGGTCTTCGGCTCCGGCGCCGAACGGCTGCTGCGCGAGGACTCCGCGCCGGCGCCCGAGGCGCTCGCCGAGCGTGGCCTCGTGCCCGCCGTGGTGGCCTGCGATCTCGCCATCGCCGAGGGCGAGATCTTCGTCATCATGGGGCTCTCGGGCTCCGGCAAGTCAACGCTGGTGCGCTGCCTGTCACGGCTGGTCGAGCCCACGATCGGCGAGATCCTGTTCGAGGATCGGGATCTCCTGCGGATGCCCATGGCCGAGCTGATCGAGCTCCGCCGGCACAAGATGGGCATGGTCTTCCAGCACTTCGCCCTCCTGCCGCATCTGTCGGTGCTCGGCAATGTCGCCTTCCCCCTCGAGATCCAGGGAATTGCCCGAGGGAAGCGGGAGGCGCGGGCGCGCGAGATGATCGAACTCGTGGGCCTCGCCGGTCGCGAGGATCATTTCCCGCGCGAGCTCTCGGGCGGCCAGCAGCAGCGGGTCGGCATCGCCCGCTCGCTCGCGGTCGGGCCCGAGCTCTGGTTCCTCGACGAACCCTTCTCGGCCCTCGATCCGCTGATCCGGCGCGAGATGCAGAACGAATTCCTGAGGCTGCAGAAGCTGCTGCACAAGACCATCGTCTTCATCACTCACGACTTCGACGAAGCGGTCCGCCTTGCCGATCGGATCGCCATCATGCAGGGCGGGCGAGTCGTCCAGGTCGGCACGGCCGAGGAGCTCGTGTTGCATCCGGCAACCGACTACGTGGCGGCCTTCACCGCCGATGCACCAAGGGCGAAGATACTCTCAGCCGGCGCGGTGATGCGCCCGCCGGACCCGAACGAAAGCTTCGCCGGCGAGGTCGAGGCGGCCGAACGCGTCGCCGCGATCGCCCGGAAGGTCGAGGCGGCATCGGGGCCGCTTGCCGTCATCGAGGCGGGCCGCGTCGTCGGTGCGGTCGACCGGGACATCGTCATGGGCGTCCTGGTCGGCCGGCGGACCGACTGATGCACGTCGAGCCGTCGAGCGTGGCGGCACTGACCGCGGACCCACCGACTCCGCGGCGCGGCCGAACCCTTATCGTCCTGGTACTCGTCCTCGCCATCTCCTGGAGCTTCACCCTCCTGCCGCGGGGCAGCCTGCCGCGCTGGCTCGGCGAGTTGCCGCGCGACCTGCAGCTCCCTTTCGCCCGCTGGCTTCGGGCCTTCATGAGCTGGCTGGTCGAGGACGCAGCACTCGGGCCCCTGGCCTTTCGCGATCTCACCCGAGGCATCGCCTGGCTCATGACCTGGCCGCTGCGTGCTGCCGAGAGCCTGCTCGTCACCGGCATCGAGACCGGCGCCGGATCGGCTGCTGTGGCCTGGACAGCGCCCGTTTCCTGGGTGGCGCTGATCGCCCTGATGGCCTGGCTCGCGCATCGGGCAGGCGATCGCCGGCTGGTGGCGCTCGTGACGCTCGCTTTCCTCTACCTCGCCGTCTTCGGACAGTGGCGAAGCGCCATGGTGACGCTTTCCTCGATCATCGTGGCTGTGCCCTTCGCGGTCGGTGTCGGGCTTGCCCTCGGCATCAAGGCCGTCCGTTCAGTTCGCGCCGAGCGCCTGATCAAGCCCGTGCTCGACCTGATGCAGACCGTGCCGGTCTTCGCCTATCTGGTGCCGATCCTCATCCTCTTCGGCTTCGGTCCGGTGTCGGCGATGCTCGCCACCATCGTCTACGCCATGCCGCCCATGGTTCGGGTCACCATGCTGGCACTTCGCCAGGTGCCGCCCGAATTCGTCGAGTTCGGGCGTATGGCCGGCTGCACGGAGCGCCAGCTCTTGTGGAAGGTGCAGCTCCCGACGGCCCGGCCGGCGCTCATGGTGGGCGTCAACCAGGTGATCATGCTGTCGCTCAACATGGTGATCATCGCCTCGATGATCGGGGCCGGCGGCCTCGGCTACGACGTTCTGACGGCGCTGCGCCGGCTCGACATCGGCGCGGGGCTCGAGGCCGGCCTCGCCATCACGGTGCTCGCCATCGCCCTCGACCGGCTGAGCCAGGCCAGCGCGGGCAGGCCGGCCAATACTGCGGGGAGGAGGGCTGACAGGGTTCTGTGGGGCCTCGTCCTCCTGGCGCTCGCCAGCATGGTGCTCGGCCATCTCCTGCCTTGGCTCGCGCACTATCCCGATGCGTTCAGGATCTCGACGGCACCCTTCTGGTCGGACCTCGTGGCCTGGCTCAACGTCAATTTCTTCGACCAGCTCGAGGCCTTCAAGACCTTCATGCTGGTCCACCTCCTGGTGCCGGTTAAGCGCCTGCTCCTGGCCCAGCCCTGGCCCTGGTTGACGATGCTCCTAGCCTGGCTCGGCTGGCATCTCGGCGGCTGGCGCCTCGCCCTCACGGTTGCGCTTGCCGCCCTCTTCATCGTCACTTCGGGCCAGTGGGCCAATGCCATGACGACGGTCTATCTCTGTGGCGTCTCCGTCCTGGTGGCAACGCTCATCGGCCTGCCGATCGGTATCGCCGCCGGGCTCGATCCGCGCGTCTGGCGGATCGTCCAGCCGGTGATCGACACGCTCCAAACCCTGCCTTCTTTCGTCTACCTGATCCCTGTCGTGATGCTCTTCCGTGTCGGCGATTTCGCCGCCATGATCGCCATCGTGCTCTATGCGCTGGCACCGGCCATCCGCTACGCGCGCCACGGCGTGGCCCGAACGCCCGCCGAGCTCGTCGAGGCGGGAACCGCCGCCGGCTGCACAAGGCGCCAGATCCTGACCCGCATCCGCCTGCCGCTGGCGGTCCCGGAGATCCTTCTCGGCCTCAACCAGACCATCATGCTGGCCCTTTCCATGCTCGTCATCACGGCTCTCGTCGGTACCCGCGACCTCGGCCAGGAGGTCTATATCGCACTCACCAAGGCGGATGTGGGCCTCGGCCTCGTGGCCGGACTGTGCGTTGCCGCCATCGCCATCATCGCCGATCGCCTGATCGCTGCAGCCAGCCTGCGCACGCGCCGTCGCCTGGGGCTCGAAGGATGATCGAGGACGCTGCAGCCCGTGTCGCCAACCTGCCGATCTGGAAAGGGCCGGTGGCGCCCCGGCCGCTGGCTGGCGGCATCACCAATACCAACTTTACCGTCGAGGACGGCGGCAGACGCTACGTCGTCCGGATCGGCGGCGACATCCCGCTGCACGGCGTACTGCGCTTCAACGAGCGCGCTGCGAGCGAAGCGGCAGCTTCAGCCGGCATATCACCCGCGGTGATCCATGCGGAGCCGGGCGTGCTCGTCCTCGACTTCGTGGAAGGTCGAACACTGACGCCCGCCGACATCCGCGAGCGTGCCATGCAGGAGCGGATCCTGCCTCTGCTGCGGCGGGTCCATCGCGAGATCACAGACCATCTGCGCGGACCCGTGCTGGCGTTCTGGGTCTTCCACGTCATCCGCGACTACGCCCACACGATCCGCGAGGGCGGCCACCGGCTGGTGTCGCAACTGCCAGACTGGCTCGCCACCGCGGCACGGCTGGAACAGACCGTGGGCCGGATCGATCTCGTGCTCGGCCACAACGATCTCCTCGCTGCCAACTTCATCGACGATGGCAAGCGTCTCTGGCTCGTCGACTGGGACTATGCGGGCTTCAATTCGCCGCTCTTCGATCTGGGCGGCCTCGCCTCCAACAACGAGCTGGCCGAGGCCGACCGTCTTTGGCTGCTCGAGGCCTATTTCGCGCGGCCGGTCGACGACGCCCTGGCGCTGCAGAGTCAGGCCATGCTCGTGGCCTCGCTCCTGCGCGAGGCGATGTGGAGCATGGTCTCGGAATTGCACTCCCGGATCGAGTTCGACTTCGCGGCCTACACAGCCGAGAATCTGGCCCGATTCGGGCGTGCGCTCGAGGTCTTCGACAGCATGGAGCGGCCATGACTGACCTGCCTTCGTCTGCTGCTGTCGTCGTCGTCGGCGGCGGCATTGTCGGCTGCTCCACGGCCTATCATCTGGCGGCCATGGGTATTGGCGAGGTGCTGCTGCTCGAGCGGGACAAGCTGACCTCGGGCTCGACCTGGCACGCGGCAGGGCTGGTCGGTCAGCTGCGCACCAACGCCAATATCACCCGGCTGCTGGGATACTCGGTCGAGCTCTACGATCGGCTCGAGGCGGAGACCGGGCAGGCCACGGGCTGGAAGCGCAATGGCGGCCTCAGGCTCGCCTGCAACGCCGATCGTTGGACAGAGGTGAAGCGGCAGGCGACGACGGCGCACAGCTTCGGCCTCGAGATGCATCTGCTGTCGCCGGCGGAGGCGCTCGCACTCTGGCCGCTGATGCAGGTCGATGACGTCGTGGGTGCCGCCTTCCTGCCGACCGACGGCCAGGCCAACCCGTCCGACATCGCCATGGCGCTGGCCAGAGGAGCGAGGGCCCAGGGGGCGCGGATCGTCGAGGATGTGGCGGTGACGGACTTCGTCGTCGAAGAGGGTCGGATCCGTGCTGTCGAGACCGACCAGGGCAGGGTCGCCTGCGGCAAGCTCGTCCTCGCCTGTGGCCAGTGGACCCGCCAGCTTGCGGCACGGATGGGGGTCAACGTCCCGCTCGTGTCGGTGCAGCATCAATACCTGATCACCGAGCCGATTGCCGGAGTGACACCGGACCTGCCGACGCTCCGCGATCCCGACCGGCTGACCTACTTCAAGGAGGAAGTGGGCGGGCTGGTGATGGGCGGGTATGAGCCAAACCCGATTCCCTGGGCTCTGGACGGCGTGCCCGAACGGTTCGCGCATCAGCTCCTGGACGAGGACTGGGATCATTTCGAGCCCATGATGGAGCTGGCGATGGGCCGGGTCCCGGCGCTGGCGGAGGCCGGCATCAAGCAGCTGATCAACGGGCCTGAGAGCTTCACGCCTGACGGCAATTTCATTCTGGGCGAGGCGCCGGAGGTCCAAGACGTCTTCGTCGGCGCCGGCTTCAACGCCTTCGGCATCGCGGCGGGCGGCGGGGCGGGCATGGCGCTGGCCGAGTGGGTCGGCAGGGGCGCGCCGCCCTTCGACCTCTGGGCAGTCGACATCCGCCGCTTCGGGGCGGCGCATCGGGACACGGACTGGGTGCGCACCCGCACGCTCGAAGCCTATGCCAAGCACTACACCATGGCCTGGCCGCAGGAGGAGATGGCCACGGGTCGGCCGCTCCGTCGCTCGCCGCTCTATGATCGCCTCGAGGGCGCCGGCGCTGTCTTCGGCGAGAAGCTGGGTTGGGAGCGAGCCAACTGGTTCGCCGGGCCGGGCGAGGACGCAAGCGACCGCTACGGCTTCGGCCGGCAGAACTGGTTCGCCGCCGTCGGCCGCGAGCACCGGGCGGCACGCGAGGCAGCAGCACTCTTCGACCAGAGTTCCTTTGCCAAGTTCGAGCTCGCCGGCCCGGATGCGGAGGCCGCTCTCTCCTGGCTCTGCGCCAACGACGTGACGAAGCCGACAGGCAGCCTCACCTACACCCAGCTGCTCAACGAGCGAGGCGGGATCGAGTGCGACCTTACCGTCGCACGCCTGCGGACGGACCGGTTCTACATCGTCACCGGCACGGGCTTCGCCACCCACGACCGGGACTGGATCAAGCGCCACATCCCGACCGGGATGAGGGTGCAGCTGACCGATGTCACCGGCGCCCATGCGGTGCTCTCGCTCTTCGGCCCGAGGGCACGCGACGTGCTGCAGGGCCTGACCCGGGCCGATCTCGGGAATTCGGCCTTTCCGTTCGGCACGGTGCAGGAGATCGGCATCGCCGGCTGCCCGGTCCGGGCACTCCGCGTCACCTATGTGGGCGAGCTGGGCTGGGAACTGCATGTCCCGGTCGAGTTCGCGCTGACGCTCTTCAAGGCGCTGCGCGGGTCAGGCCGGTCACACGGTCTCGTGCTCGCCGGTTACCGGGCGATCGAATCGCTGCGCCTCGAGAAGGCCTATCGCGCCTGGGGCAGCGACATCGGACCGGACCACACACCGCTGATGGCGGGGCTGGGATGGGCCGTTAAGCTGAAGAAGGCAATTCCGTTTCTCGGCCGGGACACCCTGCTCGCGCAACGGCAGGAGTCGCTGCCGCGCCTTCTTGCCGGCTTCATGGTTGCCGACCCTGCCGTCGTGCTGCTCGGCCGGGAGACCATCTACCGGAACGGCGAGCGCGCCGGCTGGCTGAGCTCCGCCGGCTGGGGCTACACGATCGAGAAGAACCTCGGCCTCGGCTATGTCCGCAACGAGACGGGCGTCGACCGGGCCTACGTGCTCGATGGCATGTACGAGCTGGAAGTGGCCGGCGAGCGCGTCCCGGCCGAAGTCTTCCTAGATCCTCCTTACGACCCAAAGAACGCCAGGGTCAGGGCCTGACCAGCCGCCCGATCACTCTTCCCCGTCACCCTCCGGGCTATCGGGAGCGGGTGTCGTGCCGGGAGCGAGGCCTCCCCTGAAAACATCGCCGAACATCCCCTGGCCGGGATTGAGCGAGCGGGTATCAGGTGCAGGTGCGGGAGCTGGCGCCGGCGCGGGCGCGGAGCCCGGCGCGAGGCCACCACGGAAGACGTCGCCGAAGCTGCCCTGGCCCGGGTTCAGGTCGCGGGCACCGGGTGCCACAGGAGTCGATGGCGCGGGCGCCACAGGGCTGGGCGTCGCCGGCTGGTATTGCTGCTGCCGTTCGAGCCGTTGCTCGAGTGCCCGGGCCTTGCAGGCGGCCGGATCATGTTGCACGGCGAAGGCGAGGACGACGACGATCATGCCGACCGCCAGGGCCGCCAGGACCGCCGCGGGATTATGCGTGAAGAAGGCGACGAGGCCGCGCCCGTGGCCTGCGAGGCGGCGTTGCTGGTGACTTTGCGCGGCCTCGTTGGCGAGGGCCGCGACCAGGCTGATGGCGATGACGATGACGGCAAGGGCGCTGATCGTCGGGTCGATGCCGAGCCGGACCTTCTGCGCAACCTCGACGGTGAAGGTGTTGTAGAAGGAGATTGTGAAAACGGTGGTGTTGTAATTCTCGAAGCTGGCAAGGAAGGCAATGACCGCTGCCCCGCCGATGGCGGGCTTGAGGAACGGCAGGAGGATGCGGCGAAAGGCCTGTGTGTTGGTGGCGCCGAGGTCGAGGGCGGCGTCGATCAGCTGGCTGTCGAAGCGCTGCAGGCGGGCGAGGAAGACGAGCAGGCAATAGGACGCGATGAAGCAGGACTGGCCGAGGACGGTCAGAAAGATGCCGTCATAGAAAAGACCGCCATAGGCCATGCCGATCGACCCGGCGACACGGTCCCAGAAGAGCACCGTGGCAATGCCGAGCACCACGCCCGGCATCAGGATCGGCGAGATGAAGACGGTGTAGGTGCCGGCGCGGCTCCGGGCCGCGATCTGGGTTAGAAAAAGGGCGCCGGCGAGGCCGATGGCGACCGACAGCACCACCACGCCGAAGGCGATGATCAGGCTGTTACTGAGCCCCTGCATCAACCGCTGGTCCTCGACCAGGCGGACGAACCACTCGAAGGTCAGGCATTCCCAGGGGCTTACGCGCGGAAATGACGAGCTGTTGAAGGCGGTGACCGCCATGATCAGCAGCGGGCCGAAAAGATAGGCGAAGAAGAGCAGAAGATAGGCGCCAATCACCCATTGCGACCAGCGGAGCGACGGGCGGCCGGTCACTTGCCGATCTCACCGAGGCGCACCTTGAAGAGGCGCATAACGAGGAGCACGAGCAGCGTGCAGGCGACGAGCAGGATGATGGCGTAGGCAGCACCGCGCGGCCAGTTCACGCTCTCGAAGAACTGACCGTAGATGAGCTGGGTGAACCAGAGATTGGAGGGGCCACCCAGGATCTGCGGTGCCGCCAGGGCACCGGCCGCCAGCATGAAGACCATGGTGCAGCCGGAGGTGATGCCGGGCTTGGCAAAGGGCAGAACGATGCGGGTGTGGATGCGCCACCAGGGCGCGCCCAGGTCGCGGGCGGCTTCGATCTGGTTGCGGTCGAGGCTCTCGATGGCGTTGTAGAGCGGAAAGACCATCAGAAGGACATAGGCGTAGCCGAGCCCGGCATAGAGGGCGATGTCGGCACGGATGAAGTCGATCGGCAGGTCGATGATGCCGAGCGCCTGGAGGGTGGAGTTGATGACGCCGGTGGCGCCGAAGATGATCCGGAAGGCAAAGGCCCTGAGGATCTCGTTGACCCAGTAGGGCACGACCAGCGCCACCGCCATCACCCGCGCCTGCCGTCCTTGGGCGACCTGGGCGAGGTAGTAGGCGACCGGATAGCAGATGGCGAAATTGAGGATGGTGACGAAGGCGGCGGCCACGATGGTGCGGCCGAAGACGCCGACATCGAGGCGATTCCAGCCATCCGGATTGCCCGGCAGGCCGAAGATGAAGTGGCGATAGTTCTCGAACGTCCAGACATCCAGAGGCCCACCCTGCTGGGCGGCCGGCAGGTCATGGCGCAGCGAGAAGTCGATCATCGCCAGCTGCGGCAGGATGATCAGAAAGAGCAGCCAGAAGCTGACGGCGAAGAGGATGTAGAGGCCGAGCGCCAGCCCGTTGCGATCGAGAAATGCCCCGAGCCAGGAGCGTTTCGTCATGCCGCCGCTACTCCTCGGCCGAGAGCGCGCCGGAGGGCAGGGCTACCGCCTTCATCGGGTCGAAGGCCGCGGCGAGGCTGGAGCCGATGCTGGCTGTGCCCGTGCGGCCCTTGTTGACGAGCGAGGCGCGCAGTTCCGTGCCGCTCTCGTGCCGGAGCTGCAGATGCAGGTTGGGGCCTTCGAACTCCTCGCCGATGACGGTGGCGTGGATGGTGGTCTCGTCCGAGGCGCCGGCGGTGTCGAGGTCGAGCGCCTCCGGACGGATGAAGACAATGGCCTCCGCCCCGACGCGCAGCTGGTCGCGCGCGGCGGTGGCGATCCGTGCGCGCAGGCGACCGACGGTCGTATCGACCAGGGCCATGCCGTCCCGGACCTCGGCGACGCGGCCGGGGAGCGCGTTGTTCTCGCCGACGAACGACGCGACGAACGCCGTCGCGGGGTCATCGTAGATCGACCGGCCGTCGCCGATCTGCTCGATCACGCCTTCGCGCATCACCGCCACGTGGTCCGACATCGTCAGCGCCTCACCCTGGTCGTGGGTGATGTAGATGAAGGTGAGGCCGACTCGTCGCTGAATGGCGCGGAGCTCGGTTCGCATGTGCTGCCGCAACTTCAGGTCGAGCGCCGAGAGCGGCTCGTCGAGGAGCAGCACCGAGGGCTCCGCGCAAAGGGCACGCGCGATCGCCACACGCTGCTTCTGCCCGCCGGAGAGCTCGTGCACATATTTGTCGCCCTGGCCGTCGAGGGCGATCAGCGCCAGGAGCTCGTCGGCGCGCTTGCGCCGATCGGCGACGGCGACCCCCTTCATCTCCAGGGAGAACGCGATGTTCTCCCAGACGGTCATCAACGGGAAGAGCGCCAGGTTCTGGAAGATGAGCGCGGTTGGCCGCTTGTTCGGGCCAATATACGCCATGTCCTTGCCATCGATCCTGACCGAACCGGCGGTCGGCTCGAGGAAGCCCGAGATGGTGCGCAGGATCGTGGTCTTGCCGCAGCCCGACGGGCCGAGAAAGCTGAAGAACTCGCCTGGCTCGATCCTGACGTTGGCGTCGCGCACGGCAACAAACTTGTCGAACTGAACGAGCAACTGGTCCAGTTCGACGCTTACGCCACCCGCCATGCGTCCGCTCCGCTCGCGCTGTTCACCCACCTACGGTCGGTGAGCAAAAGTCGTGCCGGAGATCGGAGGCACCGGGCTGGCCGGTGCCTCCGATCGGCTCAGGCCGCCAGGAAGCGGTTCACGTACTCCGCCCTGATGTCGGCATACCAGGGCAGCTCGGCCGGCCAGGGATTGAGGTTGGCCAGCGCATCGCCCGGATAGGCGTCGGCGAAGTTCCGGGCGTAATCCTCGTTGGCATAGCGCTCGGCGCCGATCACCGGCGAGTTGTAGCCATGCGTGTCGATGGCGCGACCCGCCGCCTCGGCGTTGTAGCAATGCTCGACGAAGGCGTAGACCGCGTCCATGTTCTCGGCGCCGACCGGGATCGTCATGCCATCGACCCAGGCCATGGCACCTTCGATCGGGGCCCGGTACATTACGGGCTCACCGGCGGTCTTGAGCGACAGCGGCGGCCCGTCCCAGGTCTGGCCGACCACCACGCCCTCGTTCATCAGACCGTTCTTCTGAGTGTCGGCGTCGTTCCAGATGATGCGGACATTCGGCTTCTTCGAGATGCAGAACTCGGTGAGCTTGCCCCACACACGGCGCAGGTCGTCCTCGTTGGTGTAGGCGAGCCACATCGACCCCGGCTCGAGCTCGCCGATGCGCTCGAGATAGAGGCCGGCGCCGAGCATCATCGAATGGCCGCGGCCCATCGTCTTGCCGGCATTGGCGTCTTCCCAGACGGCGCCGTAGCTCGGGAACTCGCCCTCCGGCTGCCAGAGGTCGGTGCGCCAGGCGATGCCCTCGGTGCCCCAGATGTGCGGCACCCAGCACGCGCCCTTGTCGTTGAGGTTCCAGATCTGGCTGCCCTGCGCCAGCATGTTGGGGTTGACCTTGTCGGTCGGAACCCGGCTCATGTCGATCGGCTGCAGGAGATCGAGCTCGGCCCAGAGCGGTGCCCGGTTCATGGTCGGGCTGATGATGTCGAAGCCCTGGCCACGAGACGCCCGCATCCGGTTGATAATTTCCTCGTTGGACCCGATGCCGGTGAAGTTGATGGTGATGCCGGTCGCCTGGGTGAAGCTCTCGCGGAAGCTGTCCGGCAGATAGTCCGACCACATCATGATGTTGATCTCGCCCGAGGAAGCCAGCGCCTTCGGGCTGATGATCGCCGGTGCTGCAATGGCCGCAGCGCCAGCGCCGGATGCTTGCAGGAAGCGCCGGCGGTCGAGCCTGGGCGCGGACCGTACGTGCTGCTCGGTCATCCTGGTATCCCTCCTTATTACTTGTCTTGGGCCATCCGCATGACTCCTTGCCCGAAGCGTAGTGCGCTGCACCGGCCTCGTGCAAGCACGAACGCATTATTGGTAACCGGGTATGATGGCCAGAACTGTGGCATCACTGGCGTGGCAGCCGCCCCGACTATGATGTCGTCTTGGTGGTGCGACGTGTCGCCGGGCGGCGCCGGGCAACTGGGCGGGGCCTTTGCGCGCTGGCAGCCGGCGCGGGTCGCGGTGCGGGGGCCTCTGCCGGATTGCCGCTTTCCTTGTGGGCCGGCACTTCGAGGATCTTCTCGACCCGCTCCATGAGCGCCACCACCTCGGGCAGCACGTCCGGCCGACGGTCGATGATCTGGCGGAGCACGGTCAACGCCGCCTCGCGATCGGCCGCCGTCGGCAACAGCTCGGGCAGGGTGGTGAGAGCATGCTCCTCGTCGAATGCCACCATCAGCGCCGCCTCCTTGGCCTCTGCCAGGAAGCGCTCCCGGCCCAGCGCCGCGAGGCGCGGATGGCTCTGCCAGACTGCTCGTGCGGCAATGAACGCCCGGGCATCCACACCGCCGGTCGCCTTGGCGGCGGCGTAGACGACACGCAGGATGGCTTCGGCGAAGCTGCCCTTTTTCTGGCGGCTGGCGAAGGCCGCGAGCTTGCGCTCGGCGAGCTCGTGGAAGGCCTTGTCCTGCCGCGCCCGCGGCTTCTTGACATCCGCGTGCGAAGCTTCCTCGCCGACGAGGGCCCTGATGATGGGCTGTTTCCAGATCGCCTTGAAATACTGCTCGACCGCCTGATCGCGGGCATCGGTCCAGCGCTCGATCGCTGCCTCGAGCTGATCGACGGTCGCCTCCTCCATGGCCCGCCAGAGATTGTCAGCCGGCACCGCCGCCCGCTGCTCGCGGGTCTGCTCGGCCAGCCACCTGACGCCCGCCATCCAGGGATTGAGGTCGGACAGCCAGAGCTGGGACTGGCGGTGCGGATGCATGAGCCGCATGGCTTCGGCAGTCTGCGGCGTGACCATTGCCCGGATCCAGGGGCTCACCAGCTGCCGGTAGAGGCCCTGATTGGTTTCCGAAACCTTGGCCAGCGTGCGGAACGGCACCTCGTCCTCGCGCCCGTCGTCGAGGGCGAGAATGTCGTCCAGCGTGCGGGCTTCGAAACGGACGTCGTATTCCTGGTGTTCGGTCGGCCTTTCGGCATCCTCGAGATGCGTCTCGGTGATCACCATCTCGTAGAGGCCGGGTGCAAGCGTCTCGATAAGGTCGAGGGAATCGACGAACTCGGCATGCTCCTTCAGCGCCACCTTGGCCGAGACGAAGATGCCGAGATGGCCGACGGACGGATGCACCGTGTAAATGATGGTCTGCTCGTTGGCGCGTATCTCGTCGACGCTGTCGTAGAGGTCGAGGATCCAGTTGAGCGCCTGCTGCGGCGGCGTGATGTTGTCGCCATGCGAGCAGACGACGACAATCGGCGCGCGGATGGCGCGCAGGTCGATGCGGGTGCCGTCCGGGGCGACGAGCTTGCCCTGGGTCAGCTTGTTGCCGACGAAGAGCTCGGACGTGATCGCCTCGATCTCGTTCTGGGTCAGCATGAAGAAGCCGCCCCACCAGCGTTCGAAGCCGAGGTAGCGCGGCGCCTCGGTATCGATCTTGGAGTAGAGGTTGTAGGGCTTGCGCAGGTAGGTGTTGGCCGGGTTCAGGTTCTCGAAATTGCTGACGAGATTGACGCCGTCGAAGGTTCCGGCACCGAGATCAGATGCGAACGACGATAACCAGTTGCCGCCCAGGAGACGGCCCAGATAGCGCAGCGGGTTCTTGCCCTCGACGCCGGCCC
>JAUIID010000158.1 GCA_030431615.1 Alphaproteobacteria bacterium
ACCGCGACAAGCTGCGCCGCTCCATCCGCGACAACATTGCCGACATCATCGCCGAGGAGAGCATCATCGGTCGCGATCGCGACCGGGTGGTCAAGGTGCCGATCCGCGGCATCAAGGAATACCGCTTCATCTTCGGCGACAACGAGGGCGGGGTCGGCGCCGGCGCGGGCGGCACCGAGCCCGGCCAGGTCGTCGGCAAGGCCGGGCAGAAGCCGGGCCAGGGCCAGGGGCAGGGCCCCGGCGGCAACGAGCCGGGCACCGACATCTACGAGACCGAGATCTCGCTCGACGAGCTGGTCGACATCATGTTCGAGGATCTGGAGCTGCCGGACCTCGAGCGGAAGATCCTGAAGGAGGCCCTCTCCGAACGCGTCGCCAAGCGGCTCGGCTACCGCAAGCAGGGGGTGCGCGCCCATCTCGACCGCAAGCGCACGGTCAAGCAGCGCCTCAAGCGGCAGATCGCGACCGGCAATGTCGAGACCCTGCGGGCCGAGGCCGGCAGCGAGGCGCCGGCCGAGCGCTTCCCCTTCCGCCGCGGCGACCTGACCTACCGCCGGCTTCGGGTCGACACGCGCGAGGAATCCAACGCCGTGGTGATCTGCATCATGGATACCTCGGGCTCGATGGACCGGCTGAAGAAGTACCTGGCGCGCAGCTTCTTCTTCCTCCTCTACCAGTTCGTCTGCACCAAGTACCAGAATACCGAGCTGGTCTTCATTGGCCACCACACCAAGGCCAAGGAGGTCGACGAGGACGAGTTCTTCCACAAGGGGGAGAGCGGCGGCACGCTCATCTCTTCCGGCTACCAGAAGGCGCTGGAGATCGTCCGCGACCGCTTCCACCCCGCGCACTGGAACATCTACGCTTTCCACTGCTCCGACGGCGACAACTTCGATTCCGACAACACCCTGGCGCTCGAAGCGGCGCGCGAGCTCTGCGACACCTGCAACCTCTTCGGCTACGGCGAGATCAAGCCGATGGGCTCGCACTACTACGAGAGCTCGATGATCGAACGCTTCAGGAAGCTGGAGGCGGAGAACTTCCAGTCCGTCCTGATCGAGCGCCGCGAGGACATCTGGCCGGCCTTCAAGGCATTCATGTCGAAGGACCGCGTGGCGGGCGAGGGCTGATGGCGACGAGCGAGTGGAGCCTGGCCGAGCTCGAGGTCTGGGACGAGCGGATCCGCGCGAAGGTGCAGGAGTTCGGCCTCGACGTGTACGAGCAGGAGTTCGAGGTCTGCGACCAGAACGCCATGCTCGGCTACATGGCCTATCACGGCATGCCGTCGCACTATCCGCACTGGAGCTACGGCAAGAGCTTCGAGCAGCTCCGCACCATGTACTCCTACGGCGTGCAGGGCCTGCCCTACGAGATGGTGATCAATTCCGATCCCTGCCTCGCCTATCTGATGCGCGACAACTCGCTCTGCCTGCAGGTCCTGACCATCGCCCACGTCTACGGCCACAACGACTTCTTCAAGAACAACTTCACCTTCACCAGCGCCACCCGGGCCGGCGAGACCATCAGCTCGTTCAAGACGCGGGCCGACCGGGTGCGGGCCTATCTCGAGGACCCCTCGATCGGCACGGACGCGGTCGAGCGCCTGCTCGATGCGGCGCACGCGCTCTCGATGAACCGCTCGCGCAACCAGGCGATCCGCCAGCTCAGCCGGCGCGAGCAGGCCGACCGGCTGCATGAGGCCGCGGCGGGCCCGCACGACGAATTCGCCCACCTGGTCCAGCGGACCGAGCGGCCGGCCCCCGATCTCGACCGGGTGCCGCTCGAGCCGGACCAGAACCTCCTGCTCTTCATCCGCGACCACAGCCCCGACATCGCCCCCTGGGAGGCGGACCTGCTCACCATCGTCGACGAGGAGGCGCGCTACTTCATCCCGCAGATCGAGACCAAGATCATGAACGAGGGCTGGGCCAGCTACTGGCACCACAAGATCATGCTCTCCCTCGACCTGCCCCAGGCGATCCGGCTCGAGTTCATGGTCCGCCACAACCAGGTCATCTGCCCGCACCCTGGCAGCCTCAACCCCTATCACCTGGGCTTTGTCATCTGGCACGACATCGAGCGGCGCTTCGGCGGCGAAGGCTCGAAGGAGGGCCGCGCCAAGCTCTTCGAGGTGCGCGAGAGCGACCGCGACACGGCCTTCCTCCGCCGTTTCCTGACCCCGGAGCTGATGCGCGAGCTCGACCTCTTCTCCTACAAGCCCCGGGGCGAGCATCTCGTGGTCGACCGTGTCGCCGACGAGGCGCACTGGGAGGAGGTCAAGGCGAAGCTCCTGGCCCAGATCGGCACCGGCAGCCTGCCGGTGATCAGCGTCGTCGATGCCGACCATTCCGGCCGGCGGGCGCTGATGCTGCGCCACGAGCATGACGGCCGCGATCTCGACATGACGAGTGCGGAGAAGACCCTGCAGCACGTGCGCACGCTTTGGCGCCACGACGTCTATCTGCAGACCCGGCTGCGCGGCAAGAAGGCGCTCATGAGCTCGACCGAGGCCGGCTTCGACGCGCGCCTCGTCGCCTGATCAGGGCACGGCCGCCAGCCAACTTCCCGTTGGACAAGCCGCGGTGCGACTGGCAATCCTCATAAACGACGAAGGCAGCGATATGGGGGGATGGTCGGTATCATGGCGCGCTCACTCTACGTCGAGTTCACTGAAGCCCGCGTTCGTTCGATCATCACCCTGAACGAAGAGAACGCGCCCGTCACCTGCGGCACGATCTGGGAGGCGCTGGTGCGGCCGATCCGGGTCCCGGCGCTGCACGCGATGTTCGCCGGGCCCGAGATCATGCTGGGCCTGCCGCCCGAGGCGCAGACCTTCGATGCCGCCGCCATGCCGGCCGAGAACCAGGACTGCTTCCCCAAGGCCGGCGAGTGCTTGTGGTTCTACCAGCGCAAGAACCTGATGAAGGGCCTCGCCGACGAGCTCTGGGAGATCGGCATCTTCTACGGCGACGGCGGCCGCGTCTTCGGCCCACTCGGCTGGACGCCGGTCAACATCTTCGGCTGCATCACCGAGAACCTCGAGGGCTTTCAGGCCGAGTGCGCCAAGATCCGCTGGGAAGGGGCGAAGACGGTCGAGCTCGGCCGCAACGCCTGATCGGCACACATGCGAAGGAAACGCACCATGAAGAAGTCGGTTCGCACGCTCCTCCTCGCCTCCACCGCCGCCCTCGTGGCCCTGCCGGCCATCGCCCAGGAGCGCCTCGTCATCAACTCCTTCGGCGGCGTCTACGAGGAGAACCACCGCCGCCTCGTCATCGAGCCGTTCGAGCAGCTGCACGATGTGGAGATCGAGGTGGTCACCCTCTACTCCGCCGACACCCTGGCCCAGCTCCGCGCGCAGAAGGACAACCCGCAGTTCGACGTCGTCCACTTCTCGGGCGGCCAGGAGGTCGTGGCGGCGGCCGAGGGCCTGCTCGTGCCGATCCAGCCCGGCGAGCTCACGAACTACGACCAGCTCTACACGATCGCCGTCGAAGGCATCGAGCAGGGCCACGGGCCGGTCTACTCCATCTCGGTCGCGGGCCTGCTCTACGACGAAACCCAGATCGACCCCGCACCCACGAGCTGGAACGATCTCTTCACCGCCGCGGACGGCGACCTCGTCACCATCCCGGACATCACCAACACCTACGGCCTGCTCACGCTTCTGATGCTTAACAAGATCAGGGGCGGCGATCTCGGCGACATCCAGCCCGGCCTCGATGCCGTGGCCGAGCTGCTCGACAACGGCGCGCAGATCGTCACCTCCTCGCCCGAGCTGCAGACCGCCTTTGCGCAAGGTGCCACCAACTTCGCCGCCTACGCCGCCGACTATGCCCACACGCTCCGGGCCGCCGGCATGCCGGTCGCGTTCGTCCAGCCCGAGGAAGGCTCGCCCGCCTTCTTCATCACCGCCAACGTCGTCGCCGGCCGACCCAACATCGAGCTCGCCAAGGCCTTCGTCGACTTCTCGCTCCGCGCCGAGGCGCAGGCCGGCTGGGCCGAGGCCATGCGCTACTCGCCGTCCAACAAGGAGGTCGTGCTCGGTGACGACATGACCGCCGGCATGGTCTACGGCCAGGAGGCCATCGACCGCGTCGTCCGCTTCGACCCCGACAAGGTCAATGCCGAGCGCGCCGCCTGGACGGACGCCTGGAACCGCACCATCGCCCGCTGACCGCGCCAGCCTGATGCCGGGTGCGCAAGGCGGGCAGGGGCTGGTCGAGCCCATTGTCCTCGTCACCCCCGGCATCGCCCTCCTCTTCGGCGCCTTCCTCTTCCCCGTCGGCCAGATCCTCGTCCTGAGCGTCGTGCCGTCCGGGGAGGAGCTCGGCGCCTGGAGCAACTTCGCCCGGTTCTTCGCGGACGACTACTATATCCGCGTCGCCTGGCGGACCTTCCGCCTCTCCCTCCTGATCACGGCGGCGACCGCCCTGATCGGCTTCCCGCTCGCCTATGCCATGGCCCGCGCCCCCCGCTGGCTCGCCTTCCTCCTCCTGCTGCTCACTGTCCTGCCGCTGATGACCAGCGTCGTCGTGCGCACCTTCGGCTGGATGATGGTGCTCGGCCGCGGCGGCCCCGTCACCGACCTGCTCATGCTCTTCGGCCTTTCGGCGCGCAACGCCGTGCTGCTGCAGACCGAGACCGGCATCGTCGTCGCCATGGTCCAGGTGCTGCTGCCCTTCATGGTGCTCACCACGCTCGGCGTCATCGCCGGCATCCACCCCCATCTCGAGGAGGCGGCCAGAACCATGGGCGCCGGGTTCTACAAGACGCTGCGCCACGTCGTCCTGCCGCTCAGCCTGCCCGGCCTCGTCTCCGGCTCGCTCCTCGTCTTCGCCATCTCGATGAGCTCCTTCATCACGCCGAACCTCATCGGCGGCGTGCGCCTGCCGGTCATGGCGAGTGCGATTTACCAGCAGGCCATCCACACCCTCGACTGGGGCTTCGCCGCCGCCCAGTCGACCTTGCTGCTGATCGCCGTGCTGGGCCTGCTCGTTCCTTATCTCGCTCTCATGCGCCGGGCGCGGGTCTGAGATGGTCGGCCGCTTTCCCCCGAGCGCTCTCGTCCTCGGCGGCCTGGCGCTCGGCCTGATCCTGGTCTTCATGCTGCTGCCGCTCGGCGTGGTCGTCGCCGCGTCGCTCACCGCCGGCCAGTTCCTGACCTTCCCGCCGCAGGGCCTGTCGCTGCGCTGGTACGGCGATGTGCTGGCGTCGGAGGCCTATCTCGCGGCCGCCTGGACCAGCCTCAAGGTCGCGACCCTCGTCACCATCGCCGCCACGGTCATCGGCACCGCCGCCGCCATCGGCATCAGCCGCCGCCGGCTGCCGGGCTCGGCGCTCCTCGCCGGGCTCTTCCTCTCGCCGCTCGTCCTGCCGTCCATCATCTTCGGCATCGGTCTGCTCATCGTCTTCTCGATCTGGGGCAACGGCCCCTCGCTCCTGGCCCTCGCCCTCGGCCATACCGTGCTCACCATGCCCTATGTCGTGCGCACCGTGGCGGCCGTGCTCGCCGATGCCGACCCCGCCATCGAGGAGGCCGCCCGGACCATGGGTGCGGGGCCCGTGGCACGGCTCCGCTTCGTCGTCCTGCCCCAGGCGAAGGGCGGCATCCTCGCCGGCGCCTTCTTCGCCTTCAACGTCTCCTTCGACGAGGCGGTGATCGCCCTCTTCCTCCGCACCCCCGGCGTCGAGACCCTGCCGATGCGCATCTACGGCCAGCTCGAGTTCTCGCCGACCCCGGCCGTCGCCGCCGTCTCGACCCTCATGATCCTGATGACCATCATCGTCGTCGTCGCCATCGAGCGGAGCCTCGGCCTCCGGAAGGTCGCGACATGAGCTTTCTCGCCATCGAGAATGTCGGCAAGCGCTTCGGCCACACGACCGCCCTGGACGGCGTTTCGCTCTCGATCGAGCGGGGCAGCTTCGTTGCCCTCCTCGGCCCCTCGGGCTGCGGCAAGTCCACGCTGCTCCGCATCATCGCCGGCCTCGAGACGCCGTCCTCCGGCCGCATCACCGTCGACGGTGAGGACATCACGAGTTTGCCGCCCGAGCGCCGCCGCCTCGCCATGATGTTCCAGTCCTACGCCCTGCTGCCGCACATGACGGCACTCGAGAACGTCCGCTTCCCGCTTCGCATGCAGGGCAAAGAGAGCGCCGCCGAGCAGCGCCGCCGCGCCATGGAGACGCTCGCCCTCGTCGATCTCGACCACCTGGCGGAGCGCCTGCCGCGCGAGATGTCTGGCGGCCAGCAGCAGCGCGTGGCCCTCGCCCGCGCCATCATCGCCGAGCCGCGCGTCCTCCTCCTCGACGAGCCCCTCTCCAATCTCGACGCGCGGCTGCGCGAGGACATGCAGATCGAGCTCCAGGCCCTCCACCGCCGCCTCGGCCTGACCACCCTCTTCGTCACCCACGACCAGGAAGAAGCGCTCAGCCTCGCCGACCGCGTCGTCCTCTTGAACCAGGGCCGCATCGACCGCGACGCCACCGCCGACGCCCTCTACGACGACCCCGGCACCGCCTTCGCCGCCGATTTCCTGGGTGCCGCCAACCTCGTCCCCGTCACCGTCGAAGCCACCGACGGCGCCTACATCGCCATCCTCGAGGACGGCCAGCGCCTGCCCCTCGCCGAAGCACCCGGCCCCGGCCCCCGCCAGCTCATCCTCCGCCAGGAGGACATCACCCTCGCCGACCCGACCGCACCCGGCCTCGAAGCCACCATCGAGGCCCGCATCTTCCTCGGCGCCCGTGTGCGCTACCTCGCCCGCCTCGGCGACCTCCGCCTGCGCATCCTCGCCCCGCGCCACCTCCAATACCCGCCAGGCACGCCCGTGCGCCTCCGGATCGACCCGGAGACGTGCCGCTGGAGCAGGGAGGGGTCGCCCTTAAACTGATTGCGCACCCAGTAGACTTGGAATTGCT
Source organism: Alphaproteobacteria bacterium (assembly GCA_030431615.1). GTDB lineage: Bacteria > Pseudomonadota > Alphaproteobacteria > Geminicoccales > Geminicoccaceae > SLRI01. The sequence goes on from JAUIID010000158.1 coordinate 6,922, forward strand.
CTGGCCCACTAGAAGCTCCGAGTCGGAATTCGAGCGGTGGACGTGTGGCAAAAGCAATCCCAACCTACGGAGGCGGCGGGACGTACTTGCGCAATCTAGGTGCGATGACGGAGGGGAGATGGCACCGTAGCCCTCTACGATAGCGGGCTTCCGGCAGGCACGGTACGAGAGATGTCGGTCATTCACCGGTGTGGCGGAGGTATTGCATGAGCATTTACGAAGCTATCGGTCTGATCGTCTTCATCGGTATTTTCGTTGGCGGAAGCGGGAGCATTCTAGGTGCAGCTCTTGACCGTCAATCTGAACGCACCCGCCGTGAGCTTCACCAGCGCCTAAACAACATTGCCCAACAGCTTACCGACCTGCACCGGGCAGTAAATAGACTGGAGAGTGTCCACAGGCGGCAAATGGGGCAAGACGATTTTGGTGACGAAGCGCTCAATGCAACTTCATCGAGGAAAGACTGAGTACCCGAATCTTCCAAATATCAATTCTGCCTCAGCTGACGCACCTTGAAATGGGGACGACCTTGCCGGGCTGACTCCCACCCTTCTGCGGTCACGTCAGCGTAGACCAGAAAATTCAAACACGTCGCGGACGTTGGTTCAAACGTCGCATCCGAAGTCTGCGTCGCCTCAACTGCTAGGATAATTGGAGATCTGGTGCCGCAGGAGGGACTCGAACCCCCGACCCCATCATTACGAATGATGTGCTCTACCAGCTGAGCTACTGCGGCGTGCGACGGGGAGATAGCCCGGCGGATCGTCCCTGGGCAAGGAAAAAGGCCGTCAGCCGACGCTGCCGGCGGCCTTCACCGTGGCCTCGATCGGCGGTGGCGCCTTCAGGCCCTGCTCGGTCGCCCCGGTCTTCGAGCTGCCCGGCGCCTTGTCCTTCTCCTTCTCGGGCTCGTCGACCTCGGTCACCGGCTCTGCTGGCTCGCCGACGCTGCGCTGGTCGTGGACCAGGACGACCGGCGGGCGGTGGTCGCGGATCATCGGCGCCACCTTGGGCGGGCTGTCCCAGTGCACCGAATCGAACCGGCCGGACGGGCCGAAGAGCTGCCACTCGGCCAGCACCTCGCCCGTGTCCTCGCAGACCCAGACCTTGTCGGCCGGCGCGTCGGCGGCCTTGGCCAGCCAGTCGCGCGCCTTGGCGTCTCCCCCGCCCGAGGCCCGCTCGTACTCGGCATAGAGCCGATAGGCGCCGGCCGTGGGGTTGAGCGTCAGCGCCCTGTCGAGATGTCGCTTCGCCGTGTCCCAGTGCCGGGCGTTCATGGCGAGCTCGGCCATCACGAGCTGGGTCGTCAGGTGTTCCGGCACGAGCTTCTCGAGCCGGGCGAAGCGGCGGAGCCGCTCGTCAGCGGTCTCGTCGGGGACGAGTGCGGAATAGGTGCTGGCGAGGTCGGGATGCGGTTCCAGCCGCCAGCAATCCTCGAGCAGGCGCCGGGCGAGCCGGAACTTGCCCTGGCCGTTCGCGGCCTGCGCTGCCGTCACCGCCGCCGGCGCGAAGCTCGGGGCGAGGCCGGTGGCCTTGCGCGCCTGCGCCAGCGCCTCGGCATAGCGCTTGTCGTCGACGGCATCGACCGCCAGCATGTGCTTCATCAGCGCCCGGCGGCGGGTCGCCTCGGGGCCGCTCACCAGCTTCTCGCGGGCGAGGTCGTTGACCAGCTTCAGCGCGTCGCCCCATTTGCCGGCGCGGGTCAGAAGATCGAAATAGGTGGTCAGCACCCAGGACGTGTTGGGGCTGCGCTCATAGGCGCGCCGCGCCAAGGCCAGCGCCTCCGGCTGGTCGTTCCGCTTCACCGCGTCGGCGAGCAGGCCGCGAATGCCGAGGAACTCGGTCTGCGGCCGCTTCAGCATCTGGGTGAACTTGAGCTGGGCGACGTCCTCCTTGCCCTCGAGCTGGGCGGTCTGGGCCGAGAGCAGGAGGGTGGCGGCATTGGCCTGGAGCAGCTTCTCGGCCTGTCGCGTGTGGGCGCGCGCGCCCGTGACGTCGCCGGCGGCGGCGGCGATCAGGCCGTGGCTGAGCTCCTGGTAGCCCCGGATCTGCCGCTTCTGCTGGCGGTTGGAGCGCACCCGGCGCGGCAGCTGCGCCAGCCAGCGCCAGACCTCGTAGACGACGATCGCCGCCGCCGAGATGCCGGCGATGATGGCGACCGCGATGCCGACGGGCAGGACCGTGTCGGTGGCCTCCCAGCGGAGCACCACCTCGCCCGGGCTGTTGGCGAGCCAGACGGCGACCCAGGCAAGGGCTGCGGCAACGATTAGGAAGACGATGAGTCTGAGCATGATCGGATGAACCTCGGTGCCGCGTCGCCGTCAGTTGACCGTTGCGGTGAGCAGGTCGCGAATCTGCGCGTCCAGCTCCGCCAGGGCGGCGACTGCCGTGGCGCGCGAACGGGCCTCGGCCAGCCAGGCGTCGATCGCCGCCGCGTCGGGGCCATCCGGCATGGTTTTCGTCGTCTCGACCCGGCTGATAGCCGTCTCGAGGTCGCCCTGCCTGAGCGCGGCATCGGCCTCGCCGAGCAGGCCGGTGGCCGCCGCACCCTCGGTTTCGCGATCGCGGACCTCGACCAGCCCGGTGATGTTGCCGACGGTGCGCCCGAGCCATTCCGACCCGCCGATTGGCGGCGCCGGCTCCTGCGCCTCGAGCTCGACGAGGCCCTGGCGGAGCTCGTCGATCGTCGGCACGCCGGAGGCGGAGGCCGGCTCGAGGCTGGCGAGGGTGGCTTCGAGCCCGGCATCGCCGGTGCCCATTGCCCGCAGGCGATCGAGCGGATCGGCAAAGGGCTCGCCGGCCGTGATCGACTGGTCGATGTCGCGCACCAGGAGTGCTGCCGCTGCCGCCCGGTTGCGCGCAAGCTGCATGTCGTCGACCGTGGTCTGCAGCGAGGCGAGGTCGGTGCGGACAGCCTCGAGGTCCGTCTCGAAGGCGGCGATGCCTTCCGCGAGCGCCGCACGCGCTGCCTCGAGCTCCTCGCTGGCGGCCTGGCGCGCCGTCTCGACTGCCGAAGCGGTCTCGTCGATCGACGCCTGGAGCCCCGTCGCTGTCTCGGTCCGGGCGGTTTCGAGCCTGAGCACCTCGCTTGCGAGGCGGTTGTCCAGGCTGGTCAGCGCCGCCTGCAGCGCCTCGAGCCGCTGCGCCTGCGCTTCGAGCAGCGGTACCGGGTCGGTCTCGGCGGCGGCCGCCTCGACCAGCTCGTCCGCGGTAGCCGCGACGGCGTCAAGGCGCTCGCCGAGGGCGGCGATGGCGGCACCGTCGCGCGACGGGATCTGTTCCACCGCGGCCGCGACGGCCGTCTGGACCGAGTTTTCCAGATTGCCGGCGAGATCGCCGAGCGCCGCGAGCTGCTCGTTCGCCGTGGCCACCTCCGTGGAGGTCGCCGCGAGTCGCTCGTCCAGCGCCGACGTGCCGGTCTCGACCGCGGCGACCCGCTGCTCGGCCTCGGGCGCCAGCGGCGGCGGGCCCTGCACCAGCGGCAGGCCGACACCGACCAGCACGGCGCCGATCACGCCGCCAACAATGCCGGCGACATAGCCGCCGCCGCTCTTCGCGGGCGGGGGCGGCGGTGGTGGCGGGGGCGCTTTCGCGGTGCCAGCGCCGGCGGCGGGCGTCCGGGGTGAGCCGCCTGCCGGCGGAATGGAGGCCGCTGCCGCGCGATCGGGCCTGTCACCGGGCTTGGCCGAGTTCGTGGCCGGCGACGGCGCTGCCGCAGCGCGCGGCGCTGCCTCGGCCGGCTTGCCGGCAGCCGCGGCAGTGGCCGGACCACCAGGCGTCGGACCCTTGGCGGTCGGGCCGGCCGCCGCAGCGGCAGGCGAAGGGGGGCTGGCCGGGGTGGCCGGGGGAGTGACCGGGGACGTGGCACCGCCTGACTTGGCGGGCTCGGCGGACGCAACAGGCTTCGGTCCGGCGGGCGGCTGCACCGCTGCCCGGGGCTGTTCGGTCGGCTCCGTCTGGCCGGCCGGTGCCGCCTTGGCGGCCTGCGATTCCGCTGGCTTGGCGGCCGGTGATTCAGCCGGCTTCATGGCCTCGTCCCGCCGCTGGTCCGGCGCCTTGGGCTGCCCTTGCGACGGGTTGCGCGATCGTCCTCGCGACATCGGCGATGCTCTCCCCACTTGTCTGACAGCGACGCGCAAGCGCCAAAAGGGCCGGCTGCCTCCCTCTGAGGCACGGGCTCGCCGACGTCCTAGTTCCGAGCATGGGCTACCATCTTCATCCGGGGCCTTCAAGGCAGTCCATCAGCGCAGCGAGGGTCGGTGCCACCGCCACTTCCACCCGTCGCCAGTCCAGTTCCCTCAATGGTTGTGCCACTGCCTCGCTGAGGCAAACGGCCCGGATTCCGCCCAATTTCGCCCCGATCGCCGCTTCCGCCGCCAGCCGGCACCAGATCTGCGCGTGCGCGGGCGAGAAGAAGAGTGCGGCGTCCAGCGTGCCAACGGCGAGCAGGTGCCGGAGTTCCGGCGGCAGCTCCGTTGCCGGCCGGACGGTGTAGACGGCGCGGCGCTCGCAGCTGAAGCCGGCGGCCCGCGCGGCGCCGGCGAGGTCGCCGGCAATGGCGGTGCCGGAAAGGTGCAGGAGCCGGGCACCGGCCGGCGGGCCCTCGGGCCCCTGGAGCAATGCTGCCAGCCGCACCCAGTCGCAGTCTGCGGAGACCACCCGCGTCGCCCCGGCGGCCCGGGCCGCCGCTGCCGTGGCGTCGCCCACCGTGTAGACCGGCAGGTGCAGATAGGCCGGCAGCGCCGGCACCGCATTGGCGCTGGTCAGGAGCACGGCATCCACCGCCGCCGCCGCGGGCAGCTCGGGCCGCAGGGGCTCGATGACGGCCAAGGAGGCGATATGCGTCCGATGGCCGCGCTCGGCCAGCAGTGCTGCGGTCCGCGTCGCCTGCGGCTCCGGCCGGGTGACCAGGACGTGCACGATCGCCGCTCAGTCGTGGAAGAAGTCGGGACCGCCCCGCTCGCGCAGCCGGCGGCCGAGCTCATGGCCGAGTGCCACGCCCTCGGCCACATGCGCGGTGCCGGTCTCGCGATGCACGGTGCTGCCGTCCGGTCGGGCGATCAGCACCTGCAGCAGCAGCTCCGTGCCGTCGATGCCGGCAAGCCCGGCGATGGGCGTGCGGCAGGAGCCGTCGAGGGCGGCGAGCGCCGCCCGCTCGGCATCGACGCAGGCCGCCGTCGCCCGGCAGCCAATGGCGGCGAGTCCCTCCATGACCCAGGCATCGTCCGCCCGGCACTCGATGCCGATGGCCCCCTGTGCCACGGCCGGCAGCATCTCCCTGATGCCGAGGACGACGCTCGCCCGATCCGCCATGCCGAGGCGCTGCAGCCCGGCAAGCGCCAGGAGCGTGCCGTCGAAGCGGCCCTCCGCGATTCTGCCGAGCCGCGTGCCGACCGAGCCCCGAAGGGTCCCGACGACGAGGTCGGGCCTTGCTGCATTGAGCTGCGCCATGCGCCGGAGCGAGGCCGTGCCGATCCGCGCCCCCTGCGGCAGCTCCGTGATGCCGCGGCAGCTCCCCGCGAGCTCCGGGCCCAGGATCAGCGCGTCCCTCGGGTCCTCGCGCGGCAGCATCGCCCCGATGACGAGGCCGTCCGGCAGCTTCGTCGGCATGTCCTTCATGGAATGCACCGCGAGATCGATCTCGCCGGCGAGCAGCGCCTCCTCGATCTCCTTGGTGAAGAGCCCCTTGCCGCCGACCTCGGCGAGCGGCCGGTCGAGGATGTGGTCGCCGGTCGTCCTGATGACCCGGATCTCCGTCATCTCGAGCGGCAGGGCCAGAGCCGCCGGCCGCGCTTCGGCCAGTGCCGCGCGGGTCAGCTCCGCCTGGGCCAGCGCCAGGGGCGAGCCCCGCGTCCCGATCTTCAGCTTGCGGCCCTTGTCCATTCCATCCATCACCAGCTAACCGATCATCTCCAGACCTGACCTAGCAGACCGGAGCCCTGCCGCCAGTGGCGATCGTCCTCGGCATCGAGACATCCTGCGACGAAACCGGGGTCGCCATCGTCGATGGCGAGCGCCGGGTGCGCGCGGCCTCGCTCTTCAGCCAGGAGGACGAGCACCGGCTCTATGGCGGCGTGGTGCCGGAAATCGCGGCCCGCGCCCATCTCCTGCGCCTCGATCGGCTGATCGAGCGGACCATGGCCGAGGCAGGGCTCGACTACCCGGACCTCGACGCCGTCGCCGTGACCGCCGGCCCCGGCCTGATCGGCGGGCTGATGGTGGGTGTCGTCACCGCCAAGGCGATCTGCCTCGCCACCGGGCTGCGGCTCGTCGCCGTCAACCACCTCGAGGCGCATGCCCTGACCGCCCGGCTGACCCACGGGCTCGACTTCCCCTACACCCTCCTCCTCGTCTCGGGCGGGCACTGCCAGCTGCAGCTCGTGGAAGG
>JAUIID010000159.1 GCA_030431615.1 Alphaproteobacteria bacterium
GCCTGCATCGCTGCCCACACCCGCTGCGGCGTCGCCGGCATCTCCACGCGCACGCCGATGGCGTCGGTGATGGCGTTGATCACCGCCGGCGGCGATCCGATGGCGCCGGCCTCGCCGCAGCCCTTGACCCCCATCGAGTTGGAGGTGCAGGCGGTGCCGGCGGCGGTCTCCACCTCGAAATAGGGCACGTCGTCGGCCCGCGGCATGGCGTAGTCCATGTAGGAGCCGGTGAGGAGCTGGCCGGCGCCGTCGTAGATGGCGCTCTCGAGCAGCGCCTGGCCGATACCCTGGACCAGGCCACCATGGACCTGGCCCTCGACGATGTTCGGGTTGATCACATTGCCGAAATCGTCGACTGCCACGAGCCGCTCGATGCGGACGACGCCGGTCTCGGGATCGACCTCGACCTCGCAAACATAGGTGCCGGCCGGGAAGGTGAAGTTCGGCGGATCGAAGAACGCCCCTTCCTCCATGCCCGGCTCGAGATCGGCCGGGTAGTTGTGCGGCACGTAGGCGGCAAAGACCACCTCGCCCATCGCCTTGGTCCGGTCGGTGCCGGCGACGGTGAACTGGCCGTCCTTGAACTCGATGTCCGCTTCCGACGCCTCGAGGAGGTGGGCCGCGATCTTCTTGCCCTTGGCGATCAGCTTGTCGCACGACTTGGCGATCGCCTCGCCGCCGACGGCGAGCGAACGCGAGCCGTAGGTGCCCATGCCGACCGGCGTCTTCTCGGTGTCGCCGTGGATGACCTCGATATCCTCGTAAGGAATGCCGAGCCGTTCGGCGACGAGCTGGCTGAAGGTCGTCTCGTGGCCCTGGCCGTGGCTGTGCGTGCCGGTCAGGACCTGGACCTTGCCGGTATGGCTGAAGCGGACTTTCGCGCTCTCCCAGAGGCCGACGCCCGCGCCGAGCGAGCCGACGACCGCCGAGGGTGCGATACCGCAAGCCTCGATGTAGCAGGAAATGCCGATGCCCCGCCGCATGCCACGCGACTCGGCCTCGGCCTTGCGTGCCTTGAACCCGGCATAGTCGGCAATCTCGAGCGCCCGGTCCAGGGTCGTCGCATAGTCGCCGATGTCGTAGATCAGGGCGACCGGCGTCTGGTAGGGGAAGGCGTCCTTGGGGATGAAGTTCTGCCGCCTGAACTCGCCCGGATCCTTGCCGATCTCCTTCGCCGCCTGCTCGTAGAGCGTCTCCAGGAGGAAGGAGGCCTCGGGCCGGCCGGCGCCGCGATAGGCGTCCACGGGTGCCGTGTTGGTGTAGTAGGCCTGCACGTCGCAATAGATCGCCGGGGTCTTGTACTGACCGGCGAGGAGCGTGCCGTAGAGATAGGTCGGCACGCACGAGCTGAAGGTCGACATGTAGGCGCCGATATTGGCCTTGGTGTTGACCCGGAGTGCGGTGGTGTTGCCATCCGCATCGATCGCCAGCTCGGCATGGCTGATGTGATCTCGGCCATGGGCGTCGGAAAGGAAGCTCTCGCTTCGCTCGGCGACCCACTTGACCGGCCGGCCGCCGACCTTCTTCGACGCCCAGGTGACGACGCACTCCTCGCCGTAGATGAAGATCTTGGAGCCGAAGCCGCCGCCGACGTCCGGGCCGATCACCCGGAGCTTGTGCTCGGGTGCCACCTGGATGAAGGCCGACATGACCAGCCGGTGCACATGCGGGTTCTGGCTGGTGACATAGCAGGTGAACTGATCGAGGCCGCTGTCATAGGAGCCGATCGCGGCGCGGGGCTCCATGGCGTTGGGCACGAGGCGGTTGTTGACGAGGTCGATGCGGGTGACGTGGGCGGCGGAGGCCATGGCGGCGTCGACCGCTGCCTTGTCGCCGAGCTCCCAGTCGAAGATCAGGTTGTTCTCGACCTCGTCATGGACCAGCGTCGACGAGCCATGGGCGTCGGCGAGTGCGACGGTCGCTGGCAGCTCGGCATAGTCGACGGCGAGCACTTCGGCCGCGTCCTTGGCCTGGGCATAGGTCTCGGCGATGACCACGGCGACCCGGTCGCCGACATACCGGACCTTGCCCTGCGCGAGGAGCGGGTGGGGGCCCATCTTCATGGGCGAGCCGTCCTTCGACTTGACCAGCCAGCCGCAGATCAGGTTGCCGAGGCCGTCGGCCGCGACATCCGTCCCGTCGAGCACGGCCAGCACACCGGGCATGTCGGCGACGCTGGACTTGTCGACACCCACGAGCGTCGCATGGGCATGCGGGCTGCGCACGAACACCGCATGGGCCTGGCCATGCTGGTTGATGTCGTCGGTATACCGACCCTTGCCGGTGATGAAGCGCTGGTCTTCCTTGCGGAGTGCCCGAGCACCGATGCCGTTAGCGACCATCTCTTGGCTTCCCTGTTTTTTCGAAGCGGCCCCCGTGACCCGTCCTGTTCTGCTTACTCGGCAGCGTGCGCGACGCCGCCCCGCATGGATTCGGCGGCGGCGAGGATTGCCTTCACGATGTTGTGGTAGCCCGTGCAGCGGCAGATATTGCCCTCGAGCCACTCGCGCACCTCGTGCTCGGTCGGGTTGGCATTGTGCTGCAGGAGATCGACGGCCGACATGATCATGCCGGGCGTGCAGAAACCGCACTGCAGGCCGTGATGCTCGCGGAAGGCGGCCTGGACCGGGTGCAGGGCGCCGTCCGCGGCGGCCAGCCCCTCGATGGTCGTCACCTTGGTGCCATTCGCCTGAACGGCCAGCATGGTGCAGGCCTTCACGCTCCGGCCGTCGACATGGACGACGCAGCAGCCGCACTGCGATGTGTCGCAGCCGACATGCGTGCCTGTCAGGCCGAGGTTCTGCCGCAGGAAGTCGACGAGCAGGGTGCGCCCCTCGACATCGCCGGACATCTCCTTGCCGTTGATCGTCATCGAAACCTTGGTCATTCTCTCAGTCCCTCCCAGCGGCGACCACCTGGTCGCTGCACCGTTGCGAATTCGAGCGGCGCGTCAACCGCTCAGTCGAAGATCAGGTAAAGCAGGATCAGCACGACCACGCCGATGCCGAGATAGGCCGGCATGCCGAGGCCGCCGAGGAAGCCGCCGGAAGCGGGTGCCGGCGCCGGCTGGGCATTCGGGGTCGGCCGCGGTGCGGGGGCGGCAGCCGGTGCCGGCCGCTCGGCCGCTGGTGGCGGCGCTGGCGGTGGCGGGGGTACTGCCGCCTCGACCACCTCCGGTGGCGCCTCGGGTGCGGCCACGGCGGCAGGCGGTTCCACCGCAGCCGGTGGCGCTTCGGCAGCGACCGCGGCCGGCGCACCGGGGGCCTGGTTCGCGGTCACCAGCTCGCTGAACTTGCCGAAGAATTCGTCGGCCATCTTCTTGGCCGTGCCCTGGATGAGCCGCGAGCCGATCTGCGCCAGCTTGCCGCCCACCTCGGCCCTGGCGCTGTAGGTCAGGATCGTGCCGTCACCATCCTCGGCGAGGCTGACATCGGCGCCGCCCTTGGCGAAGCCGGCAGCACCGCCCTTGCCCTCGCCGACGATGCTGTAGCCGACCGGCGGGTTGACGTTCTCGAGCCGCACATTGCCACCGAACTTCGCCTTCACCGGACCGACCTTGGCGGTGACCTTCGCCTCGAGCTCGGTATCCGAGTGCTTGACCAGCTCGTCGCAGCCCGGGATCGCCTGGCGCAGGATGTCGGGATCGTTGAGCGCCGCCCAGACCTGCTCGCGGGGTGCCGGTATCCGATACTCGCCCGTCATGTCCATGCGCGCACTCCCCGTCCTCTCCGGCCCGGCCGCATCGGGTGGGCATCAATGCCGCCCAGCCACGAAGCTCGATCGGGCAATGGCTTGCTTCGCCGTCCGAGCGTTATGGCGAAACCGCACCGAGCCGACAAGACCGGCCGCATGGCTAGCGCCCTCTTCCGCCGCCGCGCCCGCCACCACGCCCACCGCCGAGGCCGCCACCCCGGCCGCCGCCGAAGCCACCCCGGCTGAAGCCGAAGCCGCGCGACCGCATCCCGCCGCGCGCGGGCACCGGATGGGCACCTGCCGCGGGTCGCGCGGCCGCCCGGGCCCCGGCCCGGTCGCGCACCGCCGCCGGATCGATGTCGGTGATGCGCTGTCGTGCCAGCTCGCGTGCGGCCGGCGAGGCCGCGGGATCGCGGAGAACGGCACGATCACGGCGTGTGTCGAGCCACGCCTGACGCTGCTCGGGTTCCATGGCATTCCAGCGCTCGACGATCGTCTCCTCGATCACCACACGCGGGTCCTGATTGCCCAGCGGCGTGAGGTCCTGGCTCTCCAGCCAGTCCTCGACCCGGTCGCGGACCTTCTCCTGATCGGCGGGATCGAGGCCGTCGTACCAGTCCCGCAACTCGTCGCGGATGTCATCGCGATCGATGTCCTCGTCGTCCTGCTCGTCCATCCAGCGCCAGAAGTCATCGTCGTACCATTCGTCGGAATCGTAGAACCAGGTGTCGTAGATCACCGGCTGCGGGGAATCCCCGTCATTGCTGCAGCCGACGAGCAGGGCGAGGATGGCGGTGGCGGTCAGTCTTCGCCGCGTGATCATTATCTGGAGCCGAGCAGCGCCGCGGCAGCGGCATCGACGATCGCCGCGGCGTCGAGGCGATGCACGGCATAGAGATCGGGAATGTCCGCCGACTGGCCGAACTCTTCGACGCCGAGCGCTGTCACCTTCTGGCCCCTGACCGAGCCGAGCCAGGAAAGCGTCAGAGGATGGCCGTCGAGCACGGTAACCAGCGGCACGCCGGGCGGCAGGGCGCCGAGCAGGGATGCGGCATGGCTGGCCGCGCCGCGTGCCCGCCAGTCGGCGTGCAGTCGATCGGCCGAGGTGACGGCGAGTATGCCCAGCTCCGGCAGATCCTCCGCCAGCAGCTCCGCCGCCTCGAGCACTTCGGGCACGACGGCACCCGTATAGACGAGCGCCAGCTCGGTGCGCGGGCCGGGCGGCGCCAACCAGTAGCCGCCGTCGATGATTTCCGCCGGCAGGCTCCGCTGGGGCTGTCGGATCTGACGGGTCGAGAGCCGGAGATAGACCGAGCCGCCGTCGGGCTCCTGCAGGTGCCGGAAGGCCCAGGCCATGACTGCCGCCACCTCGTCGGCGAAGGCCGGCTCAAAGAAGATGAGGCCGGGCTGCGACATGCCGATTAGGGGCGTGCCGATCGACTGGTGGGCGCCACCTTCCGGCGCCAGCGTGATGCCCGAGGGTGTCGCCACCAGGAGGAAGCGGGCACCCTGGTAGCAGGCGTAGATCAGGGCATCGAGGCCGCGATTGATGAAGGGGTCGTAGAGCGTGCCGACCGGCAGGAGCCGGGCGCCGAAGAGTTCATGGGCAAGGCCGAGGCTGGCGAGGTTGAGGAAGAGGTTGTTCTCGGCGATGCCCAGCTCGAGGTGCTGGCCACGGCCGCTTTCCCGCCACACGGTCGGCGAGGCTACGGCCTCGCTCTTGAAGACATCCTCGTGCTCGCGGCGATTGAAGACGCCGCGCCGGGTGACCCAGCCGCCGAGATTGGTCGAGACGGTCACGTCGGGCGAGGTGGTGACGATCCGCTCGGCGAGCGGCGTGTCGGCGCGCGCGAGCTCGGCCATGATCCGGCCGAAGGCCTCCTGGGTCGAGGCCGTGGCGGCAACGCGGCCGGCGGGCAGCGTTGCCGGTACGGGCACGGCCGGCGGCGCATGCCGATGGGTGCGCCGGCGGTAGGCGACGGCGGCGAAGAAGCTGTCGAGCTCGGCCGGGTCGACGTCGAGCCCGGCATGCGGCGACCATTCCTCGCCATCGCCAATCCGGTTGCGGATGCGGAACTCGGCCATCTGGTCGGGCGTCATCAGGCCGGCATGGTTGTCCTTGTGGCCGGCGAACGGCAGGCCCCAGCCCTTGACCGTATAGGCGATGAAACAGTGCGGCCGGTCGTCGGTGACCGAATGGAACGCCTCGAGCACGGCGTCGATGTCGTGGCCGCCGAGATTGGTCATCAGACGGGCCAGCCCGGTATCGTCGTGGCGCCGCAGGAGCTCGCGGATAAAGCGGTTGCCGCCGAGGCCGCTCTCCAGGTGCGCCCGCCAGGCGGCGCCGCCCTTGAAGGTGAGGGCGGCGTAAAGATCGTTCGGGCAGTCGTCGATCCACCGCCGCAGTACCTCGCCGCCCGGCTCGGCGAACACGGCCTGGAGGAGCTTGCCGTACTTGATCGTGACGACCCGCCAGCCGACGGCGGCGAAGAACTGCTCGATCTTGGCGAAGAGCTGCTCGGGGACGACGCGGTCCAGGCTCTGGCGATTGTAGTCGATCACCCACCAGAGATTGCGGACATCGTACTTCCAGCCCTCGAGCAGGGCCTCGAAGATGTTGCCCTCGTCGAGTTCGGCGTCGCCGACGATCGAGACCATGCGGCCGACCGGCTGGTCCTCCGGAACGAGCCCGTGCAGGTGCACGTAGTCCTGGGTCAGCGAGGCGAAGAGCGTCATCGCGGCGCCGAGGCCGACCGAGCCCGTGGAGAAGTCGACCGGCGAGGTGTCCTTGGTCCGCGACGGATAGGACTGGGCACCGCCGAGGGAGCGGAAATTCTCGAGCGCCGACCGGCTCTGCTCGCCGAGCAGGTAGTGGGCCGCGTGCATGATGGGGCTGGCATGCGGCTTGACGGCGAGCCGATCTCCGGGGCGCAGCACGTCGAAATAGAGGGCCGTCAGGATCGTCGCGACCGACGCGCAGGACGCCTGATGGCCGCCCACCTTCAGTTGATCGCGGCTCGGCCTGACGTGATTGGCGTTGTGGATCATCCAGCTCGCCAGCCAGAGGAGCTTCTGCTCGACGGCGGCGAGCAGCTGCCGTCTGTCGGCGGTGACGGGCGAGCCCGGCTCGGTTTGGATGGCCCCCATGACATTCTCCTGCGCAAGCGACGGGCAGTCTTGCGCTATCGGGATGCATCGGCAAGCACCGGCTGCTAAGCAGCCGCCTGAACGCGGGCACTAGGGGGAAATGATGGCCGAAGGGACAGTCGGGGACGCGCCGGAGGAAACCTGGCGCAGGGAGGTTCATGCCATTGTCGAGGAGCTGCCCTTCGACGACGATCTCTCCTGCTTCGTCGTCACCCTCGAGACGCTGGCCGAGGAATTTGCCCTGGACGACGAAGCACGGGACGGCGCGGCATGAGTGCAGCGGAGCTGCTCAGGGGCGAGCTCTGGGCCGCAGCAGCGGCTGTCCGGGCAGGCGACGTCAAGGCCCGCGAGCTCACGTCTGCCGCGATCGACGCGCTGACGAGCGTGGGGCCGGAGCTCAATGCCGTGGCGGAGCTCGACGTCGAGCGGGCGCTGGCGGCGGCCGATCGCATCGATCGGGCACGTGCCGCCGGGTACGACCTGCCGCCTCTGGCCGGCGTACCGCTGGCGCACAAGGACATGTTCTACCGTGCCGGCCGTGTCTGTGCCTCCGGCACGCGGATCCGTGCCGACTTCGTGCCGGAGGTTACTGCCACCGTGCTCGAAAGGCTGGATGCTGCCGGTGCGGTCGATCTCGGTCGGCTCAACATGGTCGAGTTCGCGCTGGGGCTCACGGGCCACAACGACATCACCGGCCATCCCCGCAATCCCTGGAGCACCGACCACATCACCGGCGGTTCGTCGAGCGGCCCTGTGGCGGCCGTGGCGGCCCGGCTGGTCTTTGCGGCACTGGGGTCGGACACGGGCGGGTCGATCCGGGTACCGGCGGCGTGCACCGGCATTCTCGGCCTCAAGCCGACCTACGGGCGGGTCAGCCGGGCGGGTGCCTTGCCACTCAGCCACACGCTCGACCATGTCGGCCCGCTCGGTCGCTCGGCGCGCGACCTGGCGCTGCTGATGGAAGCGATCGCCGGTGCCGACCGGCGTGACCCGACGACCAGCACGGCACCGGTGCCGGCCTACAGCCGCCTCATCGAGCGATCCCCGACGGGTCTGCGCCTCGCTGTCGCCGCGCCGCCCTTCGAGCTGCCGCTGGACCCCGAGGTGGCCGCACTCTACGACGCGGCGGTCGATCGCATGAAGCAGGCCGGGCTGCAGGCCAGTGAGCTGGCACTCCCGGCGCTCGGTCCCCCGAACGTGTTGCGACGGATCGTCATGATGGCTGAGGCCGCCGCCCGCCACGAGGATTTCCTGGCGGAGCGGCGCGACGCCTACAATGCGTACACCCTGGCCCGTCTCGATCCCGGCTTCGAGCTCAGCGCGACGACCTATCTCCGGGCCGTCGGCTGGCGGGCCGAGGCGGTGCGGCGATTCGCAGGCGAGGTCTTCGCCGAAGCCGATGTGCTCGTGTTGCCGGCCATGGCCGAGCCGGTGCCTCGTCTGGACGCGACCGACGCGGCGGACATGGCCGGCTATGTCCGCACGGTCAACGCGCTCGGCCACTTCATCTGCCCGTTCAACTATCTGGGACTGCCCGCCTTGACGATGCCCATGGGATGCACGGCGAACGGCCTGCCGATGGCCATCCAGCTCGTTGCCCCGCCCTTCGGTGAGGCGCGCCTGTTGCGACTGGCGCACCATCTCGAGACTCATGCCGGCTTTCGGCTCGGCGAGCCGCCCATCACTGTCGGGCGTCCCGGCAATGGCTGAGCGGCAGGGCCCCGAGCCCGTGGTCCATCTGATCGAGCTCACCATCCGGCCGGGCATGATGGAGCAGTTCCTCGAGCTGGCGGAAACCTATGCGAGCACGTCACGCGCGACGGAGCCGGGCTGCCTGCAGCTCGAGGTTGCACGCGAGGACGATTCCTGCGCGGTCATCTATCAAGTGCATCGGGACGCGGCGGCAGCAAACGCGCATGGCCGGACGGCGCACATGGAAGCGTTTCACCGGATGACCGCCGACATGGTTGTCGATCGCCGGCTGCGCGAGCTGCGCCGCGCCGGTGGTGGCCGGCGGCAATTGAAGGGCAGGGTGCTCTGTGCCGCCGCCTTCATCGGGACGCGGCCCGAGCTCCTGCAGCGCCTCGGCGACGAGGGCTATGAGGTGATTCTCAACGAGAGCGGGCGAACGCTCGACGAGGCGGCGCTGACAGCGCTCCTACCCGGCGTCGTCGCCACCATCGCCGGCAGCGAGCCCTACAACGAGCGGACGCTGGCGGCCGCCGCCGATCTGCGCATCATCGCCCGGCTCGGCGTCGGCTACGATCAGATCGATGTGCCGGCCGCCACCCGGCAGGGCGTCACGGTGGCGATGGCGTTCGGCACCAACCACGATGCGGTTGCCGACCACGCCTTCGCCATGATGGCGACGCTGGCCTCGTCACTAACCGAATACGACCGGCGTGTCCGGGCTGGTGCCTGGGGCAGCCTGGCGCATGCCCGGCTGCACGGCGCCACAGTCGGCCTGGTCGGCTTCGGTCGCATCGGGCGGGCGGTTGCCAAGCGCTGCCAGGGCTTCGCCATGCGGGTCCTCGTGCACGACCCGCTGATCGACGCGACCACCCTCGGCCATCTCGGGTGCACGCAAGTCGGCCTCGACGAGCTTCTGGCAGAGTCCGACTTCGTCTCGCTGCATGCGCCGCTTCTGCCGGCGACGCGCCACCTCATCGACGGTACGGCTCTTTCGCGAATGAAGAGCAGCGCCTATCTGATCAACACGGCACGCGGTCCCCTGGTCGACGAGGCAGCGCTGATCGCCGCGCTCGAGGCGGGCGAGATCGCTGGTGCGGGGCTCGACGTCTTCGAGATCGAGCCCCTGCCGGAGGATTCGCGGCTGCGGACACTCGACTCCGTGGTCCTGTCGCCGCACGCGGCCGGCATGAGCGAGGGCGCGGTCCGGGCCATGACCGACAGGTGCATCGAGAGTATCCTGACGCACCTCGACGGTCGGCCGCTGGAGCCGGGGCTGGTGCTCAACCCGGAGACGATGGGCCCGGTCGGCACTTGAGCCGGAGGGAACGGAACATGCAGATGGGCGAGCGATGAAGGACGAGAGAACGCCGCATTTGGACAAGGGGGGCACTGGCCGGCTCGTGCCGATCCACGGTGCCGACGACTTCGCCCGGATGCGCGATGCCGGCAAGCTTGCGGCCATGACGCTCGATCACGTGACGCCTTTGGTGCGGGCCGGTGTCAGCACCGGCGAGCTCGACCGCGAGATCGAGGCCTTCATGCGTTCGCATGGCGGGGTGCCGGCGACGCTGGGCTATCGCGGCTACACCAAGAGCTCGTGCATTTCGGTCAACCACGTCGTCAATCATGGCATTCCGAGCGACGACAAGAAGCTCGCCGACGGCGATATCCTGAACATCGACGTCACCGTGATCCTCGCCGGCTTCTATGGCGACACGAGTCGCATGTACACGATCGGCGATCGCGTGCCGGTCAAGGGGCAGCGACTGGTCGACGTCACCTTCGACGCGATGTGGGCCGGTATCGACGCCGTCCGGCCGGGCGCCACCCTGGGCGATGTCGGCCATGCCATCCAGACGGTGGCGGAAGCGGCGCGGTTCTCGGTGGTCCGGGACTTCGTCGGGCACGGCATCGGGCGGGTCTTCCACGATGCGCCGGAGGTTCGCCACTATGGCCGACCGGGCGAGGGGCTGGTCCTGAAGGATGGCTGGACGACGGTCACCCGGGATCGGTCGCTCTCAGCCCAGTTCGAACATACGGTAGGTGTCACGGAGGAGGGCTGCGAGGTCTTCACGCACTCGCCGCTGGGCCTCGACCGGCCACCTTACGCCTCGGCCTGAGTCTCGACCAGCTCCGGCGGTCGGCCGGCGCTGACCCTGGCCACCCGGTTGCGGCCGCCCTGCTTCGCCAGATAGAGCGCCTTGTCGGCGCGATTGAGCACCGCGAGCGGCCGACTGTCGGATGGCGGCAGCTCGGTGACCCCGATGCTGACGCTAAGCGGTACCGGAACGCCGTTATCCGCGAAGGCTGCCGTGGCGACCGCGGTCCGGATCGCCTCCGCCACGCCGACCGCCGCCTCGATCGACGTCGCCGGCAGCAGGGCCGCGAACTCCTCGCCGCCGAGTCGGGCGAAGTGGTCCTGCTCGCGCAGCCGGGCCGCCGCCACCTCGGTGAAGTGACGCAGTGCCGCGTCGCCCGCCGCATGCCCGAAGCGGTCGTTGATTTTCTTGAAGTAATCGAGGTCGAGCATCAGCACGGCCAGGGTCGCCGGCTCGCCGTCCGGCTGCCGCGCCTCGCCCTCCAGGAGCTCGACGAAGCGCCGGCGATTGAGAGCCCCCGTCAATGGATCGGTATTGGCGAGCAACCAGAGGCGCTCCTCCAGCAGCTTGCGCTCGGCGATCTCACGGGCCAGGGCCTGGTTCGCCTGCTCCGCCCTCCGCAGGGCCTCGGTGGCTTCCGCCTTGGCGGTCGCCAGATGACGGGCGAACACCTTGAGGTCCTCGCCCTCGCCGGCGAGCCGGTCGTGCAGCTCGGTGAGCCAGACCTCGCGACGCTTGAAATCGGTGACGTCGATCAGGGTGAGGACGGCGCCGCTGTCGAAGGTGCCGCGCGTCTCCAGCTTGAGCCAGCGGTCGTCGCGCAGCCTGAGGGTCAGGCTCGGTGGATCGAGGGCAGCCCGATCCTCCAGCCAGCGATCGACGGTCGCGGCATCGGTTTGCACGTCGCCGAGGAGCACGGCCCGGCGGAAGAGCTCCGCCACGACGGTGCCCAGGGTGAGCGAATCGCGCAGGGCCGGGAGGAAGCCGCGACAGGCCGTGTTGACGTGCTGGAGCCGGTCGGCCGCGTCGGCCAGGATGACGCCGCAAGGCAATCGATCGAGCGCATGAATGAGCCGGTGTTCCGCTTGCCAGACGAAGCCGCCGGGCGGCGCGGCCTCCTCCAGACCGAATTCATGCATCTTGCCGGTGTACCTCGACGGGACCCGAGCCGATCGTGGGTCAGTGGGAACGACGGGTCACCCTGTCTACCACAAGACTACTTTCGGTTGAAGTGTAATGCCGCTCACCATCGCATATGCAAGCGCCGATCGGTGGCACCAAAACCTCACATGCTGCCGTACATCGGGCCGCCGCCGCCCTCCGGCGTCACCCAGTTGATGTTCTGCTTCGGGTCCTTGATGTCGCAGGTCTTGCAGTGGACGCAGTTCTGCGCGTTGATCTGCAGGCGCGGCTCGTCCCCATCACGGACGATCTCGTAGACGCCTGCCGGGCAGTAGCGCTGCTCAGGGGCATCGTACTCGGCGAGGTTGATCCGGATCGGGATCGTCGGATCGGCCAGGGTCAGGTGGCAGGGCTGGTCCTCTTCGTGGTTGGTGCCGGAAAGGAAGACCGAGCTCAGCTTGTCGAAGGTGATCGTCCCGTCCGGCTTCGGATAGGCGATCTTCGGCGCGGCTGCCGCCTTCTCCAGCGTGGTGTGGTCGGCTGCGTGATGCGCCAGTGTCCAGGGCGCCTTGCCGCGCAGGACGAAGGTGTCGATGGCGTTGAGCGCCAGGGCGGGCCAGAGCCCCCACCTGAAGGCCGGCCGCACATTGCGCACGCCGTGCAGCTCCTCGTAGAGCCAGCTCGCGCGGAATTTCTCGGGATAGGCCTGCAGCAGCGGCCGCTGCTCGTCCTTCGCCAGCGCCTCGATGGCCGCATCGGCCGCGAGCATGCCGGATTTCATCGCCGTATGGCTGCCCTTGATCTTCGGCACGTTGAGGAAGCCGGCCGCGTCGCCGACGAGCGCGCCGCCCGGAAAGACGAGCCCCGGCAGGGACTGCAGCCCGC
Source organism: Alphaproteobacteria bacterium (assembly GCA_030431615.1). Classification (GTDB taxonomy): domain Bacteria; phylum Pseudomonadota; class Alphaproteobacteria; order Geminicoccales; family Geminicoccaceae; genus SLRI01. Next base: position 12,639 of record JAUIID010000159.1, read on the forward strand.
CCTCGGAGAGGGCTCGGGCCCCGTAGCCGATCCGCCGCCCGCCTTCGAGCACCGGCCGGATCGAGGGGTGGGTCTTCAGGCGCTGCATCTCGTCGAACGGCGACAGATGCGGGTTGGTGTAGTCGAGGCCGACGACGAAGCCGATGGAGACCTGGTTCTTCTCGAAGTGATAGAGCCAGGAGCCGCCATAGGTACGGTGGTCGAGTGGCCAGCCGATGGTGTGCAGGATCCGGCCCGCCTGGTGGTTCGCGGGGTCGATCTCCCAGAGCTCCTTGATGCCGAGCCCGAAGGTCTGCGGCTGGGCGTCCCGGCGGAGGTCGAAGCGCTCGAACAGCGTCTTGGTCAGCGACCCGCGGCAGCCTTCGGCGAAGAGGGTGAGGCGACCGAGCAGCTCCATGCCGGGCTGGTGGTTCGGCCCGGGCTCGCCATCGCGGCCGACCCCCATGTCGCCCGTGGCCACGCCCCTGACCGCACCGCTCTCGTCGTAGAGCACCTCGGCGGCGGCGAACCCCGGATAGATCTCGACGCCGAGCCCCTCCGCCTGCTCGGCGAGCCAGCGGCAGAGATTGCCGAGGCTGATGATGTAGTTGCCGTGATTGCGCATCTGCGGCGGCG
>JAUIID010000160.1 GCA_030431615.1 Alphaproteobacteria bacterium
CCATCCTGCGCGTCTCTTCGGTCAGTGGTTCAAGTTGGCTCGTTCTCATACTGCCGGCGTTCGTGGCGAGTCGGTTCGCGGGCGGAAATGATCCGAATGGTGACATTGTCCGGGCCAGTCGACCTGTAGGTGTGCGATACGGCCAGCAGCTTGCCCTCTCTCGACATGCCCAAGGTCAACCAGCGTTCCTCGGGCGCGCCATCCCTGATGTCGAGCACTGTCAGCGCCAGTGGATCGAGGAGGACGGTCGCGGCCTGCGCGAAGGTCACTCGGTGCTTGGCGACGTTCGATTCGGCCTTGGCTGGATCCCACGCAAACTCGATCTGCGGCACAGCAATACCTTACCATCTTCCGCCGCAAAAGTATCGGTGGGTGCAGGGAGGCGTGCCTCCCTGCGTTGCTTCCCTTCCCGGCCGTCAGGCCGCCGCGTCTTCTTTGGCCTGGGCTGCCAGTGTCTCGGCGAGTTTCTGGGGGACTTCCTGGAGGTGGTCGTAGGACCAGGTGAAGAAGCCGGTGCCCTGACTCATGGAGCGGAGTGCCACGATGAGGTCGTGGGTTTCGTTCTGGGGGAGGTGGGCCTTGATCTCGTCCCAGCCTGACCAGCCGGCCTTGGCTTCGTATCCCAGGATCTGGCCGCGTTTCTGGCTGACGAGCTGGAGCGCCCGGGCGGTGGCGTCGGTCGGGATGGAGATGGTGACGGCGAGAACGGGCTCGAGGAGGACGGGGCTGCAGTTGGGCAGGCCTTCCTTGAGGGCCAGGGCCGTGGCCATCTTGAAGCTGAGCTCGTTGCTGTCGACGGTGTGGAACTGGCCGTCGTTCAGGGTGACGCCAACATCGACGACGGGGAAGCCGAGCGGGCCCTTGGCCATGAATTCCTTTGCCCCGGCCTCGACGGCGGGGATGTACTGCTTGGGGACTGAGCCGCCGACGATCTTGTTGGTGAAGGCGAAGCCTTCGCCGCGCTGGAGCGGGCGGATGTCGATCTTGACGTCGCCGAACTGGCCGTGGCCACCCGACTGCTTCTTGTGGCGGCCGTGTGCCGAGGCGCCTTTCCTGATCGTTTCCTTGTAGCCGGTGCGGGGCGTGTGGGGCTCGACCTCGACGTGGTACTTGCCCTTGAGCCGATCGAGGGCGACCTTGAGGTGGATCTCGCCGTGGCCCCAGAGCAGGGTCTGGTGGTTCTCGGCGTCGTGCTCGAGGGCGAGGGACGGGTCCTCGTCGCAGAGCTTCTGGAAGGCGGCCGAGAGCTTGACCTCGTCGTTGCGGTTGGCGGCGGTGACGGCGAAGGCGAACATGGGCTGGCCGGTGTCGAGGGCGGGCAGGGTGGCTGCCGCCTCCTCCGTTGCGCCGCTGCCGTTCTCGCCGATGATGCTGCCGGGCTTCGCGTCGTCCATGCGGGCAAGCGCCACGATCTCGCCGGCCGAGGCTTCGCCGGCGGCTTCCTGCTGGGCGCCGAAGAGGCGGTAGACGCCCCCGACGCGCATGCCGCCGAGCTGCATGCCGTCCTTGACGGCGCCGCTCCAGATGCGGGCCAGCGAGAGCTTGCCGGCGTGCGGCTGGTGGTAGTTCTTGAGGATCTGGACGATGGCCGGGCCGGTGGGGTCGATGCCGAGCTGGCCGGCGCGCTCGGCGGGCTCCGGGGCTTCCTTCTCGAGGGCCTCGAGGAAGCGGCGCACGCCCATGTCCTTCTCGGCGACGCCCATGAAGACGGGCACGACCTGGTCGGCCTTCAGGGTCTTCTGCAGGTCCTTCAGGATCTCCTCGGTCGTCGGCTCCTGGTCCTCGAGCAGCTTTTCCATGAGGTCGTCGTCGAAGTCGGCGAGGGTCTCGAGCATCTCGGCGCGGGCGGCCTGCTCGCGCTCGCGATAGTCCTCGGGCAGCTCGATCCGGTCGGAGGGGGCGCCGTCGTGATAGGCGTAGGCCTGCTCGGTCACGAGGTCGATATAGCCGACGAGCTCCTCGCCGCGGCCGATGGCGTACTGGTGCGGCACCACGGGCCGCGTGCTGATCTGGCGGAGCGCGTCGAGCAGGTCGCGGTAGCGGACCTCTGAGCGGTCCATCTTGTTGATGAAGACGACATGCGGCAGGCCGGCGGCGTCGAGGTGGTGGAGGAGGGGGGCGACGGCGCTCATCCGCTCGGCCACCGGCTCGACGACGACGACGGCGAGGTCGATGCCGAGCAGCGCGGCCCTGGCCTCGGCCGCGAACTCGACGGAGCCCGGGCAGTCGAGGATGGTGAAGCGGTGGTCGCCATGGGTGAAGGCGGCGGCGGTGACTTCGGTGCTCATCTGCCGGGCGCGGGCCTCGGCACTCGGGTCGCCGACCGTGCTGCCATCCGCCACCCGGCCCTTGCGCGGCACGGCACCGCTGATGAAGAGCAGGCTCTCGAGCAGCGTCGTCTTGCCGGAACCGGCCGGTCCGACGAGGGCCACGTTTCTGATCGTTGGTGCGGCTCCCATACCTGCCTCCCTTTATCGTTGCCCGTGCTTGGCCGGTCAGTTTGGCGGCGTCGCGAACGAAGGCAACTGAAAAAGCGGTGCCGTGCATCCGGCCGGCCCGGGTGATCGGCTGGCCAGCGTCATCCACCCATGCCATCCAATAGTGCCGTCCCCTGGATAGTCCGATGCGCAGGCATTGCGTCGGCACCCGGTTTGGGTGAGACTGGTCCCAAAGGTCGCCTGGCCATCGCCGGCAGGTGCCGGACGACGGGCCGGACCCTTGCGAGCGGATGGTGGCGCGTGGGAGCGGGGCGTCGGGGAGCGGAACATGCACTGCTCTGACCTGGAGTGCTATCTGGAGGCGTGTCTCGACGGGCAGCTCGGCGAGGCGCGGCGCGACGCGCTCCGCCGGCATCTGGCGCTCTGCCGGCCCTGCAGCGAGCGGGTCGACCGGCTCCGGCTGTTCGAGGCCGACCTGCAGCGCCGGCTGCGCGCCATGCAGCACGAGGTTTCGCTCTGGGCGCCGCTCGGGCTCGAGATGACGACCGAGCCCTTGCGCGTCGAGCCGCCGGTCCTGTTCCACCCGCCGGTGGCCCAGGCGACCCCGACGGTGCCGCGGCCGGCGCGGGCGGGCCAGCATCGGCTGCGGCTGGCGCGGCAGCGGCCGGCGGCGGCCCGCCAGCCGGTGCGGCGGCGGCTGCAGAGCCTCGCCGGCGCCGCGCTGATCATGGCCGCCGTGGGCGCCATCGTCGACATGGCGACGGGCTGGCTCGGCGGCAGCCGCAACGTCCTGCTCTACCGGGCCTATGTGGCGGGCGATCTGGCGCTCGACCTGCGCACCGGCGAGCCCCGGGTGCTCGCCGCCTGGCTCGACCGCGAGCTCGGCGGCCCGGTCGACCTGCCGGCCGCGGCCGGCTTCGGGCTGGTCGGCGGCAGCGCCGAGCTGCCCGGCGAGCCTGACGCGGCGGCCGTGGTCTTCGCCGCCGAGGGGGTGCCGGTGCTGCTGGTCATTGCACCCGGGGACGGGGGGGCACCTGGAGCCGGGGCATCTGGTGGCGGGGAGGCGGACACCGGGGCGGCGCCGCCGGCGCTCGCGGTCGAGGACGGGCTGACCCGTCTCGACTGGCACGAGGGGGCGCATGCCTATTCGCTGGTCAGCGCCCTGCCGCCCGAGAAGCTGGCGCTGTTCGCCGCACCCTGAGGGTCCGCCGGGCCGTCGCCGTCGGCCTTTTCTTCCGATGTGGGCTCGTCCGCTTGCGGCGGCGCGCCGTCGAGCACCGCCTCGACGGTCGCCATGGCGCGGTCGACCGTCGCCCGGCGCAGGCCGTAGAGCTTGCGCAGCTCGTCGAGCGTGTCCTCGAGGCGCCGCTCGACCTTCTGGGCGCGCTCGGCGTAGCGGGTCCAGGCGAGGCGAAAGCCGCCGATCGCGCGGGTGAGGTCCTGGCCGGCCCGGGCGAGACGGGCCTCGCCCTCAGCCATGCGGAGCGCTGCGAGCAGGGCGTAGAGCGTGCTCGGGCCGACCAGGGCGACGCGCTGCCGGGCGGCGCTCTCGATGGCATCCGGGGCGAGGTCGAGGATCGCCCCGAGAAGGGTGTCGGACGGCACGAAGAGGAGGGCGAAATCGTGCGTGCCGAGCTCGGGCGCCGCATAGCCGCGTGACGCCACGGCGGTGACGTGCGCGCGGACGTCGCGCATGAACTGCGCCTCGAGCCGGGCCCGGGTCTCCTCGTCGGTGGCCTCGACGGCGCGGCGCCAGTTGTCGAGCGGGAACTTGACGTCCATGGCGAGCTGGCGGCCGTCGCCGAGGGTGAGGAGAAAGTCGGGGCGGCGTTCGGCGTCGAGCGGGGCCTGGCGGGTGTAATGGATGCCCGGGGCGAGGCCCATCGCCTTCAGCACGTCCTCGGCGAGGCGCTCGCCGAGCTGGCCGCGCAGCTTCGCCCCGCTCAGGCTGCGGGCGAGGTGCCGCGTGGTCCGCCCGAGTTCGGCGGCGCTGTCGCCGGCGACGCGGAGCTGGGTGGCGAGCGCCTGGAACTTGCCGGTGCGGTCGCGCTCGAGCTCGCGGATCAGGCCCTGGGTGCGCTCGAGCTGGGCCAGCATGGTGGCGAGCCGGGCGGCGAGCTCGCCCCGTTCCGCCTCCAGCGTGTGGCCGAGGGCGCGGCGCTCGCCGGCGAGCTGGGTCTGGGCGAGACGCAGCATATCGTCGCGGGAGGCGCCCGCCAGCTCGCGGCCGATGTCGTGGAAGGCGAGCTTGACGCCGTCGAGGAGGGCGTCGGTCTCCGTCTCGTGGCGGCGTTGCGCCTCGGCGAGGACGCCCATCAGCCGCCGCGTCTGGCCGCGGGCGAGCAGCGCGGCGACACCGATGCCGAGGACGAGGCCCAGAAGGAAGGCCGCGAGCAGCCAGGGCCAGAAAGCTGGATCGGTCATGAAGCGGTCGCCATGCTGCCATGGTAACCGTTGACATTTGCCGAGGCGAGCGGAACCAAGGCTGCCAGCCAGCTCCCAGATTGTTGGAGAAACGACGATGCCCCGCCGTCTTTCGCCCTTCCCGGCCCCGATGCTCAATCGCCGCCGCGCGCTTCAGACGGGGCTCGCCGTGGCCGCCGTCGCCGGCACCCTGCCGCGCGTGCCCTTCGCCCAGGGCGGCGAGGTCAACATCTACAACTGGGACACCTATATCGGCCCCGACACAGTCGACGATTTCACCGCCGCGACCGGCATTCGCGTGCGCTACGACCTCTATGCCAGCAGCGACGAGATGTTCGGCAAGCTGCGCGACGGCAACCCGGGCTATGACGTGGTCTTCCCGTCGAACGACTTCGTCGAGCGGATGATCGTGGCCGACATGCTGGTGCCGCTCGATCACGGCCGGCTCTCGAATTTCGGCAACCTGGCGCCGCGCTTCCAGGACCCTGGCTTCGACCCGGGCCGCCAGTTCAGCATTCCCTATTTCTGGGGTACGATGGGCATCGGCTACCGCCAGAGCGTCGCCTCGCCCGACAGCTGGGCCGTGCTGATGGACTCGGACGAGTATGCCGGGCGGATCTCGCTGCTGAACGACAAGAACCTGATCCAGATGGCCCTGCTCTATCTGGGCTATTCGCTCAACACGACCGAGCAGGCACATCTCGACGAGGCCGTGGAGCTTCTGATCCGGGCCAAGCCCAACGTCAAAGCCTTCGCACCCGACACGGGTCAGGACCTCCTGATCTCGGGCGAGGTCGACCTCGCCATGGAGTGGAACGGCGACATCCTCCAGGTGATGGAGGAAGACGACGACCTGGCCTACGTGGTGCCGAAGGAGGGCGGCCTGCTCTGGGAGGACGACATGGCAATCCCCAAAGGCGGCCCGAACCCGGATGCGGCGCTCGAGTGGATCAACTTCATCCTCGACGCCGAGGTCTTCGGTGCCATCGCCACCTATGTCCGCTACCCGAGCCCGAACGAGGCGGCCAAGGCCTACATCCCCGAGGAGGATCTCGAGAACCCCTCCACGTACCCGCCGGACGCCGTGCTCGATAAGTGCGAGACCTCGATCTACAAGGGCGAGGAGGTGGAGAGCCTCTACGAGACGGCGCTGACCCGCGTGCTAGCCGCCTGAGTCCGGGCTCGCCCCCGTTCGGGCGCGGGGGCGGAGCTTTTTCGCTTTCGTGAATGCGTCACGGGCGGCATATCAGGCGGCGGGAGGCCGTGCTGAGGCGCGCGCCACGAGCACGGGAGAGAAAGTCATGACGTCAGCCGGCGAACCCGCCCGCTCCGATATCGAGATCGCCGTCATCGGCCCGCAGCGGCCGGCTCTGGTGGCGGCCCTCGAGGCGCGCTTCAGGTGCCACCACGTCCATGCCGAGCCGGACCCGCTGGCCTATCTCGACCAGCACGGAGCGAAGTTCCGGGGTGCTGTGGGCAGCGGTATGATGGGCCTGCAGCGCCAGCACATGGACCGCATGCCCAATGTCGAGATCTGCGCCATCAACGGCGTCGGGCTCGAGATGACCGATCTTGCGCTCGCCCGCGAGAAGGGCATCGCCATCACCATCACGCCCGTCCTCTATGACGACGTGGCCGACCTCGCTTTGGCACTGGCGCTCGCCGCCTGCCGGCGGATCGCCCATGGCGACCGGTTCGTGCGCAACGGCGACTGGCTGAAGGGGCGCCTCGTGCTGGGGCGCAAGCTCACGGGCATGAAGGCGGGGCTGATCGGGCTCGGCCGAATCGGCAGCGAGGTGGCGAGCCGGCTTGCGGGCTTCAAATGTGACATTGCCTATACTGATCCCGTGGCGCGCGATGTGCCCTATCGGCGTGTCGCCGACGCAGTGACGCTGGCCAGCGAGAGCGACATCCTCTTCCTCTGCGCCGCCGGGGCGGCCAGGGGCACGGCGGCGCCAATCATCAGCCGGCAGATCCTCGAAGCCCTCGGCCCGCGCGGCATCTTCGTCAACATCGCCCGGGGCTGGCTGGTCGACGAGCCGGCCATGGTGGAGCTTCTGGCGTCGGGCGGGCTGGGTGCTGCCGGGCTCGACGTCTTCGACGACGAGCCGAACGTGCCCGAGGCGCTGCTCGGCCTCGACAATGTCGTGCTCACCCCGCACATCGCGAGCTCGACCGAGGAGACCATGGGGGCGATGGGCGACACGGTGGTCGCCAACCTGGTGAGCTGGTTCGAGGGCAAGGGTGCGCTGACGGCGGTGCCGTAGGGCGCTGCCCGGCGTTCGTGTTCAGATGGCGTGCCAGGCGCTGGTCGCGTAGTCGAACCAGGCGCTGACCCGCTTGCTGTCATAGTGGTAGCGGATATGGCGCTCCTGCACGGGCGGCTGGACGGCTCTCGGCCGGAAGGCGCCGATGCAGGTGCCGCCGGCATGGCGCACGCTCGGCCAGATGACGCCGTTGCTGCCGGCCTCGCGCAGGCGGCGACCGAGGGCTTGGCCCGGGGCGTAGTCGTCAGGTGACAGGACGGCGGTGCGGTGGTGGCCCTCGAGGCTGGCGATGTCGTGGAAGCGCTCGTCGACCCTGCCCACGACGACCCGCATGTCCGTATCGCGGATGCCGTCGCCGCTGTCCTGGGCGAAGCGCTCGAAATGGTGGATCGTCTCGGCGCGCGCCGTCGGGAAGTCGATGGCCGCGTAGTAGACGCCATAGCTGCCGTCGCTGAAGCGCGAGCCCTTCGGGTTGAGGTGGGTGAAGGAAGCCATGACGTAGGTGGCGCCGGGGCCGGAAATGCGCTCGTCGGGGGCGACCAGGGCGATCTCGCCGAGTTCGTCGCGGATGCGCGGGTTGGTCAGCATCTCGGCCGCGATCAGGGCCTCCCAGACGGCGGGGTCGCCGTCCACCCGCTCGAAGAGGTCGACCGGCGGGTAGCGCGAGGCGATGATCCGGGTGGCGCGGTCCCAGCGGACCCTGGCGAGCGCCGGCTCGGCCAGTCCCTCAGGACCAGGGGGCACGGGCGGCATCGAGATAGGCCCGGACGGCCGCGAGGTCGGTGACGTCGCCGGCGGCCATGCGGGCGAGCGGCGTCTGCCCGCCGAAATGCCGGTTCGGCTGCCTGATCCACTGGTCGGCCTGCCGGCTGTCCGGATAGAGGATCTGCAGCGCCTTGAAGATGCCGGCGACATAGCCGATGCGGCGGACGGTGTCGGCCGGCAGCCGCCCCACCTTGCCGCCCTTCCAGCCATAGAAGGTGCGTTCCGCCGGATCGCCGAGGATGCGCCTGGCATCGGCGTTCTCGACGCGCCAGAGGCGCATCATGCCGAAGAAGCCGCGCATCAGGTCGGCCTGCAGCTTCGGGTCCTGGCCGAGCGCATCGAGCCCGGCTGGTGCGGCGGCACGAGGGGTGGCGAGCGCCATGGTGATCTCCTCCATGACACATCATATGCGCCGCCGTCCTGCACAAATCAAGAAAATCATGCAGAACGGCAGTGCTGCTGGGCTTGCGTGCTCAGAGCCCGCCCGGCACGGCTTCCATCATGCCCTGCATCAGGGCGCGGCGGGCCGGGGGGAGGCGGTCGAGGAGGCCGAGGGCGAGGGAGCTGGCGAGGCGGAAGGGCGGGGGGCTCGCGAGCACCAGGCGGTTGAGGGTGTCGATGCCCCAGAAGCGCGCCTTGACGTCGGTAGCACGGGCCTCGGCATAGGCGGCGAGGAGGGCCGGGTCGCCGGGATCGCCGGGGCGGGTGGCAAGGAGTTCGGCGAGAGTGGCGACGTCGCGCAGCGAGAGGTTGAGGCCCTGGGCGCCCAAGGGGCTCATGACATGCGCCGCCTCGCCGACGAGGCCCCGGCGCGGGGCCGTCAGTGACTTCGCGAGGCGGGCGCGGATGGGAAAGGCGTGGCGCTTCGAAAGGGCGCCGATCGCACCGAGCCAAGGCTCGGCAAGCGGCGCCATGGCTTCGCGGAAGGCGTCGTCGTCGAGGTCGAGGCGTGCTTCGCTCTCGGCCGTGCGGTCGACCCAGACGAGGCTGGAGTTGCGGCCGGGGAGGGGCACCATGGTGAAGGGCCCGCCCTTGCGGTGGAGCTCGGTCGAGACGTTGCGGTGCGGCTTCGTGTGGGCGAAGCGGCAGACGATGGCGGTCTGGCCGTGGTCGCGCTCGGTGGTGGCGATGCCGGCCGTCTCGCGCACCACGGATGCGCGCCCGTCGGCGCCGATGACGAGGCGGGCGGCGAGGCGGGTGTCGCCGGCCTCCAGCAGCAGGCGGTCGGGGGTCTCGGTGACGTTCTGGAGAGGGGCGCCGGCATGGACGGTAATGTCGGCGGTGCGGCCCACCGCGGCCGCGAGGCTGGAGGCCAGCGTGGCGTTGGGGACGTTCCAGCCGAAGGCGTCCATGCCGAGCTCGGCCGCATCGAAGGTGAGGGCGGTGCCTTCCGGGCCGCCCGTGCCGCCACCGACGATGCGCAGGCGGTAGAGGGGCTCGGCGCCGAGGCCTGTCGGGTCGAAGACGCCGAGGCGGGTGAGGAGCCCGATCGCGGGCATGAGAAGGGCGGCGGTCCGGCCGTCGGCCGCTGCAGCCCGGCCTGAAGGGCGAGGGGTGGCCGGCAACGGTCCGGCGGCGAGGAGGGCCACCTCGGCACCGTGGCGCGCCGCCGCCAGCGCCATGGCGAGGCCGGTCACTCCGGCCCCGACAACGGCGATCTCGACGTCCTGCTTCACCGGCATGCGGCACGCTCCCCTCCGCCCGGTCGCCGGGCATCCGGGATCAAACGGCAAGCGCCGTTGACAAGCAAGCGGGCGGTGCCGCAACTAGCCCGCGGAGCGAATGGCCGAGGGAAAGACTTGGAGAGCTGGCGCGCGCAGCCTGCCGTGTTCTGGGCCTTCGTCCTGCCGGGCGCCCTCTGGCTGCTCCTCTTCTTCATCGCACCCCTGGCGCTCATCTGGCTCCTCGCCTTCGGCGAACGGGTGGGTCCGGTCGAGATCGACATCACCTGGACCCTCGCCAATTACGCGGGCGTCTTCGATCCGGTCTATATCGGCCTCTTCGGCCGCTCGCTCTGGGTCGCCACGGTGGCGACGGTGCTGACCCTGGTCATCGGCCTGCCGGTGGCGCTCGCCATCAGCTTCGCGCCGGCCAGGCTCAAGCCCTTGATCCTGCTGCTGATCATCCTGCCGTTCTGGACCAACATCCTGATCCGCACCTATGCGATGATCGCCGTGCTGCGGAGCCGGGGCTTCGTCAATTTCGGGCTGGAATACATCTGGCAGCTCGGCACTGCGGTGCTCGCCCCCTTCGGGCTCGACGAGGCGGTCATGGGCGCGCGGTTCGTGCCGCTCGAGCTGCTCTACAACAACACGGCGGTGATCTTCGGCATCGTCTATGTCTACCTGCCGTTCATGGTGCTGCCGCTTTATGCGACGCTCGACCGGCTCGACCGCTCGCTGCTGGAAGCGAGCCTCGATCTCGGCGCCGGGCAGGTCCGCACCTTCTTCTCGATCATCGTGCCGCTCGCCAGGCCCGGCATCGTCTCGGGCATCATCCTGGTCTTCATCCCGGCCCTCGGCACGTTCCTCATCTCCGATCTCCTGGGCGGTACGGACAGCCTGCTCATCGGCAACGTCATCGAGCGGCAGTTCAAGGCGGCGAACAACTGGCCGCTCGGCGCCGCCATGAGCTTCGTTCTGCTCTATGTGACCTTCGCGATCCTGGCCATCCGGGCCTGGGTCGCCGGGCGGGAGGGTGGCCTTGGCAAGGCGTGAGCCGATCGGACCTCTCGACTACACGCGGCGGCTCTGGCTCCGGCTCTGGCTCGTCGCCGTCTGCATCTTCCTCTATGCGCCCATCGTCATTCTCGTCGTCTTCAGCTTCAATGACAGCAAGCGCAACATCGTCTGGCAGGGCTTCACCACCGACTACTACGTCAAGGCGGCCGAGAACGCCTCGCTGATCGAAGCCTTTGCCAACAGCCTGGTCATCGCGCTGGTTTCCACCGTCATCAGCACGGTCGTGGGTGCCTTGATGGCGCTCGCCCTCTGGCGGTTCCGCTTTCCCGGCAAGCCCGGGCTCGACGGCGCGGTGGCCCTGCCGATCGTCATTCCCGAGATCTGCATGGGCGTGGCGCTGCTGGTCTTCTTCAACCGGGTCGGCCTCTCGTCGGCCTTCGCCTACCCGTTCAGCCTGCTGCCGATCATCATCGGCCACGTGGCCTTCAGCTTTCCCTTTGTCTGCGTCGTGGTGCGCGCCCGCATGGCCGGCTTCGACCGCTCGCTCGAGGAGGCGTCGAAGGACCTGGGTGCCTCGGAGTGGCAGACCTTCTGGAACATCACCGTGCCCTTCATGAAGCCCGGCCTGATCGCCGGCGGCCTCCTGGCGATGACGCTCTCGCTCGACGACTTCGTCATCACATTCTTCACGGCGGGGCCGGGCACGCTGACCTTTCCGGTGCAGGTTTATTCGATGGTCCGCTTCGGGGCGACGCCCGAGGTCAACGCCGCCTCGACCATCCTGATCGTGGTCACGGTGATCCTCACCGTCATAGCGCTTCGTTTGCAACGGCCGGAAAAGGAGGCGGCGAAGCTCGCATGACCGAAACGCCCGCCCAAACGCCCATCGTCACTTTCGAGAACGTCACGAAGTCGTTCGGCCGCACGAAGGCGGTGGACGGGGTCAGCCTCGCCATTCCGCGGAACGCCTTCTTCGCGCTGCTCGGTCCATCCGGTTGCGGCAAGACCACGCTGCTCCGCATGCTCGGCGGCTTCGAGCATCCGACCTCGGGGCGGGTGCTGATCGACGGCGAGGACATGGCGGACGTCCCGCCGAACCGGCGCCAGGTCAACATGGTCTTCCAGTCCTACGCGGTCTTCCCGCACATGACCGTGGCGGAGAACGTGGCCTACGGCCTGAAGGTCACGAGTGTGCCCCGGGCGGAGATCGGGCCAAGGGTCGAGGAGGCGATCGCCATGGTCCGCCTCGACGGCATGGCGGCGCGCAAGCCGGACCAGCTCTCGGGCGGCCAGCGGCAGCGCGTGGCGCTGGCCCGGGCCCTCGTCAAGAGGCCGAAGCTCCTGCTCCTCGACGAGCCGCTCTCGGCCCTCGACAAGAAGCTCCGCGAGGAGATGCAGCTCGAGCTCGTGCGGCTGCAGACGGAGGTCGGCATCACCTTCATCATCGTCACCCACGACCAGGAGGAGGCGCTCGGCATGGCCTCCGACATCGCGGTGATGAAGGAGGGCCGGATCCTGCAGATCGCACCGCCGCGGCAGCTCTACGAGCACCCGACGCGCCGCTTCGTCGCCGAGTTCATCGGCGCCTCGAACAGCTTCGAGTGCGAGGTCCTGGGCATCGAGGGCGGCATGGCCCGGGTGCGGGCCCCGCTGCTCGGCGAGCTTAAGGTCGAGCGCGCCGCGGCCGACGTCCGGGCCGGCACGCTCATCGTCCGGCCCGAGAAGATGCGCATGGATTTCTCCTCGCCCGATCCCGACCCGGGCGAGGTGCTGGTGCGGGCGGTCATCGACCAGATCGCCTATTTCGGCGATCTTTCGATCGTCTACCTGACCGCGGAGGACGGCAGGCGCCTGCAGTGCAGCCGCTACAACGTCAACCGCATCGACAAGGGCGACCCGCCGCCGGGGACGCCCTGCACCATCGGCATCCATCCCGAGGACCTGCTGCTGGTCGGCGACTGAGCACCTTTTCTCTTTTTGGAAGATCGAGAGCCTGTCCGAGGGGTTTATGGGGCATTTCATTGGCGTACGATCGAGTGACGGGGCGGAGCCGAGCGCGGCCCGATGCTGGGCATCGGGCAAGCTCGGCGACAAGGCCGGCGCCGATCGTACGCCAACCGGGGGTGAGCTTGGCAGCGGCACCTGCTTCGTCCTTGATCGACCGACGATGCGCCGCATCGACGGCCGATCAACTCCTCGCATTTGCTCACTGCCAAGCTCATGAAATGCCCCATAAACCCCTCGGACAGGCTCTAATGCGCATCACTACCTGGAACGCCAATTCCGTGCGGCTGCGCGAGACTGCGCTTCGACGGATCGTGGCCGAGATCGATCCCGACGTGCTCTGCCTGCAGGAGACCAAGGTCGAGGACGGCGAGTTCCCGCTCGATCTCATGCACGACCTCGGCTTCGCGCACTGCCACATCCACGGCCAGAAGGGCTATCACGGGGTCGCCGTGCTTTCGAAGCTGCCGCTCGATGAATGCCACAGCCACAAATGGTGCGGCATCGACGATTCGAGGCACGCGGTCTGCACGCTGCCGGGCGGCATCGAGCTGCACAATCTCTACATCCCGGCCGGCGGCGACGTGCCCGACCCCGAGCTGAACCCGAAGTTCCGCCACAAGCTGAACATGCTGGACGAGCTCGC
>JAUIID010000161.1 GCA_030431615.1 Alphaproteobacteria bacterium
CAGGCCTTCTCGGGCTGAGCGAGCGCCCTGCAACGGGCCTCAGGGATCGAGCGTGAAGCCGGCCGCTTCCTCGACCACTTCCCTGAGTGCGGGGGTGGTGGCGAGCACGGCGCGCGGCTCGATCAGGCTCGCCCCCTTGGTGTAGTGCGTGGCGACGCCGCCGGCCGCCTCGACCAGCGCCAGGCCGGCGAGCACGTCCCAGCTCATGCAGTGTCGATTGATGGCACCGTCGAGGCGGCCATCGGCGACATGGCAGAGATGGAGCGCGCTCGAGCCCGAACGCCGGTGGTCGAATGAGCGCGCGTTCAGGCGAGCGACCATCTCGGCATACTCACTGGCATCCTGCTTGAAGTTGAAGCTGAGCCCGACGCAGGCCTCCGCCACCGGGCGTTTCGAGACCTCGATCGGCTGCCTGTTGCGGGTGGCACCCCGGCCCCGTCGGCAGGCGAACATCTCGTCGTGGATCGGGTCGTAGGTCAGGCCGATCTCGGTCGTTCCGTCCACCACATAGGCCATCACACAGCACCAGTAGGGCATGCCGCGCAGGAAATTGCTGGTGCCATCGATCGGGTCGATCACCCAGACACCCGGCGCCTCGGCAAAGCCGGCCGCAGCACCATCCTCCTCGCCGATGATGGCGTCATGGGGAAAGAGCCGGGTAAGCTCGTCGCGAATCGCCCGCTCGACCGTCTGATCGGCGATGCTGACGAGGTCCTGGAGGCCCTTGTGCTCGATCACCAGATCGCCGCGGCGCTGGAAGAAATCGAGCGCCAGCCGGCCGGCGGCATGGAGAATGGGCACGCCGGCATCGAGGCGGCGATCGAGGTCTTCATCGGTCATGAGTGCGTCCGTTGGATGAGGCTGTTCCGTTAACTGGCCGGGGCCGTAGCCCATTCGGTGGCGAGGCGGTGCGCCAGCAGCGACAGCCGCGCTGGCTCGGGAGTGGCCACTGCCCGCTCGAGCGCGCTGCCCTGGGCAAGCACGACCAGCAGCCGGCGGGCCCGTGTCATGGCCGTGTAGAGCAACTGGCGGCGTAACATGCGACCGTGCTCGTGCAAGAGCAAGAGCACGACGGCAGGATACTCGGAGCCCTGCGCCTTGTGGACGGTGATGGCATAGGCGGTGACCAACTGGTCGACCGTGTCGAAGCCGTAGACGACGAGGCGATCGTCGAAGCGGACCTCCATGAGCCGGCCGACGGTATCGATCTTCTGAATGATCCCGAGATCACCGTTATAGACCTCACGGCTGTAGTCGTTTTCGGTCTGCATGACCTTGTCGCCGACCCCGAAGCGCACGCCGAAGCGCTCGAACGCCGCCTCCGGCGCCGGGTTGAGCACATTCTGCAGGGCGCGGTTCAGATCACGGGTGCCAACGGGGCCGCGGTTGACCGGCGCCAGGATCTGGATGTCGGCGACCGGATCCAGCTCGAAATGGTCGGGCATGCGGTGCTGGACCAGCTCGATGAGCTTCGAGCGCGCGTCCGCGGCATCGCGCACGCGAATGCCGACGCAGTCACCGGTCTCCGCCAGGCCGAAGCGCGGCAGCTCCCCATTGATGACCCGGTGCGCTCCCTTGACGATGCCACTCGCCTCGGCCTGACGAAAGACCTCAGTGAGTGCCACCACCGGAAATCGCCCGCTGCCGATCAGATCGGCCAGGACCTGGCCCGGTCCCACCGGCGGCAACTGGTCGCGATCGCCGACGAGCAGGAGTGCTGCCCCGTCGGGCAGTGCGGCCAGGACTCCCTCCATCAGCGGCAGATCGACCATCGAGACCTCGTCGAGGATCAGGAGATCCAGGTCGAGTGGCCGGTCGGCATTGCGGGCAAAACCGCGTTGGATGTCGGCCTCGAGCAGTCGATGGATCGTCGTGGCCGCGTGTCCGGTGCTCTCGAAGAGACGCCGCGCTGCACGGCCGGTCGGTGCGGCGAGCGCCAGGCGCACATGCTGGCGCTCGAGGCAGGCGACGCAGGCCCTGACCAGCGACGTCTTGCCGGTTCCCGGTCCTCCGGTGAGGATCGCGATCCTGGAGGTCAGGATCACGGCGAGCGCGCTGGCCTGGCTCGGGGAGAGCTCCAGGGCGAGGCGGACGCGCACCACGGCTTCCCAGTCGCCCAGAGCCGTACTGTCCCAGGGCACGGGGCCGGCAGCCAACACGGCCAGCCGGCGGACGATCGTCGCCTCCGCGGCATCGAGCTCCGGCAACAGGAGGAACGTGCCGGTACCGGTGGTCCGCGCGACGATGCGCCGCTCGTCGCACAGGGTATCCACCTCTCCGGCAAGGGTCACCAGAGGCAGGCTCGACAGCGTGGCTGCCTCATGCAGCGCCCGCTCGAGCTGCATCGCGCTGTGGCCGCGCTCGGCATTGACGCGCAGCACCTCGACAAGCGCGGCGCGGCGCCTCACCGGCGCATCGCTGGCTATTCCGAGCTGATCCGCCAGCAGATCGGCGGTGGCGAAGCCGATGCCCCGAATGTCGCGCGCCAGGGCGTAGGGGTCGGCGAGAAGCTGCTCTATCGCCCGGCCGCGATAGGCCTCCAGAATGCGACGGGCCCGCGCCGGGCGAATCCCCTGGCTCTCCAGGAAAAGCAGGATGTCGCGAGCCTCGCCCTCGTCGCGCCAGACCTCCGTGATCCGCTCGACCGACCGGGCGCCGATGCCCGGCACCTCCCGAAGCCGCTCCGGCGCCGTATCGAGCACCTGGCGAAGCTCCGCGCCGAAATGCTCGACGATCCGTTGGGCCAGGGCTTCGCCTACCCCCTTGATGGCACCCGATGCCAGGTAGGTCTTGATCCCGTCCACGCTGGCCGGTGCCAGGAGGGTGATGCGGGTCGCAGCGAACTGATGCCCCCAGCTCGGGTCGTCCTGCCAGTCGCCCTCCGCCCGTACGACCATGCCGGGACGACCGTTCGGCACCGTCCCCACGACGGTGATCGGCTCGCTCCGACCCGGCACGTTCACCCTGAGCACCGTAAAACCGGTCGTCGGGTTCTGGACAACGACGCGTTCGACCATGCCGGAAAGGATCTGGCTCGCGGCCACGCGGCAACCTCGCTTCGGCTGGCCCGTGCCTGCCCCTGCACTCGAGACTAGCCGCGCCTCGCTTTGCTCGCTAGGTGGTGACGCCTGACTGGACCTTGGACACCATTCGGATGCGAACCCTCGACGATCGTCTGGCGCCGGTAATCGCCCATCGCGGCGCCTCCGCCGATGCACCGGAAAACACCCTCGCCGCCCTCCGCGCCGCGGCGGCCGCCGGCGCCACGTGGGTCGAGTTCGACGTCAAGCTCAGCCGAGACGGCCACTGCATCCTCCTGCACGACGACCTCCTCAACCGAACCACCGACGGTCGCGGCGAGGCGGCGCATTATGACCTCGACGAATTGCGCCGGCTCGATGCCGGCGGCTGGTTCGGCCACCGCTTTCGCGGTGAGCTGGTGCCGACGCTGCAGGAGGCGCTGGCCCTCTGCGTCGAGCTCGACCTCGACATCAACCTGGAGATCAAGCCCTGCCGCGGCCGGCAACACGAGACGGCGATCAGCGTCGTCAAGGAGCTGCACCAACACTGGCCCGGCGACCGGCCCTGGCCGTTGATCTCGAGCTTCGCCATTGCCTCGCTCGAGGAGGTCCGCAAGCTCGCCCCGGAGATGCCACACGGCCTGCTCATCGGTCGGCCGACCAGGCGCGCCCTCGGCATGCTCGACCGCCTCGCCTGCAGCACGCTGCATTGCGATGCCAAATGGGCTTCGGCCGAGCTCGTCCGGCATCTGACGGAGAGTGGCCGGCCACTGCTCTGCTACACCGTCAACGACGCGAGTCGCGCGCTGCGCCTTCTGGAAATGGGCGTGCGGGCCGTCTTCACCGACCGGCCCCAGATGGTCGCCGAGGCCCTCGCCGCCCGCGACGCACGACAGGGTCAGTAGCGCCGCAGAATACCGACGAGACGGCCCTGCACCCGGATCTGGTGCGGCCCAAAAATCCTTGTCTCATAGGCCGGATTGGCCGGCTCCAGCGCAATCGAGGCGCCCCGCCGGCGCAACCGCTTGAGCGTCACCTCGCGGTCCTCGATCAGGGCCACGACGATGCTGCCGTTCTCCGAGGTCTCGCACCGCTGGATCACCGCGTAGTCGCCGTCGACGATCCCTGCATCGATCATCGAATCACCGCTCACCTGCAACACGTAGTGCTCGCCCTCGCCGAGCAGCAGGCCCGGCACGTCGATAGCGGTGGATTGGTCGAGCAGGGCCTCGATCGGCGCACCCGCGGCAATCTTGCCGACCAGCGGCAAGGACCGACTGCCGGACTCGCTGGCCGGTGTCGCCCGCGGTCCGGCGCCGAACCGGCCGCGCACGATATTGCTCGACTGGCGCGGCCGACCAGCTGCGGTTGCCCCGGTACCGGCAGCCGCCAGCTGTTCTCCCGGAGCAAAGTCGATCGGCGGTCCGCCCTGAGGCCCTCGCACGATCTCGAGCGCCCGTGCCCGATAGGCGAGCCGACGAATATACCCGCGCTCCTCGAGGCCGGAGATGAGACGGTGCACACCCGACTTGGACTTCAACTGCAGCGCGTTCCGCATCTCTTCGAACGACGGCGGAACCTGATGTTCGGCGACATAGGAATGGATGTAGGTCAGCAGTTGCAGTTGTCGTTGGGTGAGCAACATCCATCTCCCTTGCGGCAGCCGGCACAACTTTGTTCTATTTAAGTTCTCATATCTGTCAAGCGCCTTGCCGGCCGGCAAGAACCTTCAGGCGCCGAGCACCGCGGCGAGATCAATGACCGTGACGGCAGCCCCCTGCTCCCGCGGCTGGTCCCTCGGAGGGCGGACAAGCAGAACATCCGCCGTGGTAAGTGCCGCGAACATCGAGCTGTCCTGGCGCCCGGTGGCCCGGATGGCCCCCTGGCCGTCCCGCACGGCGCGCATGTACTCCTGGCGCTCGCCGCCCGCCGGCAGCGCCTCCGCAAGTCGGGCGGAGCTGCTCGGCAGGGTCGGATCGAGACCGAGCAGGCAACGCAGCGCGCCGCGCAGGAAGACGATGCCGCACACCGCGGCCGAGACTGGGTTGCCCGGCAGGCCGAGCAGCGCCACCTCGCCGATCCGCCCGAAGATCAGGGGCTTGCCCGGCCGCATGCGGATCTTCCAGAAGTCGAGCTCGAGACCACGTTCGCCAGCTACCTGCCGCACCAGGTCATGGTCCCCGACCGATGCACCGCCTGTGGTCAGGAGAAGATCGAGACCAGTGGCAGCGGCGAGCCTCGCCGCCAGATGTGCCGGGTCGTCGGCTGCAATGCCGAGGTCGACCGGCACCCCGCCCCAGGCCTCGACCATCGCCGCCAGGGTGAAGCTGTTGGAGCTCGAGATCTGATGCGGGGCGGGACTGCTGCCGGGCAGGACCAGCTCGTTGCCGGTGGCCAGGAGGCCGACGCGAGGCCGGCGCCGCACCTCGATCCAGGCCGCACCGAGCGAGGCCGCAAGACCGACATGCCGCGGGTCGAGCCGCTGTCCTGCACGCAGGCCGACCCAGCCCGCACCATAGTCCAGCGCCCGCTCGCGTACGAAGAGCCCGGGCGTGACGGCTTCCTTTGCCCGCACGCGGCCACCTTCGGCAACAGCATCCTCCTGGATCAGGATCGCATCGGCGCCGGGCGGCACCAGCCCCCCGGTAAAGATCCGCGCCGCCTGCCCCGGCTCCACCTCAAGATCGACGGGCCGCCCGGCCGCCACCTCGCCAACCACCTCGAGCCAACCGCCTGCCACCGTATCGCCGGCACGCACCGCATAGCCGTCCATCGCCGAGACGGCCGCCGGCGGCTGGTCGCGCACCGCCAGAATGTCGGCCGCCAGCACCCGGCCGAGCGCCGACTGCAGCGGCACGGTCTCGGCCGGAAGCGGCCGCAGGGCTGCCGTGATCCGCGCCTGGGCAGCAGCGACCTCGAGCATCTCAGTCCGACCTCCGCCGCTCAGCCCGCACGGAAGTCGCCGGAACGACCGCCGGCCTTGTGGAGAAGGCGGATTCCGCCGATCGTCATGCCGCGATCGATCGCCTTGCACATGTCATAGACGGTGAGTGCCGCGACACTGACGGCGGTCAAGGCCTCCATCTCGACACCGGTCCGGCCGCTGAGCCGGCATGTAACCGTGATGCGGATCGCCGGCCCGAGCGGCCCCTCGCGCTCCGGCTGGAGCTCGACGTTGACGGCCGTCAGCGCCAGAGGATGGCAGAGCGGGATGAGATCGGCCGTGCGCTTTGCCCCCATGATCCCGGCGAGCTGCGCGATCGTCAGCACATCACCCTTCTTGATGCCGCCCTCGGCAATCCGCTCGAGGGTGGCCGCCTGCATCGTGATCCACCCCTCGGCGGTGGCACTCCGCGCCGTCTCCGCCTTCGCGCCGACATCCACCATGACGGCGTTCCCGGCCGCATCGATATGTGTCAGGTCACTCATGCCTCGGCGTCGAGGCCGAGCAGACGGCGTGTGGCCCGGCTGACGTCGGGCTCCCGCATCAGAGCCTCACCAACGAGAAAAGCCTTCGCTCCCACAGCGGCCATCCGCACCAGATCGGCATGGGCAAAGAGCCCGCTTTCGGCGACCAGCAGGCGGTCGGCCGGAACCCGCGGCGCCAGCGCCTCGGTCGTGCCGATATCGACCTCGAGCGTCTTGAGATTGCGGTTGTTGATGCCGACCAGATCGGCGTCGAGCGCCAGTGCCCGGTCCAGTTCCGCCGCGTCGTGCACCTCGGCCAGCACATCCATCCCGAGTTCCCGGGCGAGCCGGCAGAGCTCCTTCGCCATCGGATCATCAAGGGCTGCGATGATCAGGAGGATGCAGTCCGCCCCGAGCGTCCGGCTCTCGATAATCTGGTATGGCTCGAGCATGAAGTCCTTGCGCAGGGCCGGCAACGGCACCGCTTCCCGCGCTTCGCAGAGAAAGGCATCATCGCCTTGGAAGCTCGGCTTGTCGGTCAGCACCGAGAGGCAGGTGGCACCACCAGCGGCATAGGCGCGGGCCAGCTCCGCCGGGTTGAAATCGGCGCGGATCAGCCCCTTGCTCGGCGACGCCTTCTTGATCTCGGCGATCAGGGCGAAACGCCCCTGCGCGATCGTTGCCTCCAGTGCCCGCCTGAAGCCCCGGACTGGCGACGCCCCCGCCAGGCGACGCTCCAGCTGGACCAACGGCAGGGCTTGGCGGCGGTCCTCGACATGACGTCGCTTGGCGGCGCAGATCCGCTCCAGCACGTCGCTCATGCCCGTCCCTCGGTGGTTATGCGTACAAGCCGGTCGAGGCAGGCCCGCGCTCGCCCGCTGTCGATCGCCTCGGCAGAGCGGGCGATGCCCGCGGGCAGGTCGGCAGCACTGCCGCCGACCACCAGCCCGGCAGCGGCAGCGAGCAGGACCGCCTCGCGCAGGGGTCCGCCCTCGCCGCCCAGCATGGCGCGGATCGCGGCGGCATTGGTCGCGGCGTCGCCGCCCTTGAGAGCCGCAAGCTCGACCCGCGCCAACCCGAGCGGCTCCGGCTCGACGGCGAAGCGGCGCACCTCACCCTGATGCCACTCCGCGACGTGCGTCGTGCCGGCCGTGCTCAGCTCGTCGAGCCCCGGCTCGCCATGCACGACCCAGGCCCGTTCGGCCCCGAGCCGCCCGAGCACACGGGCCAGCGGCTCGATCCATTCGAGCGCGAAAACCCCCACCACCTGCCGACGGACGCCGGCCGGGTTGGCGAGCGGGCCGAGCAGGTTGAAGATCGTGCGCGTGCCCAACTCGACCCTGGGGCCGGCCACGTGGCGCATGGCACCATGGTGTCTCGGCGCCATCATGAAGCCGATGCCGGCCTCGCGCATGGCGTGCTCGATGACCGCAAAGGGTGCCTCGATGTCGACACCGAGCGCGGTCAGCACATCCGATGAGCCGGAGCGCGAGGACAAGCCGCGATTGCCGTGCTTGGCGACCGGCACGCCGGCGCCGGCAACGACGAGGGCGGCGGCGGTCGAGATGTTGAAAGTGCCGCTGGCGTCGCCGCCCGTCCCGCAGGTGTCGATGGCACCTGCGGGGGCGGCAACCCGGGTCATGCGCTCGCGCAAGGTTTGCGCACCGGCCGTGATCTCGTCGATGCTCTCGCCGCGTACCCTGAGCGCCATGAGGAACCCGGCCATCTGGGCGGGCGTGGCGTCGCCCGCCATCATCATGGCGAAGGCCTCGCCGGCCTCCTCGAAGGTCAGCGGGCGACCGCTCGCGGCAATACCGATCAGCTCCTTGAAACGAACGAGGTCGGAGCTCAAGCGGCCTGCTCCAGCGGGACCAGGGCAAGGAAGTTGCGCAGCATGGCATGGCCGTGCTCGCTCTCGATGCTCTCGGGATGGAACTGCAGCCCGTGGATCGGCAGGTGGCGGTGGCGCAGCCCCATGACGACACCGTCCTCGGTGCGGGCATTGACGACGAGTTCTTCTGGCAAGGTCACGGGCTCCGCTACCAGCGAATGGTAGCGGGTAGCGCGGAATGGCGACGGCAGCCCATCGAAGAGACCGGTGCCGTCATGATGGATGGCGCTGCACTTGCCATGCATGACCGTTTGCGCCCGCACGATGCGAGCACCGAAGACCTGAGCAATCGCCTGGTGACCGAGGCAAACACCGAGGATGGGGCAAAGCGTGCGCGCCCGTTCGATGATTTCGAGGCTGATGCCGGCGAGATCAGGATCGCACGGCCCGGGCGAGACGACGATGGCCGACGGGCGCAGCGCCAGCGCCTGCTCGACATCCATCGCGTCGTTGCGAATCACTGTGGTGCGAGCGCCGAGCTCACCCAGGTAGTGATAGAGATTGTAGGTGAAACTGTCGTAGTTATCGATCAGGAGGAGCATGGGAAGACCGATCGGGCTGGCGTCGCGGGAACAGCGAGAAAAGCCCCAGCCCATGCCATCGTCAAGCCCCGCGCGGCGCGCTGTCGATCGGGGATGCGAGCGCGACGCGATCAGGTCATGGTTCAACTGTGGCCGATTTTCGTTTAGCTTACCCAAGGGCGCAGTAGCGGGCGACGGGCACATATGGGTGAACAGGCTTGAGGCGGCTTAACCGCCAGGGGCCACGGTCGCGTCGGTTGCGCCCGGTGCCGGTCGCATGCGCTTATGGCGTGGCCGGGCTGCTCGGGTTCAGCATGCTGCTCGGCCTCGTGAAACTCTGGGCGAACCCGCCGGGCAGCGCAGTCCGGTCCGACCATGTCGCCGTGATGGAACTGCCGGCTGAGCCAACAGCCGGTCTGCCTGGAGAGGTGGCAGGCACGGCAGCAGATCCGGCGGTCCCGCATGTGGCAGGGATCGAGATTGCCGAGCTGCCGCCGACGCTCTCCGGGCGCATCAGCCTGCCCCAGCCAACCTGGTCGATGCGGATCAGCCCCCCGCCCTACGAGGAATACCTGCCACCCCTCGTCGCCGCCATCGAGCCCGCGGCCCCGCCGGTCGACGCTGAGGAGGTCGCAAGGGTCGAGGCACCGGTAGTGGTGTCGCCTATGGTGGCAAAGCCACGCAGGCAGCCGCTCCTGCCGCCAGGCCGGGCTCCGCTGGTGAGCATCATTATCGACGACATGGGTTACAGCCCCAGTTCGCTCACCCGGCTCGCGGCCCTGCCAGGACCGGTCACCCTCGCGTTCCTGCCTTATGCCGATGCCACCCCGGCCATGCTGACGGCCGCCGGGCGAGGCGAGTTCGACATCTTCCTGCATCTGCCCATGCAACCCCTGGGCGACGCCAATCCCGGCATCAATGCCCTCCTCGCCGATCTCGACGAGACCGAATTCCGCCAGCGCGTCCGCCAGGCCGTGGCCGCCGTGCCGGGAGCCGTCGGCGTCAACAATCACATGGGCAGCAAGGTCACGGCACTGCCGGACGCCATGCGTTGGGTGATGGACGAGTTGCGCCAGCAGCCGCTGCTCTTCGTGGACAGCCGGACAAACCCCGAGAGCGTCGCCGAAGCGACGGCGGCAATGCTCGGCCTGCCGGCCACCGGCCGCGACGTCTTCATCGACCACCTGCCCGAGCCGGAAGCCATCGCGCGCCAACTGGCGCTGATCGAGCGGATCGCCCGCCGTGAAGGCAGCGTCGTCGCGATCGGCCATCCCTACGACGTGACGTTGCGGGCGCTGGAGCGTTGGCTCCCCGACCTCGAGCAGCGCGGCTTTCGCCTGGCCAGCGTCGCTGATGTCATCGCCTACCGCCATTGCGGCGATGCCGCCTTCGATCCCTGGACCTGCCGCCCCGAGTTGCAGCTCGTCGGCACCGGAGCGATCACGCTGCCGCCCGGCCCCTTGCCGCCCGGGAATGCCACTCCCTGAGCCCCGTCTGACACTCAGCCGATCGGTCGCGATCGACTGATCCGGGACCACGACGACCGCCACACGACCATCACGCAGCCATCACCCCGTCGTCGCGAGCAGCGCGTATGCGCTCCAACACGTTGGAGCGACAAGGCGAGGGTCAAATGGTGGGGACAACGGTCGAGGCGACTGCCAGCACGCCGATCCCGTTCTGCCGGTCAGCCGCAAATCCCGACCCGACAGATACCCTGATCGTCTCCGATCTGCATCTGGGGCTGCCCGACAGCCGTCCCCGTGATCTGCTCGACCTGCTGCATTCCCGCCCGTTCGGGCGGCTGCTCCTGCTTGGCGATGTCTTTCACGGTCCGAGCTTCAGGCATGTAGGATCGGAGGGATGGCGCCTGCTGGCCCATCTGCGGGAGCTCGGCGCCCACCAAAAGGGCAAGGTCGTGTGGTTGCATGGCAACCACGATCGCAAGCTCGGCCGGGCCATCGCAAGCCTCCTCGGCATCGAGGGCCGCGAGAGCTTTCACTGGCAGCAGAGCGGGCGAAACTGCGTTGCCATGCACGGCGACTGCTTCGACGAATTCATCTGCAGGAACGCCCGTTTCGGCCAGTTCTGCTCCGACGCCTACGCCTTCTGCCAGCGCTGCCTCGCCCCGCGCCATCGATGGCTAAACCGCCTCGATGCCTGGCACGGCAAGTTCATGAAGCTGGGCAACGAGATCGCCGAGAAGGCCGCCCGTCACGCCGCGACCAAGGCCTTCGACGTGGTCGTCTGCGGCCACACCCACGAGCCGCTGCTGCGGCGCTTCGATACCGATGGTCGCCCGGTCGCCTACGCCAATACCGGTGCCTGGGTCGGCCGACCGGCGAGTTTCGTCTCGGTCGGTCCCAACGGGATCGCCCTGGATTTTATGCCCTGATCGCCCACCGCGATGTCGAAAGGAATCCTGACGCATGAGCCGCGCCTTGATCGATGCCGCAGCAAGGACCCAGCCACGTGCCAGCCGGCGTGGCCTGCTGGAGAGCCTGTTCGCCCACGTGTTCACGAACTTCGTCTACCCGCAGATCTGGGAGGACCCCGCCGTCGACATGCAGGCCCTCGAGCTGGCGCCGGGCAAGCGGATTGCCACGATTGCCTCCGGCGGCTGCAATGTCATGAGCTATCTGGCAGCCGGCCCGGCGGACATCCTGGCAGTCGACCTCAACCCCGCTCATATTGCGCTGCTCCGCCTCAAGCTTGCGGCGGTCGAGCATCTGCCGGACCATGCGGCGTTCTTCCGGTTCTTCGGTGAGGCCGCGGATGACGAGAATATCCGTGCCTTCGACACGATCCTGGCCCCTCGCCTCGACGTCGAGACGCTTCGCTACTGGCAGACGCGCGACCTCGCCGGCCGACGGCGCATCCGCTACTTCGCCAAGGGCCTCTACCGCCACGGCGTGCTCGGGCGCACCATTGGCCTCGCCCATCTCGCCTGCCGGCTGCATGGCGCCGATATCCGGCACTTCCGCGCGGCCAGGACGATCGAGGAGCAGCGCACCCTGTTCGCGAACGAGCTGGAGCCACTCTTCGAGAAGCCTCTGGTGCGCCTCCTCGCCCGCATGCCGACGTCCTTCTACGGGCTCGGCATTCCGCCCGAGCAGTTCGTGGCACTGGTCGCCGAGAACGCCGGGGAGCCGGCCATCGTCGTGCGTGAAAGGCTGCGGCGCCTGCTCTGCGACTTTCCGATGACGGAGAACTACTTCGCCCATCAGGCAGTCGCACGCTGCTACGGACCGCCCGGCAGCGCCGTTCCGCCCTATCTCGAAGGTGCAAGCTTTCCCCTCCTCAGGCAGCACCGGGATCGTGTGCGAATCCAGCAGCGCACCATGACCGAGGCGCTCGCCGACGAGCCCACCCAGACTCTGAATGGCGTCGTGCTGCTCGACGCGCAGGACTGGATGACCGACCGGCAGCTGGCGGCGCTCTGGAAGGAAATCGATCGTGCATCTTGCGTCGATGCCCGGGTCGTCTTCCGTACCGCCGGCACGGCCTCGCCACTGGAGGCGCGTCTGCCGATCGAGGTGATCGGCGGCTGGCAGCGCCAGAACGAGCTGAGCGACCGGCTCTTCGCCCAGGACCGCTCCGCGGTCTATGGCGGGTTCCACGTCTATGGCCGGGTGGTCCATTGAGCGTCGACACGGCGGCCACCGCACCGGACGACATGCGGGAGCGCATGGAGCGGATGTACCGCCCCCAGCGGCTGATCTACGACGCGACCCGCAAGCACTATCTGCTCGGCCGCGACCGGCTGATCCGGGAACTCGACGCCCGTCCCGGCGAGATCGTGGTCGACATCGGCTGCGGCACGGGACGAAACCTCCTGGCGATCGCCCGGCGCTATCCTGGTGTGGTCCCCTGCGGTCTCGACGCAGCGGCGGTCATGCTGGAGGCAACAGGGGAAAGGTTTCGTCGGGCCGGCCAACCGGTGCCGCAGCTCTGCCGGGGCCTTGCCGAGGAGCTCGATCCACCCGCCCAGTTCGGAGCGGCGCACGCCGACCATGCCATCTTCAGCTACAGTCTCTCGATGATCGAGGAGCCAGTCGCGGCCATCGAGCGCGCGGTCGGGCACCTTGGCCCCACCGGACGCCTGCATATCGTCGATTTCGGGACGATGGACCGCCTGCCGCAAATCCTCGCCACAGGCATGTGCCACTGGCTCGCCCGGTTCGGTGTCCGGCATCGGCCGGAGATCGCGCCGACCCTCGAGCGCCTCGCCCGCGAGAAGGGCGGCCGGGTCGATCGGCGGCCCATCGCCAATGGCTACGCCGAGTTGCTGCGACTGGAGCTGTCCCCAACCCGCGGCTGACGGCCGTCCCCAGGCCCGCTGCCGGTCCCTTCCAATTGGTTGGCGGTGGACAT
>JAUIID010000162.1 GCA_030431615.1 Alphaproteobacteria bacterium
ACAGACCCTTAAATCCCGACCGCCATCCGGGCCGGGAACGCAGGCAGGAGGCCGGCATGCTCTATCTGACGCGACGGATCGGCGAGGCGGTGATCATCAACAACGCGATCGAGGTCCGTGTCGTCGAGCTGAAGGGCAAGACGGTCAAGCTTGGCTTCACCTTTCCGCCAAGTGCGACTGTGCTGCGCGAGGAGATCTACCTGCAGATCAAGCGCGAGAACGAGGCCGCTGCCGCCGCCGTCGGGGCGCTGCGCAGCGGCGACCGGCAGCCCGGCACGACAGCGGATGCCGATCCCGATGCCGACTGAGCGAGAGCCGGCCCGATGAGCGATATCGTCCCGGTCGCGGTCGTGATGGGCAGCCAGTCCGACTGGCCGACCATGCGGCACGCCGTGGCCGTCCTGCGCGAGCTCGACATCGCCTGCGACACGCGCATCGTCTCGGCGCATCGCACGCCCGAGCGTCTCGTCACGTTTGCCAGGGGTGCGGCGGGGGAAGGGTTCAAGGTGCTGATCGCCGGTGCCGGCGGGGCGGCCCATCTGCCCGGCATGGTGGCCGCGATGACCGAGCTGCCGGTGCTCGGCGTGCCGGTCGCGAGCAAGGCGCTCAGCGGCCTCGACAGCCTGCTCTCGATCGTCCAGATGCCGGCCGGCGTGCCGGTCGGTACGCTCGCCATCGGCGCCGCCGGTGCGACCAATGCTGGGCTGCTCGCGGCGGCCATGCTCGCCACCGGCGATCCGGAGCTGGCGCAGCGGCTGAGGGCGTACCGGCAGGCGCAGACGGCCGCAGTGGCCGAGCGACCGACGGACGACGAACCGGCGGATGTCCGGCCCGGAAGCCCGGCATGAGCTTCGGTCCGGGGGCCACGATCGGCGTGCTGGGTGGTGGCCAGCTCGGGCGGATGACGGCGCTCGCCGCCGCCCGCCTCGGCTGCCGCACGGCGGTGCTGGCGCCGGAGGCCGAAGCGCCTGCGGCCGACGTCGCCTGGCGCCACTGGCAGGCCGGCTACGACGATGCCGAAGCACTGGCCGAGTTCCTGGCCGTGGTCGATGTCGTCACCCTCGAATGGGAGAACGTGCCGGTCTCGGCGCTCACCGCGATCGCCGCGCAGAAGCCGATGCGGCCGGGTGCCGAGGTGCTGCGCATCACCCAGGACCGGTTCCTGGAGAAGTCCTTCGTCGCCGGGCTCGGCGTGCCCGTGGCGCCGTTCGTCGCGGTCGACGATGCCGAGGCACTCATGGCCGGCCTCGCCCGGCTCGGTCCCAGGGTGGTGCTCAAGACCCGGCGTTTCGGCTATGACGGCAAGGGGCAGGAGGTGCTCGGGTCCGAGAGCCAACCGGCGGCGGCCTTCGACCGGTTGGGTGGTGAGGGCCTGATCCTCGAAGCATTCGTGCCGTTCGAGCGCGAGCTCTCGGTGATTATCGCGCGCCGCCCGAGTGGCGAGATGCGCTGCTACCCGCCGGTCGAGAACCGCCACGAAGCGCAGATCCTCCTCGAGACCATTGCCCCGGCCGAGCTGCCGGAGTCCGTCAACCGCACGGCCATCGACATCGCCGAGCGGATAGCCGCGGAGCTTCGCCTCGAGGGCCTGCTCGCGGTCGAGATGTTCCTCGAGCCGGGCGGGCGCCTGCTGGTCAACGAGCTCGCCCCGCGGCCGCACAATTCGGGCCACTGGACCATCGACGGCTGCACGGTCAGCCAGTTCGAGCAGCAGGTGCGGGCGATCCTCGATCTGCCACTCGGCGACACCACGCCACTGGCACCATGCGTGATGCGGAACCTCCTGGGCGATGCGATCGACGCCTGGCCGGCGTTTCTCGCGGAACCGGGTGCCTGCCTCCATCTCTACGGCAAGCGCGAGGCCCGTCCGGGCCGTAAGATGGGCCACGTCACCCGGCTCAGGCCGGCTCTCAGGCGATGATGTCGGGGTACCGGTCGCTCTCGAGCTGCGAGATGCGGTCCTTGAGGATCAGCTTCTGCTTCTTCAGCCGCTGGAGCGCCACCTGATCGACGAAACTCTCGGCGGTCAGCTGGCCGATGCGGCAGTCGAGGGCACGATGAGCCGCACGCAGGCTGGCGAGCCTCGTATCGATCTCGTTGTGATCTCCAGGTTTCCTCATCGCCATCCACACCGTCAGGCCGCGGCGCGGTTCTCATAGCATATGCGGGAGCCGGACGCAGCCGCTACGTTGTAGGGCACCGCTTGACGCCGGGTCGTTCGCCTCGGCAGGGTAGGGCGAAAGGATGCCATGATGACCAGGCTGATCGCGGATATCGGCGGCACCAACGCCCGCTTCGCACTTACCGATCCAGCAGGCATGCCGATTCGGGAGCGACGCCTGGCCGTGGCGGCGCATGCCGGCCTCGGTGAAGCCGCGCAGGCGTACCTCGCGGGCTTGCCCGGTTCAGTCGGACCCATCCGTGAGGCGGTCATTGCAGTGGCCACGCCGGTCGACGCCGAGACGATCCGCTTCACCAACAGCCCATGGACTTTCACCCGCGACCGGCTTCAGGCCGAGCTGGCCGTCGCGCGGCTCGCCGTGATCAACGACTTCGTCGCCCAGGCCGCGGCTATTCCGCATCTGGGTCCGGACGACAGCGTGGCGATCGGCGGCGGCGAGGCGCGTCCCGGCTGGCCGATCGCGGTGATCGGCCCGGGTACCGGGCTCGGCGCTGCCGCACTGGTGCCTGGGCCGGACGGCCTGATCGTGGTGGCAAGTGAGGCCGGGCACGTCTCGTTCGCGCCGCAGGACGAGGAAGAGATCGAGCTCCTGCGTCACCTGCAATTCCGGCACGGGCACGTCTCCAACGAGCGGCTGATCTCTGGGCCGGGCATCCTCGCACTCGCCCAAGCCCTGGCGGAAATGACCGCCGCTAGGTTTGAGGCAAGCAGCCCCGAGGCCGTGACCCTGGCCGCCCGCGACGGAAGTTGCGCCGTCTCGGTGGCGGCGCTCCGGCGCTTCAGTGCCATCCTTGGTGCTGCCGCCGGCGATCTGGCGCTGACCTTCGGTGCCAAGGGGGGCGTTTTCGTTTCGGGCGGCCTCTGCCCGAAGCTCGGCCCGCTCCTCGATCACGCGGCCTTCCGCCGCTCGTTCGAAGCGAAGGGAAGACTGGAGCGCTTCCTTGTCGACGTGCCGGTGCGCCTGGTCACGACCGAGCGGATCGGTCTCCTCGGTGCCGCGGTCTACCGGTTCGCCGCGTGACCGCCGCCGATTCCTGGCCCGAATGCGATTTCTGGGATTTCTCCCTGGCATTGTATGCGCAGCCGGATATCGAGGCTTTGTGCCTGATGCTGCAGGACGATTTCGGTCTCGACGTCAACCTCGTCCTCCTCGCAGCCTGGACCGCCTGCCGGGACACGCAGCTCGAGCCCGATCTCGCGGCACGCCTGCGATCGGTCGGCGATGGCTACCAGACGACCGTCATGCAGCCTTTTCGAGCGGCCCGGCGTGGCCTGAAGCACTGGCCGGAAGCGGGCACTCTTGGGGACCTTGTAGCAGGCCCCAAGCAACGGCTGCGCGCCATCGAGCTCGATCTCGAGCACCTCGAGCAGATTCGCTTGGCCGGCCTGGTCGAGAGCTGCCGACCCGTGCCCGGCACGAGCATTACCGTTCCTTTCAGAGCGAACCTCGAGGCGCTCTATCCCGGTCATCCCGTGCCCGAGACGGCTCTCGCGAGCTTTACCGAGGGAGTCATGGCGCTTCGGTCGAAGCACCTGCGCCATCCCCCTCGATCCGATTTGTCGTAGAGTTTCAAACGGTTGGTTGATCAATCAATGGTTGAATTAAAATCTTGAGGATGAAAAACCGCGCAACATACACGTCTGGCTGGACGAAGCAACGAATTTGTCTTGCTGGCCACGGAGAGGTTTCATTAAAGTGGTGATCCCACAGGCCAGAAGAGGGGGGTTTTCCCGATCATGTCACTGCATGAGCACGTCGACAGCCTTCGCGCCAAGCATGCCCGTTTGGAGGAACAGATCGACGAGGAGCAGCACCGGCCGCTCCCCGACAGTGCGGTCCTGGTGAAGCTCAAACGGGAAAAGCTGCGCTTGAAGGAAGCGATCGAGAAATTGCAGCATGACGACGAGGACGAATCCGAGCGAGCGGGCATGGTCGTGAACTGACGGCCCATCCCTTGCGCCGCGGCGGCCGGCAGGCAAGTCGGCCGATCAGTCGGCGGGGGACAGCTCGCTGAACAGTGGAAAAGGCCGGTGCTCGGCAGGGCACCGGCCTCTTCGTTGCCGCGCGGTTCAGAGCAGGCCGCGCGCGTGGAGATTGTGCATCAGTTGGCGGGCACCGAAGGTCCAGGGGGGTGCCTTGTCGGCGTGGTTGATCCGGTTGACCAGGCAGCCGAGTTCCGGCGTCGCGATGCAGACGACATCGCCGAGCTTGTGGGTGAAGCCGTGGCCCGGCACCTCGCGGTCCTCGACCGGCGCGAACATCGTGCCGCAGAAGAGCACCGCGCCGTCGGGATATTGATGGGTGCCGCCCATCAGATGCCCGACGAGGTTCTCGATGTCGCGGCTGATTTCGCGCATGGAACTCGAGCCCTGAAGGACGAAGCCGTCGGTGCCCCTGACCTCGAGGGTCACGACCAGACCGCGGATCGTGTCCACGGTGAAGCGCCAGTCGACGAGCCTGATGAACGGACCGACGGCGCAGGCGGCGTTGTTGTCCTTCGCCTTGCCGAGCAGGAGGGCGCTGCGTCCCTCGAAGTCGCGCAAGTTGACGTCATTGCCGAGCGTTGCACCGACGATGCGGCCGTCGGCGGCGATCACCAGCACCACCTCGGGCTCCGGATTGTTCCATTGCGAGCGCGGGTGGATGCCGATCTCGGCCCCGGTGCCGACGGCGCTCATCGGCTGCGCCTTGGTGAAGATCTCGGCATCGACACCGATCCCGACCTCGAGATAGGGCGACCAGGCGCCCGCCTCGATCAGGTGCGCCTTCAGCTTCGCCGCGGCCTCGGAGCCCGGAATAATGGCCGCAAGGTTGCCGCCGATCAGGCCCTCGATCCTGGCGCGTGCGGCGGCGGCGGCGTCGGGATCGCCGCGTGTCGCTTCCTCGACCACTCGCTCGAGCATGCTCTTGACGAAGGTGACCCCGGCCGCCTTGTGGGCGGAGAGGTCGGTAGGGGCCAGGAGATGCGCCGCCCGTTGCGAAATTCGGTCGGCGTGGCTGGCCTCGAGCAACGCCGTCAGCGGACCGATCCGAACCGCCCGGTCGTCCTGTGCCAGCGCCGCGGGGTCCGGGGCATTGATCAGATCCGCCATGGTCGGCGCCAGCCGTGTCAGATCGTAGACCTCGCCGTTGCGCACCGTGACGACGCTTGGGCCGCCGGGCTCGCCCGGCAACCAGGCGCGACCGACCAGCGTGGCCCGCTCGTGATCCTCGGGCAGCGCGCGTGCGGCGGCAAGCTCGGCATCCATGGCGATATCCTTCCTCAACTATTCTTGTTCAGCGAACGCGCGTGCTCGCGCAGTTGGAATTTCTGCGCCTTGCCGGTCGAGGTCTTGGGCAGCGGCCCGAAGACGATGGTCCGTGGCGCCTTGAAGTGGGCGAGTTCCTGGCGGCAATGCGCGATGATGTCCGCTGCCGTCACCGTCGAGCCCTCGCGCAGCGTGACGAAGGCGCAGGGGCTCTCGCCCCAGGTCTCGTCTGGGCGGGCAACGACCGCCGCTTCCAGCACGTCGGGATGGCGATAGAGGGCCCCCTCGACCTCGATCGACGAGATGTTCTCGCCACCGGAGATGATGATGTCCTTCGAGCG
This sequence comes from Alphaproteobacteria bacterium, assembly GCA_030431615.1. Taxonomy (GTDB): domain Bacteria; phylum Pseudomonadota; class Alphaproteobacteria; order Geminicoccales; family Geminicoccaceae; genus SLRI01. Next base: position 5,773 of record JAUIID010000162.1, read on the forward strand.
GTCCCTGATCTCCACATAGCCGTCGGGGTGGCTGACCGCGAGATCACCCGTATGGAACCAGCCGCCGGCGAAGGCGGCGGCGTTCGCTTCGGGATTCTTCAGATAGCCCTTCATGACGTCGTGGCCACGCATCATGATCTCGCCGATCGTCACCCCGTCGGGCGGTACCGGCTGCATCGATTCGGGATCCATGACCTCGAGGCCCTCGAGCACCGGATAGCGCACGCCCTGGCGTGCGAGGCGCGATGCCCGCTCGGCGGCCGGCAGTTCGCGCCAGGCCTCGTGGAACGCGCAGACAGTGGCCGGCCCGTAGACTTCCGTGAGGCCATAGACGTGGGTCACCTCGATGCCGAGCGCCTCGATCTTCTCGAGCACCGCGGCCGGCGGCGCGCTGGCGGCGGTCATCATGCGCACATGCTGTGCGAACGGCCGGCGCGCGGCCGCCGGCGCGTTGACCAGCATGCCCATGATGACCGGCGCACCGCAGAGATGGGTGACGCGCTCATTCGCCAGCGCCTCGAAGATGGCGGTGGCCTCGACGCGGCGCAGGCAGACATGCGTGCCGGCCTGCAGGACGATGGTCCAGGGAAAGCACCAGCCGTTGCAGTGGAACATCGGCAGGGTCCAGAGATAGACCGGATGGTGGCCCATGCCCCAGACCAGAATGTTGCCGACCGCATTCAGATGAGCGCCCCGGTGATGATAGACGACCCCCTTCGGGTTGCCGGTCGTGCCCGAGGTGTAGTTGAGCGCGATCGCCTGCCACTCGTCCGCAGGCAGATAGGGTACGAATGCCGGATCGGCACCGGCCAGGAGTTCTTCGTAGGTCAGTGAGCCGAGGCGTTCGTGCGGGCCGGGATACGCGTCATCGAGAATGTCGACGACCTGGATCGACCGGGTCACTTGCGCGAGTGCTTCGCGCAGCACCGGGGCGAACTCGCTGTCGGCGAGCAGGACGGTCGTCTCGCCGTGCTCCAGGATGAAGGCCAGTGACGCGGCATCGAGGCGGTAATTCAGGGCATTCAGCACGGCGGCCGCCATGGGCACGCCGTAATGCGCTTCGAGCAGAGGCGGAGTGTTGGGCGCCATGATCGCCACGGTCTCGCCTGGCTTCACGCCGAGTCCGGCGAGTCCGGCAGCGAGCCGACGACAGCGGTCATTCAGCTCGGCATAGGTGTAGCGTCTCGGACCATGCACCACGGCAACATGCTGTGGATAGATGCTGGCCGTCCGCTCGAGGAAGGTCAGGGGAGTGAGGGGCGCGTGATTGGCGGCCTTGCGATCGAGATCCCGCTCGAAAGGCGAGGTCGGCGGATGCGCACCGGTGCGAAACCCCGCTTGCGTCAATTCTGGCCTCCCGATTGCAGCTTCGGCCCTGCCGCCGCCGCCTTGCCACCGCCACCGCAGGAAGCGGCGACAAGAGTTGTTGGCGGACGGGTCTGCAATGCGGCGCGAGTTCCGTCAAGCGCAGACCGTCATCCGCGCCGAACAGGGCTCCCGCGATGTCCGTTCGCGTCCGTCCTGGAGCGAAGGTCGGGAAATGAACGATCTGTGGCGATCGCTCTTAGATGCGGACCACGCGACGGCGCAGAGCGATTCCTGCGCAGCCGCGGCGCGATTCGAGCCCTTCAGGCCGCAGCGGAATCGAGCGCGTCCTCGACCATCACGCGATTGCGGCCAGCACGCTTTGCCGCATAGAGGGCCTGGTCTGCGCGCTGGAAACAGGTCTCGATGGTCTCGCCCGGCCGATAGAGGGCGACACCAATCGACAGGGTCACCTTGCCGAGCTCTTGCCCGCGATTGCGCATCACCAGACGGCTCTTGGCGATCTCGCCGCGGAGGTGATCGGCGACCTCCGCCGCATCGCGGAGGGTCGTGCGGGGCAGGAGAACCGCGAACTCCTCGCCGCCGTAGCGGGCCACCGTGTCGCGTCCCTTCACCGACCGCTTCAGCCGGTTGGCCACCAGCTTCAGGACGACGTCGCCAATCTGGTGGCCATGGGTATCATTGAAGGCCTTGAAGTGGTCGATATCGGCGACCAGCAGGGCCAGCGGCTCGCCCGAAGCAACTGCCTCCTTCGCTTCCCGAACGATAGTCTCGTCGAAGAGCTTGCGATTGCCGATACCCGTCAACGGATCGGTGCTCGCCGCCCGCCGCGCATTGGCCAGATCGCCTTTCAAATTCTGGATCTCGTTGCTGCTCTGGTTCAGTTCATCCTGCAGGTTGCGGACACGCTCGCCCATCAACTCGGTCTGCTGCTCGAGTTCGCGTACCATGGCGAAGAGCTCGCCCTGATCGATGGTGCCGCTGAGGCCACTGCCGAACGTGGAGAGCCGTTCACTGTAGTCGCGGGTCTGCGAGCTCGCGGCACCAAGCCGCCGACTGACCTCGTCAACGAGCTCGCCGACCCGCTCGCCGACCGCATGGACTTCGCTGAGATGGTCGGACGGAGCGCAGAACGAGCGATGGAGTGTCGCCGCTTCATCGGCCGTCAAGCCAGCCTGTCGCTCCTCGAACCGTCGGATCGCCTGACTCAGAGCCGGATGGCTGCCAGCATGGTGCATGAACCAGAGGGTGAAATTCTCCGGTGTCGGCGGGAGGGCAAGCGACTCGATGGTCGCCAGCGCCTGCTCGGCGAAACGACTGATGGCCTGCCGCTCCTCGGCATCCCGCATCTGTTGGCTCCTGGCCGGTCTCTGTCTCGATTCGGGCCAAGTCTCCCACGCGGAAATGTCGAAAGGGTTAACGACGTCATGCCCCGGGCACGGCCGGTGCGGCCGATAGCCGGGTTTCGCCGGCTGTGCTGCGTGATAGAAGCTCCGCCCTATCACCGTCGCGAGGGAGCGGCGGCGCAGGCGGGAGAATTACGTGCGTTCAGGCTCACTTGCGGATCTCGTTCCGGTCGTCCTCGCCGGGGGCTCGGGAACTCGGCTCTGGCCAGTGAGCCGTGCGGCCTTTCCCAAGCATCTGGTCGAGCTGACCGGTGAGAGCTCCTTGCTCCAGGCGACGGCATCGCGGCTGGTGGCGCTGGCATCGCCGGACCGTTTCCTGACCGTAGCGGCGGCCGGACAGGCGATCCTGGTTCGTCGCCAGCTTGCCCAGGTGGATCCTGTGCTTGCCACCCATCTCCTGCTCGAGCCGGCGCCCCGCAACACCGCAGCGGCGGTGGCGCTGGCGGCGCTTTACGCCCGCGAAGTATGGGGGGGTGACGCGCTTCTCTGGATCTGTCCGTCCGACCACCTGATCGTGGATCCTGCTCCGCTTCGCGCTGCCGTTGTCGCCGGCGCGGCCGCCGCCCGGGCCGGACACCTCGTCACGTTCGGCATCGAGCCGACGCGGCCGGAAACCGGTTTTGGCTACATCGCCCAGGGCGATTCGCTGGATCATGCTGGCGTTCGAGCCGTTCGGCGTTTTGTCGAGAAGCCGGAAAGGTCCGTCGCCGAAGCGATGCTGGCTGCCGGCGACCACTTCTGGAACAGCGGCATGTTCCTGATGCGGGTCTCGTCCATTCTGGAGGAGCTCGAGGCACATGCGCCCGACATCCTCGCCGCTACCCGGGACGCCATGGGCGCCGTCGACGCGAACACCTGCACCATCGATCCCGAGCGGTTCGGCCGGGTGCCGTCATTGCCGATCGACAAGGCGGTGATGGAGCGCTCGAGCCGGGTCGCCGTCGTGCCCTGCGATCCGGGCTGGTCGGATGTCGGCTCGTGGCAGGCGATCTGGGAAATCATGCCGAAGGACCAGGCCGGCAACGCCTTGCGCGGCGACGTGGTCGTGGCGGGCGGCCGTGACAATCTGATCCGGGCCGAGCATCGCCTGGTGGCTGTCGCCGGCGTCGACGACCTCGCCGTGATCGAGACCGCCGACGCCGTCATGGTGGCACCCAAGGCCGACGCCGATGCGGTCAAGGCGCTGGTCGCCCGGCTGGTCGAGGCCGGCCGGCCGGAGGCTCTGGTCCATGCGCGCGAGGTGCGTCCCTGGGGCGCCTTCACCGTCCTCGCGGCGGGGCCGGGCTACATGGTCCGCGAGGTCGAGATCGACCCGGGCGCGGCGCTCGACCGGCAGCGCCACGCGGGTCGCGACGAGCACTGGACCGTGGTCGAGGGCGAACTCGAGCTGGAGGCAGAGGGTGGCGTCACCCGGCATGCCGTGGGTGCCGCCGTGAGTGCCCCTCGCGACCAGTTCCATCGCCTGAGCAACGCCGCCGGCCAACGGCTTCGACTCATCGAGGTTCGCATCGGCAGCGACCTCGACGACGTTCCGCTGGCCCGGCTGGCCGGCTGAGCGCGGTGGCGCCGTCTGCTCAGACGGCGCGTACCTTCACATAGCTGCCAGGAGCGTCCTCGATCGCTGGCAGCCCGCCCTCGCCGGGTATCCGCGCCGGCACCCGCGCGCCGGGACCGGACCTGCTCGCGTTCCAGGCCGCCCAGTCCTCCCACCACGAGCCCTCGTGGTGCTCGGCTCCTGCCAGCCAGTCTTCCGGCGCGGGTGGCAGCTCGTCGTTCAGCCAGTAACCGTATTTGCCCGAGCTTGGCGGATTGATGACGCCGGCGATGTGTCCGGAGCCAGCCAGCACGAACTTCTTCTGGCCCTTGAGGATCTGCGTCGACTGGTAGGTGCTCTTCCAGGGGGCGATGTGGTCCTCGCGGGTCGACACCCAGTACACGGGCAGGCGAATGCGTCGCAGATCGATCGGTACACCGCCGAGCTCGATCCCGCCCGGCTCGACCAGCAGGTTCTCGTGGTAGAAGCGGCGCAAATAGAAATTGTGCATCGCTGCCGGCATGCGGGTGCTGTCGCTGTTCCAGTACAGCAGGTCGAACGGGAACGGTTCCTTGCCGAGCAGGTAGTTGTTGACGACGAACGACCAGATCAGGTCGTTGGCACGCAGCATGTTGAACGTCTGCGCCATCTCGGCGCCGTCGAGATAGCCGCGCTTGGCCATCTTGTCCTCGATGGCCGCCAGCTGCTCCTCGTCGATGAACACGCCGAGCTCGCCCGGGTCGGTGAAGTCGAGAAGTGCCGTGAACAGGGTCAGGGCCTTGATGCGATTGTCTTTCTTCGCCGCAAGGTAGGACTGGGTCGCGGCCATCAGCGTGCCACCGAGGCAATAGCCGATGGCGGTCACCTCGCGCTCGCCGGTGGCCTGCTCGATGGCGTCGAGGGCCGCGAGCGGACCTTCCAGCATATAGCTCTCGAAGGTCTTGTGGCTCAGCTCCTCGTCCGGATTGACCCAGGAGATGACAAACACGGTGAAGCCCTGCTCGACCGCGAAGCGGATGAAGCTGTTCTTGGGCTGCAGGTCGAGGATGTAGAACTTGTTGATCCAGGGCGGCACGATCATCAGCGGCCGCTTGTGCACCGTCTCGGTCGTCGGCGAATACTGCAGGAGCTGCATCAGCTCGTTCTGAAACACCACCTTGCCCGGCGTGGTCGCGATGTTCCGGCCGACCTCGAAGGCATCGAGATCGGTCATCCGGATCGAGAGCCGGCCCTTGCCGCGTTCGAGATCCTCGAGCATGTGCTTGAGGCCGCGCAGCAGGTTCTCGCCGCGACTGTCGATGGTCGCGCGCAGCACCTCCGGGTTGGTCATGACGAAGTTCGATGGCGCCAGGGCGTCGACGAACTGCCGCGTGTAGAACTCGACCTTCTGCTGCTCCTTCGGATCCATGCCGCGATCCTCGCCGGCGGCCTCCAGGATGAAGCGCGAGCTCAGCAGGTAGGACTGCTTGATGTAGTCGAAGAGGATGTTGTCGTTCCACGCGGCATCGCGGAATCGCCGGTCACCCTTCTCTGGCGCGATCACCGGGTCGCTCTCGTGGCCGAGCATCCGCTGCGCCGTGGTCTGCCAGAGCCGCATGTAGTCCTGCCAGAGCCCGAACTGCGCCTCCATGAGTGCATGCGGGCTCGACATCATCCGCTGCGTCAGTTCGAGAAAGGTCTGGCCGAGATTAAGCGGCGTCGCACCGGGCCCGCCCGAGATCTCCTGGCGCTGCAGGAACTCCTCGACGATGGCGCGGCTGCGGCCGGCGATCTCGCCCATGATCTGGGCGATCTCCTCCGGGTTGGCGCCGGCCTCGTTCATCTGGGCTTCGGCTGCTGCTTGCTTCGCCATTCGATCTTACCCTACCTTGCTTTGCCCGCCGGTCCGGCGTCCGATTGAGGTCGAAATGGTGCATTGGCCGGCCGCCTGCCGCCCACATCGGCAGGACCGATGGGGTCCGGTCTAGCTGAAGCAGGGCCTTGCGCCAACTCCGGCGGTCGCGACAAATGACGCCGCTGCGGGAAGGCACTCGCGGGCCAGTGACTGGCACCAGTGGAGCTCGAATGACGGTACGACGGCGAGATCGGCTCGGCATGGGATCGAAAGGCGTTAGCTTCGCGGTTCGGGCGATCGGACTGTGCGGGCTTGTCATCCTGGGGGGATGCGGCGAGCTTCTCGATTCGGTGCCGCCCAGGCCGACGGCGATCGACGACCCGGTGGTCGCCGAGACGCCCTATCCCCGGATTTCGGAAGTACCGGCGCGACCGCGGCTCACCTACAATCTCGAGCAGCGGCGGGCGATCGCCGAGGGTCTCGTCGCCGATCGCGACAATGCCCGCCACCAGGGCAATGAGCTGCGCCAGGAAGCCGGCCAGGAACCGTTGCCGCCCGCCCCCCCGCTGCCGCCAAGGCCTCCGGCGAAGGTTGAGCCACCGCCCGATCCGGCGGCCGACCTCGCCATCGCCTATGTCGAGGACTCACTGGCCCGGGACGCCGACGACGGGTCGCTTGGTGACTTTCTCGACGCGCTGGAGCGTCTGCCGCCCGGGATCGATGCCGCGGCAGCCCAGGCCGGCACCGCCGCGCCGCCACCCACGGAGGACACGCCGAATGTTGACGGCCTGCCGCTGAGCGTGATCTTCCGCTACGACTCGGCCGAACTCGATCCGGACCAGGAGGATCGCCTGCGCGCGACCGGTGCGCTGCTGGGTGGTCCGATTGGGCCCGTCGTCGTCAGCGCCAGCGGTGGTCGAGCTGGATCGGCGGGGCTGGCCATGGAACGCGCGCAGCGAGTTGCCACGATCCTCATCGACGGTGGACTCGATGAAGCGAATCTCTCGATCGAGATATACGGCGAGATGGGTGGCGATGGCGACGAGGTGATCGTATACCAACCCGACGGCGGCTCCGGGTGACCGGGGCGGCCGCCGCCGGATCACTCCGTACCTGACCCAGAGCCGATCGATGACCGTCGAACCCGAATTTCACCGCATCCGCCGACTGCCGCCCTACGTCTTCGCGGAGGTCAACGCCATGAAGGCGGCGGCCCGCGGGCGGGGCCGCGACATCATCGACCTCGGCATGGGCAACCCCGATCAGCCGACGCCGGCCCACATTGTCGAGAAGCTGGTCGA
>JAUIID010000163.1 GCA_030431615.1 Alphaproteobacteria bacterium
CCTTCTCCATGCCGCAAGGCGGGATGGAGGCGCTCGAGACGAAGGACCCGCTCGATATCCTGGCCTTTCAGTACGACATCGTCTGCAACGGCGTGGAGCTCTCCTCGGGTGCCATCCGGAACCACCGACCGGACATCATGATCAAGGCCTTCGAGCTCGCCGGCTACGACCGGCAGGTGCTCGAGGACCGGTTCGGCGGCATGTTCCGGGCCCTGCATTTCGGCGCCCCGCCGCATGGCGGCATCGCTCCCGGGCTCGACCGCATCGTCATGCTGCTGGCCGATACCGAGAACCTGCGCGAGGTCATCGCCTTCCCGATGAACCAGCAGGCCCAGGAGCTGCTGCTCGGCGCCCCTTCGCCCGTGGGCGAGAAGCAGCTGAAGGAGCTGCACCTGCAGCTCTCGCTCGCGGCCCGCGAGCGCCTGCGTGAGCTGGCCGAAGGCCCGCCGCCAACCGCAGCGACGTAGGATTTATAACCTATAGCCGGCAGCCCGTCAAGCGCGGGCGGGTTCCTTCGGCAAAACACGCTTCCGGGAAGGCCAGCCAACGCCGGGACGCAGCAATTCCGCGGGAAATTTCCCGGGTTCCTTCGTCGAAGCCCGGGTTCGCTCGTCGATTCCGTGGGTTCATTCGTCGATAAGGCAGGTTCGTTCGTCGCCAGCTGTCGCGTAAAGCGCGACAGCCAAGGGCGATTGTCGCAGAATCTGCGACATCACGAATGCTTATGTCGCATATACCGCGACAGTTACGGCCAGACTGTCGCATATGCCGCGACAACCCAAGCGAGAATGTCGCGGATAATGCGACACCCTGAGGCATTCGAGCCGCGCACGGTGGCCTGATCGCGCCGGAGGGCCGGATCAGGACGGTCCGCCATCACGATTCCTTATGACCGCCGATTGAATGACTTGCCTGCTTCGCGCCCATGCGTATCCCTGACCCGGATCCGGTGAACGAAAGGGCCGGCTGCTGATGCGGACGGGAGGGAAAAATGTCTCTGCGTGGGTTCACGGCAGCGCTGGGAGTACTGCTCGGCGTGCTGACGGGCATGTCGGCACCACAGGCACAGCTTGCGGGACGGGGCCAGTTCGTCGTGGTCGATGGCGAGGTCGCGTCGGCCGCGGCTGACCGGGAGCGCTTCCTCGTCACGCTCTATCGGTTGCGTGTCCAGGGTGAACGCGGCGGGCAGGCGGTGCTGGCGCGGACGATCAGCAACGAGGAGGGCGGTTTTCGCCTCGTCTACCGTGACCGGCGCGGCGACCGGGACGGGTTCCTCGTGACTGCCCGGCGCGGCGTGCTGCTCTATGCCGCCGTGCTGCCACCGGGCACCGAACCGGAAAGCGTCACGGTCAACGAGCTGACGACAGTGGCCACGGCCTTCACCCTGGCGCAGTTCATCTCGCCGCGCGGCCTCGGCGGCTATGCCCTCGGCATCGCCAATGGTGCGGCGATGAGCGGCAATTTCGTCGATGTCGCGACCGGCGAGGTCGCGACCGTGCTGGCGACGGAGCCGAACGGGCCGGCCACCACGACCGTCGACCGCTTCAACGCGCTGGCCAACGTGCTGGCCGGCTGCGCCCGGCAGCGGGCTGCCTGCTTCCGGCTCTTCCATGCGGCGAGCGGCGAAGCCGGCCGGCCGCCGCTGCAGACGCTGCAGGCGATGGTCGAGATCGCGCGCAATCCCTGGCGCAACATCGACGAGATCTTCGCCCTCTCGCAGATCGCCATGCCGCCCTATTCGCCGGCGCTCGACGCGGCGCCGAGCGCCTGGACCCTGCCCATCGTCTTCAACGGGGTGAACAAGGGCAGCGGCACCGTCAACGTGATCAACGGCCCGGGCAATCTCGCCTTCGACGCCCAGGGCAGCGCCTGGGTCGGTCTCAACTACCAGCCCTCGCCCGGCGCCTCGAACGTGCCGGTCTGCGCCGGCACGATCATCCTGCGCTTCGCCCCCGACGGCAGCTTCTGGCCGGGCTCGCCCTATGAGGGCGGCGGGCTCGACGGTGTCGGCTTCGGCACGTGGATCGATACGCGCGGCCACGTCTGGGCCAGCAATTTCGGCTTCTCGGGCGATGGCTGCCCGTTGGTGCCCGGCAGCGACAGCGTCTCTGCCTTCACCTCCGAAGGCATCCCGCTTTCCGGAGATGAAGGCTTCACGGCCGGCGACATGTCCTGGCCGCAGGGCATCGTCTCGAACCTGGCCGGCGACATCTGGATCGCCTCCTGCCTCAACGGCAACATGACCATCTATCCGGACGGTCGGCCGGGGCGGGCCAGGGTGGTCGCGGCCGACGTGACGGGGCTCGAGAAACCCTTTGCCATCGCCATCGACAGCCAGAACCGCGCCTGGGTCACCGGCAACAAGAACTCGGTCGTGGCGGTGCTCGACCGGTATGGCCGGCCGCTGCCCTTCTCGCCGCTCGATCAGGAGGGCGCCTTCGATCTGCCCCTGGACATCGCCGGGGACAGCAAGGGGCGCATGTGGGTTTCCAATTCCGTCGTGCTCGAGGCGCCTTGCCCGGATGGGCTGGTCCTGCCGCAAGTCGAGGTCGGATCGCTCACCCTGATCCACCCGGACGGCCGGATCGACCCCAGGAGTCGCTTCGAGGGTGGCGGGCTCTCCATCCCATGGGGCCTCGCCATCGATGGTCGCGACACGGTCTGGGTCGGCAATTTCGGCTCGCAGCTCGCCGGCCCCGAGAATTATATCGGCCGGATCAGCCATTTCTGTGGTGCCGATGCGCGGCAGTGTCCGACCGGCTTCAGGACGGGCGATCCGATCTCGCCCGCGACCGGCTACTCGAGCAACGCGCTGCAGCGCATCACCGGCGTCGCCATCGATTCCACGGGCAATCTCTGGGCGGTCAACAACTGGACGCCCGAGGCACCGCAGACCGATCCCGGCGGCAACTCGGTGGTCGTCTTCCCGGGCATCGCGGCACCGGTCAAGACGCCGCTCATCGGCCCGGTCGTCAGTGCGGTTGAGCCGCGCGGCCGATGGGGTTGGGGCGGCTCCAGGTAGCGCTTTACCTGCAGGCTCCGGTCGGGCCGTTTGGCGGTTTGTTAACCACTTCCTGCTAATCGTGGACGGTCGGCCGGCTCGCCTGCACCAGGGTCAGCGAAGCCGGCGACGGATCACGCCCGCTTGCAAGGGAGCGTCTGCCCGGCATGGCAACGATCGACCGCATGTTGAACGTCCGCGCCCTGTGGGACGCGGAGGGGCGGGTATGGGTCGCGATGAGCGACGACGTGCCCGGCCTCGTCCTGGAGGCGGCCAGCCTCGACGAGCTCTACCTCGAGCTGCAGGACTGGATTCCCGAAATGCTCGAGCTCGACGGCAAGGGCGACGGGCGGCACGCACCCTTCCGGCTGGTCGCGGCGCATGGCGAGCCCGCAGCGGTGGCGGCCGGCCGCCACGGGGTCGTGCCCGAACCGGCGTAGCCCGGCTCCGGCCCAGGCCGGTCAGTCGGATCGTGGCGTGGACGACCCGGCGTGCCCTGGGCTGTGCGCGGCCGGCTAACCCTGTCGTTCGAAGACGACGCAGGAAGCGGTCATGAGCGCGTCGCCGGCCGAGGTCTGTTGGTAGCAGAGCTCGAAATGGTCGTCGTCGATCAGCCGGCCGACCGAGCTGCCGTCCTCGTCCACCGTGAAGAGCGAGGTGCCGTCGGCGGACAGCACGCCGAGCTTGGGCTCGGTTCTGGCCGGCGAGGCGATGGTGCCGATGTAGCGGCCGTCCTGCTGCTCGCTCCATTCGATGGTGAGTTCCGCCTCGACGAAACGGGCCTTGCCGGAATCGGCCCCATAATGGCCGCCATCGCCGAGCACCACCGCCCGGCTGGTGCCGGTCCAGGTGCCGAGCAGGTCCGACCGGTCGGCGGCCTGGGCGGGCATGGCAGAGAGCGACTGGGCGAGGATCGCGATGCAGCCCGTGACGAATCAGCATCGGCGAGAGCTGCACCGCGTCGCGGTCGTTGAAAAGCGCCAGCGCCAGGATCCGGCAGAACTCGGGAAAGAAGCCCTCGTAGCCGGTCACGCCGATGCGGGTGTCGCCGACGGGTCGGTTGCCGATCGCGCACCTGACGTAGCCGCGGTCGCGTACTTGCTTCAAGACATTCGCGGCATTCGTCTCGGCCGACGACCGCGTTCCGGCAAGAACGCACGCCAGGATGGCAAGTATCGCCGCCAGCCATCTCACGTCGCACCTCCCGCAACCCGTGAGGCGGAACTCGAGCAGAACCTGTCATAGAAGGGTCAGAATGCCCCTTGGGGCATTCGGGGTCAACGCCCGTTTCGCGCTCTACTTGAAATGGACTGATGCCGGCTCAGGCGTCGATGATGCGCGGGAAGGGCTTAAAGCCGGTCGGCCCGGCGAGCCGGTCGCGGACGGTGAGCGCCAGGTTGCGGTAGGCTTCCGCCTGCGGGGAGTCCGGCTGGCTCACGACGATCGGCCGGCCGCTGTCCGAGGTTTCGCGGATGACGATGTCGAGCGGGATCTCGGCGAGGAAGTCGACATTGTATTTTGCGGCGCACGCCCTGGCCCCGCCATGCGCGAAGATCTCGCTGCGGTGGCCGCAGTTCGGGCAGCAGAAATAGCTCATGTTCTCGACGATGCCGAGGATCGGCACGTCCACCCGCCGGAACATGTTGATCGCCTTCCTGGCGTCGAGGAGGGCGATGTCCTGCGGCGTGGAGACGATCACCGCACCGGCGAGCGGCACCTTCTGCGCCATGGTGAGCTGGGCGTCGCCCGTGCCGGGCGGCATGTCGACGACCATGATGTCGAGCTCGCCCCAGGCGACGTCGCCGAGCATCTGCTGCAGGGCACTCTGCACCATGGGGCCCCGCCAGATCATCGGCGTCTCCTCCTCGACGAGGAAGCCCATGGACATGAGCTTGACGCCGGCCACCTCGAGCGGCTGCATCTTCTTGCCGTCGGCGGTGGTCGGCCGACCCGAGAGCCCGGCCATGCGCGGCATCGAGGGGCCGTAGATGTCGGCATCGAGCAGCCCGACGCGGAGCCCGGCGGCGCGCAGGCCGCAGGCGAGGTTGATCGCCGTCGTCGACTTGCCGACACCACCCTTGCCGGACGCCACGGCGATGATCTTGTCGATGCCGGGTGGCCCGGCGCGGGTCGGCGCCGGTGCGGCGGGGCGCGCCTGCATGTCCGGCGGGGGGCCGCGCTCGGCGGTGAGCACGACCGTGCAGGAGCCGACCTCGGGCAGCGCCCTCACCGCTTCCTCGCAGGCCCGGCGCAAGGGCTCGAGCTTCTGGGCGTCGGCGGCCGGCACCTCGAGGGCGAAGCCGACATTGCGTCCCTTGACCACGATGCCGCTGACCATGCCGAGGGCGACGACGCTCTGGCCGCCCGCCGGATGGCGCACATCGGCCAGCGCCTGGCGGATACGGTCGGGTGAAAGCTCGTCCATGGTTGATCCTCGGGGTGCGCTCACCGATATAGTGGGCTAAGTGTTACTCGCAATCGGGTCGGCCGACGCGTTTCCTAGTGCCGATCCATTCCCCGACATGCAAGACGACAACGACGAGGTGGCCCGAGTATGCCCTGGAACAGTCAAGGCGGTGGTGGTTGGCAGGGTGGCGGTGGCCAGGGCCCCTGGGGCAATCGCCCGGGTGGTGGTGGCGGCGGCGGTCCGCAGCCACCGGACCTCGAGGAACTGATCCGCAAGAGCCAGGAGAAGGTCAAGAGCCTCTTCCCGGGCGGCGGTGGCGGCGGCGGTGGCCGCGGCCTCTCGGCCAAGGCGATCGGCATCGTTGTCCTCGCCCTGCTCGGCATCTGGCTGGCCAGCGGCTTCTACAGGGTGCAGCCGGAAGAGGAGGGCGTCGTCCTCCGCTTCGGCAAGCTCAACCGGGTCACCACGCCGGGCCTGAACTATCACCTGCCGAACCCGATCGAATCGGTGCTCACCCCGCAGGTGACCCGCGTCAACCGGGTCGAGGTGGGCTTCCGGAGCGGCACCGGCGCCAGCGGCTCCGGCCGCGGCATCACCGAGGAAGCGCTGATGCTGACCGGCGACGAGAACATCATCGACGTCAACTTCGTTGTGCTCTGGCGGATCAGCAACGCCGCCGACTACCTCTTCAACATCCGCGATCCCGAGGACACGGTGTCGATCGCCGCGGAGAGCGTGATGCGCGAGGTGATCGGCCAGACGCCGATCCTCGAGGCCACGACCGAGGGCCGCCGCGCCATCGAGGGCCGCGTGCGCGAACAGATGCAGGTGCTGATGAACGAGTACGGCGCCGGCATCAACATCGAGGAGGTCCAGCTGCAGAAGTCGGACCCGCCGGCCGAGGTCATCGACGCCTTCCGCGACGTGCAGCGCGCCCAGGCCGACCGCGAGAGGCTGCAGAACGAGGCCGAGGCCTTCGCCAACGACATCATCCCGCGGGCCCGCGGCGAGGCCGAGCGGCTGCTGCAGGAGGCGCAGGCCTACGAGCAGGAGGCGGTCGAGCGTGCCCGTGGTGAGGCCGACCGCTTCACCCAGGTGCTCGACGCCTATGCGCAGGCCAAGGACGTGACCATCAAGCGGATCTACCTGGAGACGATGGAAGAGGTGCTGGGCGGCGTGAACAAGGTGATCATCGACAGCCAGAGCGGTGGCGGCAACGGGGTCGTCCCCTATCTGCCCTTGCCGGATCTCGAGCGCCGGGCGCGCGAACGTGACGCAGCCGCCAGCGCTGCCGCCGGTGCCGCGCCGGTCGAGCGCGGCTTCGGCGCCATGCAGTCGGGAGCCACGCAATGAGCCACCGTCTCCTCATCGCCCTTGCGGTCGCCGTGGTCGCCGGCTTCTTCATCCTGTCGAGCGCCCTCTTCACCGTCCACCAGACGCAGCAGGCGCTGGTCCTGCAGTTCGGCAATCCGGTCCGTGTGGTTACCGAGCCCGGCCTCAACATGAAGGTGCCGTTCATCCAGCAAGTCGAGTATTACGAGCGCCGGGTGCTCGATTTTGACGCGGGCTCGGTCGAGCTCGTGCTCGGCGACCAGAAGCGGCTCGTGGTCGACGCCTTCACCCGCTACCGGATCACCGATCCCCTGCGCTTCCGGCAGAGCGTCGGCAGCGAGGCGTCCTTCCGGGGCCGGCTCGAGCCGATCACCTTCTCGGCCCTGCGCAGCGTGCTCGGCGAGGTGTCGCTCTTCACCATCCTTTCCGACGAGCGCACCCGGCTGATGAACCGGATCCGCGACGAGGCCAACGCCTCGCTGCAGCAGTTCGGCGTGCAGGTGGTGGACGTGCGCATCAAGCGCGCCGACCTGCCGGCCGAGAACAGCCAGGCCATCTTCCTCAGGATGCAGACCGAGCGTGAACGCGAGGCCAGGGAGCTGCGCGCCCAGGGTGCCGAGATCGCCCAGCGCATTCGGGCGCGCGCCGATCGCGAGCGTCGCGTGCTGATCGCCGAGGCGGCACGTGAGTCCGAGCAGATCCGTGGTCGTGGCGACAGCGTGGCGATCGGCACCTTCGCCGAGGCGTTCGGCAAGGATGCCGACTTCTTCGCCTTCTACCGGTCGATGCAGGCCTACCGGAATGCCCTGGCCGGCGATGCGACCAGCTACGTGCTGCAGCCCGACAGCGAGTTCTTCCGCTACTTCAACTCGTTCGAGGGCCTGCCCGCCGACGCGGTCGCCGCGGCGCCGGCGGCAGCCCCGCCGGTCGTCGCGGATGCGCCGGCCGACGCCGCCGAAGCACCGCCGGCCACTCCCCCGGTGGCCGAGCTGCCGGCGACGACGCCGCAGACCGCCCAATAGGCAAGAGCGCCGGCCGCCCATGGCGATCCCGCCGTGGGTGGCCGGTGCGTGCCTTTCCAGCCGAGCCTTCGAGGCTGAACCCGGGCATCTTGCATGCAGGACCTTCTGACCGCGTCGGCGCTGGTGCTGGTGCTCGAGGGTGCCCTCTGGGCGCTCTTCCCCGATGCCATGAAGCGGGCTGCGGCCCGCGCCATGACGCTCGAGAGCGGCGTGCTCCGCGGGGTCGGCCTCGCATTCGCGGTGCTCGGCGTGTTCATCGTGTGGTTGATCCGGCGATAGCGGGCTTGGCGGCAGGCGCGGCACGGCTTACATCACGGACTGTCGATGCGTACCTCGCCCGAGGTGTGGCACGCATCGCCTGGGGCGGTAGCGAGCCCGCCGGAGCGGGCTTCGCCAAGAATGTCGAAATCGGCTCGGACGACGAGTCCCGGCCTGCCGATAGGAGCGGTTGATGGACCTGAGTTTTGGCCTTCGCCGGATGGCTGCAGCAGCCGGAGCCGGGGCACGGCCAGTCGCCGCGGCGGTTGTTCTTACCCTGCTGGCGCCGGCCCTGCCACCGCCGGCAATGGCGCAGACCCTGCCAACCCAGGGTTTTGGCGACCTGGTCGAGCGGGTCGGCCCCGCTGTCGTCAACATCCAGACGAGCCGCGAGGCGGTCATGCAGGAGGACATCCCGCTGCCGCAGTTCCCGCCGGGCTCGCCCTTCGAGGAGTTCTTCAAGGACTTCTTCGACCGTGAGCAGCAGCAGCCGCAGCGACCGCGCCGCGGCGCCTCGCTCGGTTCCGGCTTCGTCATCGATCCCGATGGCCTCGTCGTCACCAACAATCACGTGATCGCCGAAGCCGACGAGATCACCGTCGCCTTCGCCGACGGCAAGGAATACAGTGCCGAGCTGATCGGCCGCGACCAGCAGACCGACCTCGCCTTGCTCAAGATCGAGCGCGACGAGCCGTTTCCTTCCGTCGAGTGGGCCGACAGCGACGAGGTCAGGGTCGGCGACTGGATGCTCGCCATCGGCAACCCCTTCGGCCTCGGCACCTCGGTCACGGCCGGCATCGTCTCGGCACGGGGCCGCGACATCCGGGCCGGACCCTATGACGACTTCTTCCAGGTCGACGCGGCGATCAACCGCGGCAACTCCGGTGGCCCGAGCTTCACCATGGAAGGCCAGGTGTTCGGCGTGAACACCGCCATCTTCTCGCCCTCCGGCGGCAATGTCGGCATCGGCTTCGCCATTCCCTCGAACCTCGCAAGGCGGGTCATCGACAGCCTGAAGAGCGACGGCCGCGTCGCGCGTGGCTGGCTCGGGGTGCGGATCCAGAGCGTCACCGACGAGATCGCGGCCAGCCTCGGGCTCGACGAGGCGCAGGGTGCGCTCGTCGCCAGCGTGACGCCTTCCGGCCCGGCCGAGGACGCGGAGATCCAGCCGGGCGACGTCATCCTCGAGTTCAACGGCCAGGCGATCACCCAGATGCGGTCCTTGCCCAGGATCGTCGCCGAGACCGAGGTCGGCCGCGAGGTCGACGTCCTGATCTGGCGGCGTGGCGAGGAGCGCACCGTCCGGGTGACGCTCGGTGAGCTGCCCGACGACGCGACCCTCAGCGAGCTCGGCAATGGCGACGAGCCACCCGCCAGCACCGCACTCGCCATCGACGAACTCGGCCTCACGGTCAGCGCGCTCGACGACGAGATGCGCACCCGCTTCGAGCTCGGCCAGGACGTGCGCGGCGTCGTCATCATCGACGTCGAGCCGGGCAGTGCTGCCGATACGGAAGCGCTGCGCCCGGGCGATCTCATCGTCGAGGTCAGCCAGAGCGAGGTCGGCTCGCCGCCCGAGGTGCTGGCCAAGGTCAACGAGGCCATCGACGAGGGGCGCGACGCGGTCCTCCTGCTGATCGACCGGCAGGGCGACTTCCGCTTCGTGGCGCTCAGGCTCGCCGCCTGAGCGCTCAGCTCCTGGTGAATTCGGCCGCGCCGTAGCCCTGGACGAAAAGGGCTGCGGTGAGGTCGGCATGGGCGACGACGAGGTCGGCCGCCGCCGCCAGCACCGGGTGCGGTCGCCAGGCGACGGCGAGCCCGGCCGCCTCGAGCATTGGCCGGTCGTTGGCGCCGTCGCCGAGCGCCAGCGCGGCCTTTCGGTCGAGGCCGAGCCCGGCCGCCGCTGCGTCCAGCGTCTCGAGCTTGGCCTGGGCACCCAGGATCGGCGGCAGCACCTTGCCGGTCAGCCGCCCGTCCCTGATCTCCAGCCGGTTGCCGTGATGCCGCTCGAAGCCGGCGAGCCGCGCCACGAAGGCTGTGAAGAGCGTGAAGCCTCCGGAGACCAGTATGGTCAGCGCCCCCGCCCTGCGCATGGTCGAGACGAGCGTTCGTGCACCCGGGTTGAGCCGGAGCCGTTCCGCACAGATCTCGGCGATCGCCGCCTCCTGCACGCCTTCCAGCAGCGCCACCCGCTCGGTGAGCGCCGCCGCGAAGTCGAGCTCGCCGTTCATGGCACGCCGCGTGATCGCCGCCACCTCGGCCTTGATGCCGACGAAGTCGGCGAGCTCGTCGATGCACTCGATATCGATGATGGTGCTGTCCATGTCGGAGACGAGCAGCCGCTTCTTCCTCCCCGCCGCCGGCACCAGCGCCCAGTCCAGCGCCTGGCCGGCAAGCGCCTCGGCCACGGTCTCGCGCGCGGGGCAGGGGTCCAGCACCAGCTCTACGGCCGCGGTGGGGGCAGCGTCGTCGGCCAGCCAGCGGGCGGTGCCGCCATGGCGCCGGCCGATGCGTTCGACCAGCACCGGGTCGAGCGGGGCACGCGCCGGATCGGCGACGAGGACGAGGCAGTGCGGACCGGAAGGTGACATGGCGGCTCTCGAAACCCGGTCGAGAATCGCATGACCGGCGGCCTCGTGCTCATAGGCGGCAGCACCGCCAGCGGCAAGTCGGCCCTGGCCCTGGCGCTCGCCGAGCGCATTGGCGGGGCGATCGTCAACGCCGATTCGGTGCAGCTCTACCGGGACCTGCCGATCCTCACCGCCCGCCCGGACGCCAGCGACCTCGCGCGCGCCGAGCATCACCTCTACGGGATTCTCCAGGCCCACGAGGCGAGTTCGGTCGCCGCTTGGCTCGCCCGGCTGGAGCTGGTGCTCGCCCGGCTCCAGGCCGAGGGGCGACCCGCTATCCTCACCGGCGGCACCGGCCTCTACTTCAAGGCACTGCTCGAGGGTCTGCCGGCGATTCCCGAAATCCCGCCCGAGCTTCGGGCCGGGCTGCGAGCCGACCCGGCGCCGACCGAGGCGCTGCACGCGCGGCTCGTCAGGCTCGATCCCCGGCTCGCCGCCCGGCTCGAGCCGGGCGACCGCCAGCGCATCCTGCGCGGGCTGGAGGTCGTGCTCGCCACCGGCCGGCCGCTCACCGCCTGGCAGGCCGACCCGCCCGTCCGCCCGCCCTTGCCGGAGCGGCGCGCCGGGATCGCCCTCCTGCCGCCGGCCGATCTCGTCCTGCCGCGCATCGAGCGGCGGCTCGACGCGATGCTGGAGCAGGGGCTGCTCGCCGAGCTCGAGGCCTTCCGCGCCCGGACGGACGATCGGCCGACGATGCTGGCCCGGGCCGACGGTGTCGCCGAGTTCGGCGCCCATCTCGACGGCCGGATCGACCTCGCCGAGGCGCGCCGGTTCACCGTCATCAAGGTCCGCCGCTACGCCAAGCGCCAGCGCACCTTCTTCCGGGGCCAGCTCGCCCAGGCCCTCGATCCGCATCCGGTGGCAGTCGCACCTGCGAATATCGACGCCCTCGCCACGGCCCTCTTGCGCGGCCTTCGCGACGCCACTTGACAACTTGTCGCGCCAGGTGGCCAAATCCCGAAGCGATGGTGTGGCTGCGCTCTCGGCCACGGCCTGCCCTGTGCTGTTGATTCTCCGCCGGCGCCCGACTAGGTTGTCAGGCCCTGCGCCGCAGGCTCGCCCAACGACGCCTCGTCCAACGAACCAGCGATAGAGCAACCTCTTTTTGCTGCAACCGGAGTTTGATCGATGACCGCAGCGACAGCCGCGCCGTCCGCCGTCGACACCAAGTCGATGTCCGGCTCGCAGGTGGTGCTCCAGGCATTGGTCGAGCAGGGTGTAGAGGTGATCTTCGGCTATCCCGGCGGCGCCGTGCTGCCGATCTACGATGCCATCTTCCAGCAGGACAGGCTGCGCCACATCCTCGTCCGCCACGAGCAGGCCGCCGTCCATGCCGCCGAGGGCTATGCCCGCTCGACCGGCAAGGTCGGCTGCGTCCTGGTCACTTCCGGGCCCGGTGCCACCAACACCGTCACCGGCCTCACCGACGCGCTCATGGATTCCGTGCCGGTCGTCTGCCTGACCGGCCAGGTGCCGACCCACATGATCGGCAACGACGCCTTCCAGGAGGCCGACACGGTCGGCATCACCCGGCCCTGCACCAAGCACAACTACCTCGTCAAGGACCCCAAGGACCTCGCCCGTTCGGTGCACGAGGCGTTCCACGTGGCCCGTAGCGGCCGCCCGGGGCCCGTCGTCGTCGACCTGCCCAAGGACATCCTGATGAAGCCCGCCCCCTACCAGGGCCGGGATGCCTTCCGCCACCGCACCTACCACCCGGCCCGCGATCCCGACCCGCGCCGCATCGAGGAGGCGGTCGAGCTCATGGCCCGGGCCGAGCGGCCGGTCTTCTATGTCGGCGGCGGCGTCATCAATGCCGGTCCCCGCGCCTGCGAGCTCCTGGTCGAGCTGGTCAGGGAGACCGGCTACCCGATCACGCTCACGCTGATGGGCCTCGGCGCCTATCCGGCCTCGGACAAGCAGTTCGTCGGCATGCTCGGCATGCATGGCACGTACGAAGCCAACATGGCGATGCACGGCTGCGACGTCATGATCAATATCGGTGCCCGGTTCGACGACCGGGTGACCGGCCGGATCGACGGCTTCTCGCCCGGCAGCAAGAAGATCCACGTCGACATCGACCCATCCTCGATCAACAAGAACGTGGCGGTCGACGTGCCGGTGATCGGCGACGCCGAGACCACGCTCGAGGCGCTGCTCGCCGCCTGGCGGCGCCGCAGCAACAGCCTGGTCGAGGGCCGGACCACGAGCTGGTGGGCGCAGATCGCCGAGTGGCAGGGGCGCAAGAGCCTCCGCTTCCGCCAGGGCACCGACAGCATCAAGCCGCAATACGCCATCCAGCGGCTGCACGAGCTGACCCGCGAGATGGATGTCTACATCACCACCGAGGTCGGCCAGCACCAGATGTGGGCGGCCCAGCACT
>JAUIID010000164.1 GCA_030431615.1 Alphaproteobacteria bacterium
CGGGGAGCGGATCGTCGAGAGCTACCTCCTGGGGGCCGTCGGCTACGTCAACCCGTTCGGCAACTACATCCCGGGGCCGTCGTCCCGGATCTGCGACCTGCTGGTCGAGGGCAAGGTCGAGGAGGCCAAGGCCATCCAGCGGCACATCTCGGTGATCGAGCACACCATCGCCGAGGGCCATCCGACCTGGGGCCACCAGTGCTACTCGAAGGCGCTGGCGGCGCTCGTCGGCTATCCGATGGGCGACGTGCGGCCGCCGCTCACCAGCTTCGCCTCGCTCGGCCAGGAGGGGCGGGACCGGCTGGAGAAACTCCGGCGGGTCATGCAGGACCTGGGCGTCCTGCCGGCCGAGGCTGCGGAATGACGGAGGACACGACACCCCACCTCTTTCGCCCTTTCGCCCAGCGCGGCGTGACCTTCAGGAACCGGGTCTGCGTCTCGCCGATGTGCCAGTACCAAGCGATCGACGGCCGGATGACCGACTGGCACTACGACCACCATGTCCGCTTCGCCATGGGCGGGGCCGCGGTCGGCATGGTCGAGGCCACCGGTGTCACGCCGGAGGGCCGGATCACGCATGGCTGCACGGGGCTCTGGGAGGACGGGCAAATCGCTCCCATGGCGCGGGTGGCGGCGGCCTACAAGCGCTACGACTGCGTGCCGGCGATCCAGATCGGCCATGCGGGGCGCAAGGCGAGTTCGGCCAGGCCCTGGGACGGGGCGCACCCGCTCGGGCCGGACGAGGAACCCTGGCAGACCATCGCACCCAGCGCCATTCCGACCCGCGAGGGCTGGCACACGCCGAAGGCCATGGACGAGGGCGATTTCGCCCGGATCAAGAATGCCTTCCGGGATGCGGCGAAGCGGGCGCTCGCGGCGGGGTTCGAGGTGGTCGAGCTGCACGGTGCGCATGGCTACCTGCTGCACAGCTTCCTCTCGCCGCTCAGCAACAGGCGCAACGACGCCTATGGCGGCGATCTCGAAGGGCGGATGAAGTTCCCGCTCGAAGTCGCTGCCACCGTTCGGGAAGTCTGGCCGGAGAACCTGCCGCTCTGGTATCGGGTCTCGGCGCAGGACGGGGTCGAGGGCGGGCTCGAAATTGGCGACACGATCGAGCTCGTGAAGCGGCTGAAAGCGCTCGGCATCGATCTCGTCGACTGCTCCTCGGGCGGCATCGCCGGCAGCCCGAGCCTCGCCACGGTCCATCCGGGGCCGGGCTTCCAGGTGCCGTTCGCCGATGCCATCCGCAAGGGTGCGGACATCGCGACCATGGCCGTGGGCTTCATCACCGAGGCCGAGCAGGCCGAAGCGATCCTGGCGGAGGGCAAGGCCGACATGATCGCCATCGCCCGCGAGCATCTGGCAGACCCGGTCTGGGCCTACCGCGCGGCGCTGAAGCTCGACGCACCGGAAGCGCACGGCCTGCTGCCGCATCTCTATCACTGGTATCTCGAGCGGCGGTCACGGCTGAAGCGGGCCTGAGGCCCGGTCAGGCGAAGAAGAGGTAGATGCCGCCGAGGACGACGACGGCGGCGATGGTCGAGACCGCCAGGACGTAGCGCAGGTTCTTGTGCTCGCCCTGGCGGGCGTCGGTCTTGTGGACGATCTTCGGCATGGTGGGTCCTTTCGCGGTTGCTGCCACGAGAGTCCTACGTGCCGGGTGCCGCCTTGGTTCCCTTGCCGGCGAAATAGCTCAGCGGATGTAGCTCGCCCCGTTGACGTCGAGCGTGGCGCCGCTGAGGTGGCGCGCACGGCCGCTGGCGAGGAAGGCCGTGCATTCGGCGACGTCCGCGGGCGGGACCCACTCGCCCATGGCGAGGGTTGCCGTGACCTTGTCCTCGCCGCCCTGCATGGCGGCGAAGTCCTCCGACATGCGGGTGCGGGCGACGCCGGGGGCGACGATGTAGGCGAGCACGTTCTCCTTAGCAAAGCCGCGGGCGATGGTCTGGGTCATCGCCTTGACCGCGGCCTTGGAGGCCGAATAGGCGGCGAGGTCGGGATTGCCGCTGCCGCGCTGCGCCGCCCAGGAGGAGATGGTCACCAGCACGCCGCCGCCGACCGCGCGGAAGTGGTTGACGGCGTGGCGGGTGAGCCGGGCCGGCGCGGTGACGTTGACGGCGAGCGTCTCGGCCCAGACCGCGTCCCACTCGGCCTGGCCGGCATCGAAGCCGGCATGGGTCAGCATGAGGGCAGCGTTGTTGACCAGCACGTCGACGCGCCCCTGGCAGGCCAGGGCGTCCCGCCAGAGCCGGTCGACGGCCAGCGGGTCCCTGAAGTCGGCCTGGACCAGGAGGGCGTCGCCATCCCCGACCGCCGCCTCGGCGCCGGCGCGATCGCCGCCATACTGGGCAACGAGCGAGGCCCCCTCGCGCAGCAGCACCGCCGCCGTTGCCGCGCCGATGCCCTTCGAGGCGCCGGTCAGCAGCACCACCTTGCCGTCGAGCATGCCCATGGTTCACTCCCTTTCGCTTCGCGAACGCTTGTGCGCAAACTGCGGGCGTGTGTCGAGGAGGCTGAATGAACGTGGATGCAGTGTGGCGCGAGCATCTGGACCGGCAGGCGATCACTGACCTGATTCACGCCTATTGCTGGCATTTCGACATGAACGAGCCCGTGGCGCTGGCAGCCCTCCTCACCCTGGACGCATGCGTCGATTACGGCCCGGAGTTCCCAGATCTCCAGGGCCGGGAGGCGATCGGGCAGGCGGTAGCCAAGGGCCTCGAGACGCTTTTCGCCGCCACCAGCCACCATGTCTCGAACATCCGCATCACCCTCGACGGGCCGGACGAGGCGCGGAGCGACTGCTACCTCTACGCTTGGCACCGCTACCGCGACGGCCGGCCGGAGAGCGAGCTATGGGGGCGATACCACCACCGCTTCCGGCGAACGCCCGACGGCTGGCGGATCGCCGGGCTGGTGCTGAAGGCGGCGGGTGCCCGCGACTTCCACCGCTCGGTCATGCATCCGATCGGCCGGCGGGACTGAACGGGGGACCCATTGCCGAAGGCCGGGTCGCGGCCCACTTCGATGAGGTCGAAGCAACCCAGGGGAACGCGTCATGGCCGACAAGGTCGATGTGAAGTACCGCACCGATGCCACCGCCACCGGCGGCCGCGAGGGTCATTCGAAGACCGCCGACGGCAAGGTGGACGTGAAGCTCAGCACGCCGAAAGAACTGGGCGGCGGCGGTGGTGCGGGCACCAATCCCGAGCAGCTCTTCGCCACCGGCTATTCCGCCTGCTTCCTCGGTGCGCTCCGCTTCGTTGCCGGCAAGGAGAAGGTGACGATCCCCGACGACGCCACCGTGAGGGCCGAGGTCGGCATCGGCCCGCGCGAGGACGGTACCGGCTTCGGCCTCGAGGTGGAGCTGACCCTGAAGGTGCCCGGCATGGACCGGGCGCAGGCCGAGGAGCTCATGAAGAAGGCGGACGTGGTCTGCCCCTACAGCCACGCCACCAGGGGCAACATCAAGCGAACGCTGACCGTCGGCTAGAGCGGCAGGACGATCGGCACCAGCAGCACGCAGACGATCATCACGAGGATCGAGAGCGGCACGCCGATCCTGACGAAATCGGCGAAGACGTAGTTGCCGGGGCCGACGACCAGCGTGTTCACCGGCGAGGAGACCGGGGTCATGAAGGCCGTCGACGCCGCCAAGGCGACGGTCATGGCGAAGGGGTAGGGCGAGGCGCCGAGATCGATGGCGACGGCAAGCGCCACGGGCGCCATGAGGATGGCCGTGGCGGTGTTCGAGATGAACATGCCGAGCACCGCCGTGATCAGGAAGATGGCGCCGAGCACGACGCGGGGGGAGCTTTCGCCGACCAGGGCCAGCAGGCCCTCGGCCGCGAGATCGACGCCGCCGGTGCGCTGCAGGGCCAGCGAGAACGGCATCATGCCGACGATGAGCACGAGGCTCGGCCAGTTGATCGAGCGGTAGGCGCTGGCCATGTCGACGCAGCGAAAGAGGCCGAGCAGCAGGCAGCCGATGAGCACGGCGTGGACGTTGGGGACGACCTCAAAGACCATGAGGCCGACGACCAGGGCCAGAATGGCGAGCGCCCAGGGCGCCTGCTTCTCGGCCGGCAGGATCTCGTCGAGCTCGGCCGGCATGTCGAGCAGGACGAGTTCGTGGCCGTCCTGCTGCTGGCGGCCGATGTCCTTCCAGAACCCGGTGAGCAGGAGGGTGTCGCCGACCCGCAGCGTCTCCTCCAGCAGGTCGTCGCCGATCACGTGCTGCCCGCGGCGCAGCCCGATCACGGTAAGGCCCGACTCCGACCTGACCCGGGCCTGCAGCACGCTGCGCCCGACCAGCGGCGATTCGGCCGGAATGATGGCCTCGACCATGCCGAGATCCTGGGCGCGATCGCTGAAATAGATGCCGGCACCGCTGAGCGGCAGCGTCGCGACGCCGTATTTCTCCCTGAGGGCCTCGACCTCGGCCTCGGTGGCGCGGACGTCGAGGAGCAGGATGTCGCCGGGTTGCAGCTCCGTGCGCGCCGTCGGGCGGATGATGTCGAGCGTGCGCCCGCCCCGCCGCTCGACGGCGATCAGGTTGATCCCGGCCGCGCGCAGGTCGAGATCCTCGAGGCGCCGGCCGATGAGCGGCGAGCCGGTGCCGACCCGCACCCGGTGCCCGCGGCCACGCAGGTGATACTTCTCGATCCATTCGCGAAAGGTCGGCCGGCGCCGCTCACTGGTCGATTTCCTCACGGTCGCCGGCAGCCAGTTGCGGGTCAGCAGCATGTAGCCGACGGCAACGGCGAGCACGGGCAGGCCGAAGACGGTGACGCTGAAGAAGTTGAACCCCTGGAAGCCCTGGCGGACCAGCTCGGCATTGACCACGAGGTTCGGGGCGGTGGCGACCAGGGTCAGCATCCCGCTGACCAGGGCCGCGGCACTCATCGGCATCATCAACCGGCCGGGTGCCGTGCCGGTGTTCTGGCAGATGCGCATGACCACCGGGATGAAGATGGCGACCACCGCGGTCGAGCTCATCATCGAGCCGAGGCCCGCCACCGACGCCATCAGGAGCACGAGCAGCCGGGTCTCGCTGCCGCCCGCGGTGGCGTTGATCCAGTCGCCGAGCCGGCGGGCGACGCCGGTCCTGACCAGGCTCTCGCCGAGCACGAAGAGCACGGCGATCAGCACGATGTTGCTGTCGGCAAAGCCGGCGATGGCCTCGCCGATGGTCAGGACACCGGTCAGCGGCAAAGCGGCGATCATGATCAGCGCCACCATGTCCATGCGCGGCCGGTTGAGCACGAACATGAGGATCGCGGCGGCGAGCAGCGCCAGAACGAGCGCCAGGTCGAGGGTCATCGGCTCCAGCCGGCCCGATCAGCGGGCATGGCGGCGCTCAGCCGGCGAGGGCGTGGAGGATGCGCGCCCAGGAGCGGATGCCCTTCTGGAAGCTCAGGAGGTCGTATTTCTCGTTCGGGCTGTGGATCCGGTCGTCCTCGAGGGCGAAGCCGGCGAGCACCACGTCCATGCCGAGCTTTCCCTTGAGCTCGGCCGTGACCGGGATCGAGCCGCCGCCGCCGATGAAGACGGCGGGCTTGCCCCATTCGTCGCCGAGCGCATCGCGGGTCCGGGCGAAGGCGGGGTCGTCGATCGGGAAGCGGATGGCGCGGCCGGAGCCGTGCTCGTGGAACTCGACCTTGCAGTCGGCCGGCACGCGTTCGCGCACGAAGCCCCGAAACGCCTCGCGGATCTTGTGCGGCTCCTGGTCGAAGACGAGGCGGAACGAGATCTTGGCCGAGGCTTTCGACGGGATCACCGTCTTGAAGCCCTCGCCCTGGTAGCCGCCGCCCATGCCGTTGACCTCGCAGGTCGGCCTCGACCAGGTCATCTCGAGCACCGAGCGGCCCTTTTCGCCCGCCGGGATCGAGAGGCCGATGGCGCCGAGGAAGGCGGCCGCGTCGAAGTCCAGGCTCTCCCAATCGCGGCGGAGCGCTTCGGGCAGCTCCGGCACGCCCTCGTAGAAGCCCGGGATGGTGACGCCGCCCGAAGCGTCGCGGAGATCGGCGATGATCCGGGCGAGCACGTGGTTGGGGTTCGTCGCGGCCGAGCCGTAGAAGCCGGAATGCAGGTCGCGATCGGCGGCGGTGATGACGATCTCCTCGCCGCAGAGGCCCCTGAGCATGGTGTTGATGGCCGGGGTCTCGGGATTCCACATGCCGGTGTCGCAGATCAGTCCGATATCGGCCTTGAGCTCGTCCGCGTGCGCGGCGAGGAAGGGCGGCAGGTTGACCCCGCCGGATTCCTCCTCACCCTCGAGCAGGACGGAAAGTGCGATCGGCAGCCGCCCGGTGACGGACTTCCAGGCGCGGCAGGCCTCGACGAAGGTCATGACCTGGCCCTTGTCGTCCGAGGCGCCGCGGGCGCGGATGACGCGGCTGCCATCGGCGCGGGTCTGGAGGAAGGGCTCGAACGGGTCGTGCTCCCAGAGCTCGATGGGGTCGACCGGCTGAACGTCGTAGTGGCCATAGAAGAGGGCGGAGGCGCCGCCGGCCGAGCGGTCGTGGGCGACGACGATGGGGTGGCCGGGCGTGGTCCGGGCACTCGCCTCGAAGCCGATGGAGCACAGATCCTCGACCAGCCAGTCGGCGCAGGCCCGGCAGTCGCCGGCATAGGCCGAATCGGTCGAGATCGACTTGATGCGCAGCAGCGTGAAGAGGCGCTCGAGCGCCGCCTCCTGATCCGCGTCGATCCGGGCGAGGACGGCGTCGAGTTCGGACATGATGGGCCTCCGGTTCGGTGTCGTCGTGCCACTGCGGCCGAAGCCCGGCGGCAGGCCCAGCAGGTACCAGTCGACCGGCATGAGCGTCCAGCCAGTGCACAGCGCGGGCGGGCCAGCCCTTCCGGCGGGGCTTGCCTAGTCCGAGAACGTGGCGATCACCTCGTCGACCGTCTGCACCCGGCAGTAGCCGCCGAAGGCCTCGAGGGCGCGGGCGTGGCGCTCGGCTGAGTGGGTGGCGCAGGCATCCTCGGCGCAGACGACGTAGTAGCCTTTGTCCGCGGCGTCGCGCACCGCCATGTCGACACATTGGTCGGTGAGGAAGCCGCAGACGATCAGGTTCAGGGTGCCGAGATTGCGCAGCACGTAGTCGATGGCGGTCGAGTTGAAGACGCCGGACGAGGTCTTGGGCAGGACGATCTCGTCGGCCAGGGGGGCGACCGCCGGGATGACCCGGGCGAGCGGCGAGCCCCTGGGTACCAGGATGCCCGAGAGCTTGTGGTCGAGCGAGCGGTCGCGGCCGTCCGCCGTCAGCGCCTCGATGACCGTGTAGAGGACCTCGCAGCCCCGCTCGCGCGCGGCGGCCAGCAGGCGCTGCTGCGCGGGGAGGGCGCGCTCGTGGATCATGCGCCAGTAGTCGGGCTTCGCCGCCTCGTATTCGGGCACGATCTCCGAGAGCTGGACGTCGACCAGGAGGACCGCTGTCCGACGGGGCTCGAGGCGTCGGTCGCGCGGCAGGCGCTCGTTGTCCATGGCGTCAGTAGACCCGGGCATAGGCGTCGCAGAGGGCGACATGGTCGTAGTCCGCAAGCCCGGCCCATTCGCTCCGCTTCATGGCAAGGTAGCAGGCCCAGAAATCGGGGGCGGCCCAGCCCATGGCCACCTTGTCGGCGGCGAGCGCATCGAGGGCCGCGGCAAGGTCCCCCGGCAGCGGCCGCACGCCCAGGCGCTCGCAGGCGGCCGGGTCGAGATCGGCCGGGTCGGTGTCGACCAGCGGCGGGGCGGGCAGGTTCTCCTCCAGCCCGGCGATGCCGGCCCGGACGAGGGCACCGAGCGCCAGGTAGGGCGAGGCGGTGGCGTCGGCGGCGCGGTATTCGAGATGGTGGCCCGCGGCCGGGTCGCGGCCGGTGCGCGTCGAAGGGCAGATGCGGATGGTGGCCTCGCGGTTCTGCCGGCCGAGGCAGGCGAAGGCCGCGGCCCAGTGATGCGGCTTGAGGCGGAGATAGGAGACCACGGAGGGGGCGGTCAGGGCGGCCAGTGCGTCCGCATGGCGGAGCACGCCGGCGGCGAAGGCGGCGGCCGGCGCGCTGAGCTCGCCCGGGCCCTCGGCATCGTAGGTGACCGGCCGGCCCTTCGAATCGACGAAGCTGAAGTGGATGTGGACGCCATTGCCCACCGCCTCCGGCCGGACCTTGGGGGCGAAGGTGGCGCGCCTGCCCAGCCGCTCGGCGACGTCGCGCACGACCTCGCGGAAGACGACCGCCCGGTCGGCGGCGGTGAGTGCCGGGGCCGGGGAGAGGGGGATCTCGAACTGGCTCTGGCCGAACTCCGGCAGGACCATCTCGGGGGGCACGCGGGCGGCACGCAGGGCCGTGATGATGGCCGTCACCGTGCTCTCCTCCCGGCGAAACGCGCGCATCGAGAATCCCGGCGCCGGTGCCGGGTCGCCGAGCAGGGTGAACTCGTGCTCGAAGGCGACGGAGAGGCCGAGCCCGAAGCGCTCTTCGAGATCGGCGAGCGCCGACTTGAGGAAGAAGCGGGCGCAGCAGGACCAGGGGTCGCCGTCGAGGGTCTGGATGTCGGCGAGGAAGAAGTGCCAGGGCGGCCGGCCGGCATCGTCGACGATGCGCACCTCGGTGGCGGGGTCCGGCATCAGCCGGAGGTCGCCCGAGGCGCCGAACGGGTTGCCCTCGCCGATGACGTCGAAGGCGGTGAGCGCCTGGTCGGCCGGGACCCAGCCGCAGCCGGACTCGAGGAAGGCCGGCAGGTTGCGGACCGGCACGCCGCGGCCGCGGACGAGGCCGGAAAAGTCGCTGGTGGCGAAGAAGGCAATGCTCTCGGGGTTGTCGTGCATCAGCACTCCTTCAGGGCTGGCCGGGCAGGGCCGGTGGCTCGAGGCTCTGGACCGCGCGGTGCAGGAGATCGGCCCAGCGGGCCTGGCCAGGTGCGTCGGCGATCAGGTCCTGGCGGATTTCGACGAGCACGGCGGGTCGGCCGCGCATGTCGCCGTGAACGGGGATCGTATAGTCGTCGGCGTCGACGCGGTAGGGTTCGTTGAGCGCCGCGTCGATGCCGGCCTCGGCGGCGAACCAGCGCTGGAGGTCGAGTGCCAGGGGCTCCGCCCGGGCATAGAGGAAGCCCAGCTGCCAGGGGCGCTGCTCTTCCTTGTAGACGGGCGTGAAGCTGTGGATGGCGAGCAGCCCGCCGCGGTTGCCCACGGCCTCGGCGACCCGGTCCTGGAAGGGCCGCCAGATCGCCTTCTCGCGGGCGAGGCGGGCTTCGGGGTCGAGGCCGAGATTGCCCGGGATCACCGTGGCCTCGCTGATCTCGGGGATGAAGCTCGGCCGGGTCGGCGGGCGGTTGCAGTCGACGACGAGCCGCGAATAGAGCTGGTGCACCAGCTCGGCATCGAGCGCTCGCGCGAGCCTCTGGGCAACGCCGAGGGCGCCGATATCCCAGGCGATGTGCCGCTCGAAGGCGGCCGGTTGCAGGCCGAGATCGCCCAGCACCCGGGGCAGCCGCCGGCCGCCATGCTCGCAGGTCAGGAGCCACGGGCTGGCGCCTTCAGGGTTCTCGTGCACGAAGGGGACGGGTTCGTCGGGGTCGAGCAAGGGGCGGTGCCTCGGCAAGGGGGCGCATGGGTGGTCGATCGTCGCGAACTGGTCTATCAGACGCGGGCAGGTGAGGGGATGCCCATGACCGCACGGCGAGGCAAGGCGACGAGCAGGTGGCCGAGAATCTGATCGACTGGCTGCAGAGCCTCTCGGCGCTGCAGCTCATGGTCTATTGCGCGCTCTTCCTGGTCGCCGTCACCTGGGCCGGGCTGATCTTCGTCCGGCCGTTCCTCTGGGCCTGGCTGCGCCGCGAGCCTCGCGTCAACGAGCTGGTCAGCCATGCGAGCGGCGGGTTCAGCCTGTTCTACGCCCTCCTGCTCGGCCTGCTCTCGGTCTCGGTCTACCAGAACAGCGAGCGCGTGAACCAGCTCGTCAATCTCGAGGCGGCCGGCATCGCCTCGCTCTACCGCAGCTTCTCGAGCTATCCAGAGCCCTTGCGCAGCGAGCTGGAGTTTTTGCTGCGCGACTACACGCTCTATGTGATCAACGAGGACTTCCCGGCGCATCGCCGGGGCGAGATCAACAATGGCGGGTCCAACCGGCTGCAGCTCATCGCCCGCCGGCTGGCCGAGCACGAGCCGGGCAGCCGCTCGCGCGAGCTCCTGCACAGCGAGGTGTTCCGCGGCTTCAGCGACATCTCCACGGCCCGCCACCAGCGTCTCGCCGCGGTCGATATCCGGATTCCCGGGGTGCTCTGGTATGTCGTCGCCATTGGTGCGGCGATCACCGTGATGCTGCTCTGGATGCTCGACATGCGGTTTCGCTCCCATCTCCTGCTGGGCGGCATCGTCTCCTTCTTCCTCGGCGTGATGCTCTTCGTCATCCTCGCCATGGACCGGCCGCTGCGCAGCGAGCTCGGGGTGGACGCGGACGCCTTCCGGCTGGTCTACGACGTCGTGATGCGCGAGGACGACCGTGCCAGCTAGGCTTCGCCTGTTCCGTCGATTGTGGCCGGCAGCGCTGTCGGCGGCGCTGGCCCTCGGCAGCGCCGGCCCGGCACTTGCCTTGACCGACAGCTTCGTCACCATCGGCACCGGCGATTCCGACGGTGTCTACTACCCGATCGGAAGGGGGCTTTGCCGGATCGTCAACCGCGAGCGCGAGGAGCACGGGCTGCGCTGCTCGGCCGAGGCCACGCCGGGGTCGATCTACAATGTGCGGATGCTGGCCGAAGGGCAGCTCGAGTTCGCCATCCTGCAGGGCGACGTGCTGTACGAGGCCTTTGCGGGCAGCGGGCTCTGGACCGAGCGGCCGTTCACCGGTCTGCGCTCGGTCATGCCGCTGCATCCGGAGATCGTCACGCTCGTCGTCGACGGCACGCTGCGGATCGAGAAGCCGGTCGACCTGCTCGGGCGGCGGGTCAATGGCGGCCATCCCGGCTCCGGCTCGCGCAGCAGCTTCGAGACCATTCTCGACGTCTTCGAGGTGGGTGACGACGATTTCGAGCAGATTACCGAGCTGCGCGGCAGCGCCTTGCCCGATGCGCTCTGCGACGGCCGCATCGCCGCCTTCGTCGAGGTGGTCGGCCACCCCTCGGGGCTGGTGCGCAACGTCCGCCAGCGCTGCGGTGCCCAGATACTCCCGCTCGCCGCCCCGGCGATCGACCGGATGCTCGACGAGCTTCCCTATCTGCAGCGCCTCGACATTCCGGGCGATCTCTACGGCCTGCCCGCGGACATCCCGGGCTTCGGCAGCCACGCGATGCTGGCGACGCGCGCCGAGGTCGGCGAGGACGTGGTCTATCTCCTGACCCGCGAGCTTCTGGCGCAGCTCGACGAGATCCGCACGCTGCACCCGACCTTGCGCGAGTTCGACCGCAGCGATCTGGCGGCGGTCAACCGCGCCGTGCCGCTGCATCCGGGGGCGGAGCGCGCCTACCGCGAAGCCGGTCTGCTCGAATGAGCGGGGCGGGCATGCTCCTTCAGGCGCCCGGCTGATGGCCCGCTACGAGGTCATCGAGATCGAGGGCATGCGCCTGCTGCGCATTCATCTCGAGGACGAGACGGTGCGCACCGAGCGGCACGCCCTGACCTATCTGCGGGGAAATATCGAGCTTCGGGCACCCCTGCCCGGGGTCGGCGAGGCGATCCGCTGCACGATCGGGCAGCAGTCGCTCATCCGGCCGAGCTTTTCGGGCTCCGGCGAGCTCAATCTCCGCCCGGGTTTCGGCGGCTACCACGTCTTCGATCTCGATGGCGGGGACTGGATCCTGGCCCGGGGCGCCTTCTGGGCCTCGGACGGCTCGGTCGAGATCCGCCTCTATCGCGATCCGGTCTTCACCTCGCTCTGGGCCGGCGACGGGCTGATCACCTTTCGCCTGCGGGTCAGCGGCGAGGGCCAGGTGGCGCTCAATGCCTACGGGCCCGTGC
The DNA here is from genome assembly GCA_030431615.1 of Alphaproteobacteria bacterium. Classification (GTDB taxonomy): domain Bacteria; phylum Pseudomonadota; class Alphaproteobacteria; order Geminicoccales; family Geminicoccaceae; genus SLRI01. The sequence goes on from JAUIID010000164.1 coordinate 11,943, forward strand.
GGGAGATCCAGCTGGAGGACGAGCAGGTCAAGGTCGACGGCCGGCTGGTGATCGCCTGGACCGCATCCCTGCGCTACCGCATGCGCCGCGCCGCCGCCTCGCTGGCGGGTCACTATCTCTCCGGCCATCGCTGGATGCGCACCTATGAGGGGACGGGCCGGGTGCTGATCTGCGGCAGCCCCTACTGGCAGCGGCGGATCCTCGGCGCCGTGGTCGGCGACCGCTCGGTGACCGACGAGCCGCTCGCCTATCGCTGACCCGCGACACGGGTGCCGGTGCCCGATGCCTTGACAGGCTTCTTCGCACTTGCACTATCCGGACAACCGACCGCATGCCGCACAACCGGGCGCAAGCACCGCGCTTCGCCGCAAGCACCCGGCGGCGCAACCTGGGAGAGGGAACGATGCGCGACATCCGCCGCCTGCAGCAGCTAGCCCAGAGGAACCCCGTGCGCGACATGGGGCTGCGCTCCATGGCGATGACCCGCCGCCGCCTGATGGCGGGCCTGGGTGCCGCCGGCACGCTGGCCGCTGCCGGGCCGCGGCTCGCCTTGGCGCAGGACCGGCCGCTGGCGCTGCTCACCTGGGATGCCTATGCCGACCCGCGCCTGCTCGACCTCTGGCAGGAGAAGACGGGCGAGACGCTCAAGACCGAGATCCACATCTCCGACCCGACCTCCGTCAATCGGCTGCGCGCCGGCGAGACCTCGGTCTGGGACTTCATCAACATCAACAATCCCTGGGCCCGCACCCAGCTCTGGCCCGAGGGGCTGATCCGCGACCTGCCGCAGGACCGCTTCCAGCCGCTCTACGACGCCATGATGCCGAAGTTCGCCCCGCCCTATCACTGGGCGATGAGCGAGGACGGCGAGCATCTCCTGGGCGTGGTGCAGCGCTACGAGACCTTCGACTTCGTCGTGAACTCGGACGTCATCTCGCCGGAGCTCGCCAAGGACGAGGGCTGGGATCTCTTCAACAACCCCGA
>JAUIID010000165.1 GCA_030431615.1 Alphaproteobacteria bacterium
CCGGCCTATCTCAACGGCTATGCCGCCCTGCCGCTGATCGGCGGGCTGATCGACCAGGGCATGGCGCCGGGTGCCGGCATGGCGTTCCTGATCGCCGGCGGCGTCACCTCGCTGCCCGCCGCCATCGCCGTCTGGGCGCTCGCCCGGCCGCCCGTGTTCCTGGCCTATCTCGGCTTCTCGATGAGTGGTGCCCTGATCCTGGGTCTCCTATTCGCTCTCGTCGGCTGAGACGGCGTTTACAGCGCCAGCCCGATCTTCCTATGCTTCGCCAGCGGCAAAGAGGAGAGGGACGATGCGTAGCGGTCTGATGCTGGCGGCGGGACTGGCGTTCGGGCTTCTCGGCGGCACTGCCTTCGCGCAGGAGGCGCCGGTGAAGCTCGGCGCCGTGCTGCCGTTCTCGGGCGGGCTCGAGCTCTTCGGCGGGCAGGCGCGGCTCGGCATCGACCTCGCGGTCAAGGAGATCAATGACGCGGGCGGCATCCAGGGTCGGCCCGTCGAGGTGATCTACGAGGACAACCAGACGGATCCAAGGACCTCGGTCGAGCGCGCCACCAAGCTCACCCGGGGCGACGGGGTGATCGCCGTGCTCGGGCCGATCACCTCCAACGCCCGCGACGCCATGCTGCCGACCATGGAGAGGGCGAAGGTGCCGCTGCTCTATGCGACCAATTACGAGGGCGGGGCCTGCTCGCGCTACGTCTTCGCCTTCAATTCGGTGCCGAACCAGGAGCTGGCTGAGCTGGTCCCGTATCTGGCCGAGAATCGTGGCAAGAAATTCTTCATGTTCGGGGCCGATTATGTCTGGCCACAGAAGATGTTCGAGACCGCGGCGGGGCTCGTCGCCGAGGCCGGCGGCGAGGTGGTCGGCACCGAATTCACGCCCTGGGGTGTCACCGAGTTCGCGCCGGTGGTGCGCCGGATCGAGGAGAGCGGGGCGGACGTGCTGCTCTTCGCCCTGCCAGGTGCCGACGGCATCACCTTCATCCGCCAGGCCGAGGATTTCGGCCTGCTGGAGGACGTGACGGTCGGTTTTCTCGGATTCTCCGAGGATTATCTGGGTGCCTTCGGCGAGGGCAAGGCGCAGGACATGTGGGTGACCGTGCCGTTTGCCGCGGCCGATCCGTCGGAAGGGGTGCAGTACTTCACAGGGAGGCTCGCCGAGATGGCGGGGCCGGACGTCGTCGCGTCGCACTATACGATGACGCACTACAACGCGGTGATCGCGGTGGCCGAGGCGCTCGAAGGGTCGGAGACGATCGACGCCGAGGCGCTGGTCGACGGGCTCGAGGGGCTAGAGATCGAGACGCCGACAGGCCTCCTCTCGATCGGTGCGGAGGACCATCACGTGACCATGGAGATGTTCCTCGCCCACACGGTGGGCGACGGGCTCGAGGTGGTCGACCGGCTCGGCCGGCTGGCGCCCGAAGCCGGCTGCAACTGAGCGGATGACTCTGCTTGCCGTCGAAGGGCTGGAGAAGCGCTTCGGCGGCGTGCAGGCGTTGGCCGGGCTCTCGCTCTCGCTCGACGAAGGCGGGTTGCTCTGCCTGCTGGGGCCCAATGGCTGCGGCAAGACCACGTTCTTTCGCGTGCTGAGCGGCGAGACGGCGGCGGATGCCGGGAGCCTCGTGTTCGCCGGGCGGCGGCTCGCCGGTGAGGGGCCAGCCGGGCGGGCGCGGCTCGGCATCGCCCGCAAGTTCCAGACGCCGGGGCTGTTTGCCGCCCTCACCGTGGCCGAGCACCTGGCCCTGGCGGCGGCCTCGCCGGCGGTCCGGGGGCCGGTCGATGCGGCGGGGCTCATGGCCCGAGTCGGGCTCGGTGAGCATGCCGAAACACCGGCCGGCCGGCTTTCGCATGGGCAGCGGCAGTGGCTCGAGATCGCCATGCTGCTGGCGCTCAGGCCGAGGCTCCTCCTGCTGGACGAGCCGACCGCCGGCATGACGCGGGCCGAGACGCGGCAGACGGCCGAGCTCATTCGCGCGCTCAATGCCAAAGACGGTGTCGCCGCCATCGTCATCGAGCACGACATGGCCTTTGTGCGCGAGCTCGACGTGGCGGTTGCCGTCATGCTGCAGGGGCGGGTGGTGGCGACCGGCAGCTACGGGGAGGTCGGCCAGGATCCGCTGGTGCGCGAGCTCTATCTCGGCAAGCGCGCCTGATGGCGGCACTCCTAGAGGTCAGGGGCCTCGTCGCCGGCTATGGCGGTGCGCGCATCCTCGACGGCGTGGATCTCGCCGTCGAGGCGGGCGGCATCACCTGCCTCCTGGGGCGGAACGGCACCGGCAAGACGACGACGCTGAAGGCGTTGATGGGGCTCCTGCCGGCCACGGCCGGCAGCATCCGCCTGGGCGGGCAGGAACTCGCCGGACTTCCGGCGCACCGTATCGCGCGGGCCGGGATCGGTTGGGTGCCGCAGGGCCGCAGCATCTTCGCCGGCTTCAGCGTGGAGGAGAACCTCGTCATTGGCGGGCTGGGCCATGGTGCCCGGCTCGATGATGGCCTGCTGGAGCGCTTTCCGGTCCTGGCCGAGCGGCGGCGGCAGGACGCTTCGACCCTCTCGGGCGGCGAGCAGCAGCAACTCGCCATCGCCCGGGCCCTCGCCGGGCGGCCGCGCCTGCTGCTGCTCGACGAGCCGACCGAGGGCATCCAGCCCTCGCTGGTCGACCGGCTGGCGGAGACGCTGGCCGGCATTGCCCGCGAGGACGGGATCGGACTGCTGCTGGTCGAGCAGAACCTCGATCTGGCACTGGGGCTCGCCGACCGGGTGCTGGTGATGGAGAAGGGACGGATCGAGTACGTCGTCGAGGCGGCGGGGCTGGCGGATGCGCTGCCGGCGCTCGAAGCCCGGCTCTCGATCTGACGCCGATGGGGGCCGACCTCGTCCTCGCCCTGCTCGATGCCGCGAACTTCGTGCTCGCCATCATCCTCGTCGCCATGGGGCTGATGGTCGTCTTCGGCATGATGCGCATCATCAACATGGCGCATGGCGAGCTCTTCCTGCTCGGTGCCTATGCGCTGCTCGTGGTCCAGGGGCTGGGCGGCTCGTTCTGGCTGGCGCTGGTGCTGGGGCCGCTTGCGGTCGGGCTCGTGGGATGGCTGCTCGAGGTGCTGGTCATCCGCCACCTCTATGGCCGCGTGCTCGACAGCATCCTCGCCACCTGGGGCCTCTCGCTGCTGATCCGCCAGGCGGTGATCCTGTGGTTCGGGCCGCAGAGCAAGGTGGTGGCGGCACCCTTCGATCTCCGGCTCGACATCATGGGCCAGCCCTTCCCGGCCTATCGCCTGTTCATCATGGCCGTGTCGCTCATCGTCATCCTCTTCTGCTTCTGGCTCTTCCACCGCACGCGGCTGGGGCTCGCGGCCAGGGCCACCATCGCCGACCGCGCGACCGCCGAGGCCATGGGCATCGACAGCCGCGGCCTCGACCGGCTCACCTTTGCCTTCGGTGCCGGGCTCGCCGGGCTTGCGGGCGTGGTCATGGCGCCACTCCTGAGCGTCGATCCGCAGATGGGGCTGGGCTTTCTCATTCCGGCCTTTCTCGCCATCCTGACCGGCGGCGCGGGCGAGCTCATGGGCGTGGTCACGGGCGGGGTCGTGGTGGGAGGCAGCCAGAGCCTGGTGGCGCGCGTCGCCTCGCCGGCCGTGGCGGAGCTCGTGGTTCTCGGCCTTGCCATCCTCGTCATCCGGCTCCTGCCGAACGGCCTGGTCGGCCATTTCCGGCAGCGGCGATGAAGCGGCAGCGGCTCGTCCAGGGCTTCGTCTGGGCGGGCCTCGCCCTCCTGCCGCTCTTCATCGGCGAGTGGCAGGTGCTGCAGCTCGCCCAGTTCCTGACCTACGGCCTCTTCGCCATGAGCCTCGCTTTGGCCTGGGGCCGGCTCGGCCTGCTCTCCTTCGGCCAGGCGCTCTTCTTCGGGCTTGGCGCCTATGCCATGGCGCTCGCCACCATGGGCCGCCTGCCGGGGCTCGAGGCCTGGCCCTCCTCCTGGCTCGGCCTCGCCCTTGCCTGCCTCGTCCCCTGGTCAGTGGCACAGTTGCTCGGCTTCTTCCTCTTCCACGGGCGGGGGCTCCGGGGCGCCTATTTCGGCATCACCATGCTGGCGCTCGCCGTGCTCGCCGAGCGGCTGACCCAGGGTGCGGGCTGGCTCGGCGGGCTGAACGGGCTGATCGGCGTGCCGCCCCTGGCACTCGGGCTCGACGGCGGCGGGCCGGTGCTCTTCGACGCCTTGCCGACCTACTGGGTGATGCTGGGCGTAGCCTTTGCCGTCTTCGTCGGGCTCGAGGCGCTGCTTGCGTCGTCCCGCGGGCTCGCCATGACGGCGGTGCGCGAGAACGAGGACCGGCTCGGCTATCTCGGCTACGACGTGGCCGCCATCAAGCGGCATGGCTTTGCCCTGTCGGCCGCCATTGCCGGGCTCGCCGGGGGACTGTTCGCGAGCCAGTTCGGCTTCGTCTCGCCCAAGCTGATCGGCTTCGGGCTCTCGGCCGAGGTGCTGATCTGGACGGCACTCGGCGGCCGCGAAATGCTGCTCGCGGCGTTTCTCGGTGCGCTGCTGCTGAGCTGGACCGAGACGGTGCTGGCGGGCCTGCTCGGTGCCTACTGGCTCCTGGCGCTCGCGGGGCTGCTGGTGCTGAGCGTGCTCTTCTTCGAGCGCGGCTTCGTCGCCGGCATCCTGACTTTCATTGCCGAAGGGCGGCGTCCAGGTCGGCGATGAGGTCGGCCACGTCCTCGATGCCGACCGAGAGGCGAAGCAGGTTGCCCGGGACGATGCTGTTGGGGCCTTCGACAGCCTTCCGGTGCTCGATCAGGCTCTCGACGCCGCCGAGCGATGTGGCGGGGAGGAAGAGTCGGGTCGAGGACGCGATACGCTTGGCCGCCTCCGGGCCGCCATGGACCAGGATGGAGAGCATGCCGCCGAAGCCCCGGGTCATCTGGCGTTTTGCGACGTCGTGCTGGGGGTGGCTCTCGAGGCCCGGGTAGAGGACGCGCTCGATGGCGGGGTGGCCCTCGAGGTGCCGGGCGATGGCCAGCGCACTGGCCGAGGCGCGCTCGAAGCGGAGGAAGAGCGTGCGCATGCCGCGGATCAAAAGCCAGGCCTCGAAGGCGCCGAGCACGCCGCCGAGCTTCGAGCGCAGCCAAGTGAGCTCGCGCCAGCTCTCGTCCTGGGCCTTGCCGACCAGCACGCCGGCGGTGAGGTCGCTGTGGCCGTTCAGGTATTTGGTGGCGGAGTGGAAGACGATGTCGGCGCCGAGATTGAGCGCCTGGGTCGTCACCGGCGAGGCGCAGGTGCCGTCGACCGCGACGAGCGCTCCGGCGGCGTGGCCGATGGCGGCGGCCGCCTCGATGTCGATCACATCCCAACTCGGGTTGACCGGCGTCTCGAGCCAGAGGAGCGCCGTCTCGCCCTCGTGCACGGCGGCGGCAAGGCTCGCCGGATCGGCGGCGTCGAAGAAGTCGAGGCCGATGCCGTGCCGGTCCCGAAGGCGCACCAGCCAGTCCTGGACGCCGTGATACATGATGCGGGGGGCAGCGATCCTCTTGCCCGCCGGCACGGTCTCGAAGAGCGTGGCGCAGGCGGCGAGCCCGGAGCCGAAGAGGAGGGCGGTGGCCCCGTCTTCGAGGCTGGCGATGATGCGCTCCGCGTGGCGCACGGTCGGGCAGGTGTCCCGGCTGTAGACGAAGCCGTCGCGGAGCGCGTAGTCGGCGTCGCGGGCGAAGGTCGAGGAGGGCTGGATGCCCGGCACGATGGCCCCGGTGGCCGCCTCGATCTCGTGCAGCGCCTGCACGGCGCGGGTCTCGGCGGATGCGCGGTTGGGTGGGGTCATGGGATCGACCTAGAGCTGGGCATAGGCCTCGACGTCCGCCGGCGATGACCACTCGTCGAAAAGGGCGAAGGGGTCGGGCAGGTCTGTTGAGTCGAGGTCGAAGGCCGGGTCGGTGTCGTCGCCCTCGGCCGCCGGATCATTGCACATGGACGCCGCCTTCATGAATCTGCCAAGACTTCACTTCACCCGAGCACGCAAGAATGGCAAGGCCGCTCGTTATGGTTCCTGCTCTTGAAGCGTCCAGAAGACTAACGTTTAGAGTCGCGATGAGGAGACCGTGATGACAACGCAGATCACCCGCTCGGAGCACATCGCGGCCCGGCAGGCGATCGAGGAGGCGCAGATCGTCCGGCTCTCGGCCGCGGATCAGAAGCTCTTCGTCGAGGCCCTGCTCGACCCGCCCGAGCCCACCCCGGCGATGTCGCGCGCCTTCGCTCATCACCTGCGACTTGTTCGGAAGCCTTGACCGGGCCGGCTTTGCGATTGCTGTCCTGGGTAGGCAGGAACGGCCCCGCGGACGGGATCAGGTCACTCGAACACCACCTCGACTTCGCCCAGCCCCTCCACCTCGATGCGCACTTCGCAGGGGCCCTTGATCCACTGGACGGGGGTGATGGTGCCGAGGCTGACGAAGTGGCCGGCCTCGAGGGTTCGGCCGAGGCCGGCGTAGCGGTCGGCGAGCCAGACGAGGGCGTTGAGCGGGTGGCCGAGGAGTTCGTCGGAGAGGCCGGTGCCGACTTCCTTGCCGTCGATTAGGGTGCGGGCGGTGAGGCGGTCGAGGGGGAGGTGCTGCCAGTCCGTGGTCTCGGGGCCGAGGATGCTGCCGGCGTTGAAGGCGTTGTCGGCGATGATGGTGCCGGCACCGGCCTTCGGGAAATCGACGTAGCGGTTGTCGACGATCTCGATGGCCGGCAGGACGGCCGAGACCACGGCGGCGATGCGCTCCTTCGTCCAGGGGGCCTCGTCGGGCGTAAGATCGCGGCCGATGCGGACGGCCATCTCGGTCTCGACGCCGGGGTGGACGTAGTCGGCGAGGCGGAGCGTGGCCCGCTTCTCGTGCACGGTCGAAGCGAAGACATCGCCGGCGATGGGGCCGGGGACGTTGAGGAGCTTGCGCATGCCTTCGGCGGTGGCCCCGATCTTGTGGCCGGCGATGGCGCCGAGCCTGGCGGCGAGGGCGGCGTTGGCCTCGTTCTGCACGGCGTAGCCCTCGTCCTCGGCGATGGCGAGGCCGTCGAGCCGGCCGCCCTCCAGGCGATTGGCGACAACCTTTGCGGCATGGGTCATGATCTGGCCTCCCTGCTTCTGTTTACCCCTGCCGCCGTTGACAGGGCCGCCTCGACACCCGACGCTTCTCCCTCATAACGGGGGCTGGCATGGACGGAAAGCTGGAGCGGGCGATCGGCGAGCGGGAAGGCACTGTGGTCGAGCTGACCCGGGAGCTCGTGGCCTTCCCCACCGTCAACCCGCCGGGCGAGGCCTATGCGCCCTGCGCCGAGTTCCTCGGGCGGCGGCTGGCGGCCAGCGGCTTCGAGATCACCTATATCCGGGGCGAGGGGGCGCCGGGCGACAGCGACCTCTATCCCCGGACCAACGTCGTCGGCCGCTACGCGACGGGGCGGCCGGGGCCGACCATCCATTTCAACGGGCATCTCGACGTGGTCGAGGTGGGGCAGGGCTGGACGGTCGATCCCTTCGCGGGCGTCGTCCGGGACGGGCGCATCTACGGGCGCGGCACCTGCGACATGAAGGGCGGGCTGGCGGCGGCGGTGGTGGCGGTCGAGGCCTTGCTGGCCTCGGGGTTGCCGCTCAGGGGTGCGATCGAGATCTCGGGCACGGTGGACGAGGAATCGGGCGGCTTCGGCGGCGTCGCCTACCTGGCGAAGCAAGGCTACTTCTCGAAGCCCCGGGTGGATCACGTGATCATCCCGGAGCCGCTGAACGTCGATCGGGTGTGCATCGGCCACAGGGGGGTCTGGTGGGCGGAGATCGAGACGAGGGGGCGGATCGCGCACGGCTCCATGCCCTTTCTCGGCGACTGTGCCATCCGCCACATGGGGGCCTTCGTCCAGGCGCTCGAGACGGAGCTCTATCCCAGGCTCGAGGAACGGCGGACGGCGATGCCGGTGGTGCCGGACGGGGCGCGGGCCTCGACCTTGAACCTGAATGCGATCACGGCCGGCACGGCGCCGGAGGAGGGCGGGCTGCCGAGCCCCTGCGTCGCGGATCGCTGCCGGCTGACCATCGACCGGCGCTATCTCATCGAGGAGCGGATCGAGGAGGTCGAGGGCGAGATCAGGGCCCTGCTTGACCGGCTCGCGGCCGAGCGGCCGGGCTTCGCCTATGGCCTGCGCGAGCTCATGCACGTGGCACCCATCATGACCGAGCCTACCGCACCGGTGCCGCAGGCGGTGGCCCAGGCCATCGAGGCGGTGCTCTGCCGGCCGGCCGCCTTCGTCGCCTCGCCCGGCACCTACGACCAGAAGCATGTCGCCCGGATCGGGCATCTGCACGACTGCGTCGCCTACGGGCCCGGCATTCTCGACCTGGCGCACCAGCCGGACGAATTCGTGGTGATCGAGGACCTGGTGACGTCGATGCGGGTCATGGCGCTCGCCACGCTCCGGCTCATGGGGCACGCGGCTTGACCCGGGCGGGGCGAGCGGCGAGGCTCGACCGGCAACCTGGAAGGAGGCCCTGGCCTTGGGAATCGTGCTCTTCCTCCTGATCGGCGTCCTCGCCGGCTGGATCGCCGGCAAGCTCATCCGGGGCGGCGGCTTCGGGCTGATCGGCAACATGGTGGTCGGCGTGATCGGCGCCGTGCTCGGCGGCTACGTGCTGGGGGCGGCCGGCGTCGATCTCGGCGGGTTCTTCGGTCAGATGATCACGGCCGTGCTCGGTGCCTTGATCCTGCTGTTCGGCGTCAGTCTTATAAAACGAGCCTGATTCCCACCCTCAGGGCGGGGTGACGCGGTAGCGCGGGGCGGCGAAGACGCGGCGGACCATGGGCTCGAAGGTGGCGAGCGGCGCCCAGCCGGTGGCCGGGTTGATGGCGTTCTGGTCGTAGCGCTCGACATAGGTGGCGGCCCACTCGAAATGCGGGTGGCCGCGCCAGCGCTCGCGCTTGTGCGGGTCGGCGTCGGGGTGCTCGTGGCAGTGGTGGAGCTGGAAGATGCCGTGCCGCTCGAGCATCCAGCAGTGCTTCGGGTCGACATAGGGGGCGAGCAGGGCGGCGGCGAAGGCGCCGTGCGTCTCCGGGCAGATGGTGAAGCCGACATCGTGCAGGAGGCCGACAACGACGGTCTCTTCGTCGTGGCCGTCCTGCAGCAGCATGGTCGCCGACTGCAGGCAATGCTCGAAGATGTTGATCGCGTAGCCCCAGCTCGGGTCGGCCTCGAGGGTGCGGAGCAGGCGCAGCACGTGGTCGGCGCGCGAGTGCCGGTAGTAGACCTGCTTCTGCGGCTCCAGCACCTGCCAGTCGGCGGCGCGGAACTGCGCCATCTCGGGCTTCTCGACATAGTGCCAGGCGGGGTCGAGGAGGGTGGCGCGCCCGGTCAAGACGGCACCTTCGGGGCTTTCTGCCGATAGGCGAAGGAGGCGTTGTAGCGGCGCTCGATATGCTCGCCGACCGAGACCGGCGGGTAGCGGGCTGGCTCGCCCTCGGCGCAGACCGGCACCACCGCCTGCTCGGCGTTCGGGTCGACGAAGACGGCGATCGACTGGCGCGAGCGGCCGGAGGTGTTGACGACCCGGTGCGGCGTCGAGCGGAAGCGGTCGTTGGTCCAGCGGGCGAGGAGATCGCCGACATTGACGACGAAGCAGTCGGCCATGGGCGGTGCGGCCACCCAGCTGCCGTCATTGGCCCGGACCTGCAGGCCGCCCACCATGTCCTGCCAGAGCAAGGTGAGGCAGCCGAAATCGGTGTGCGGCGCCACGCCGAACTGGTCGGCGCCGGCGGTCGGCGGCTGCGGCGGGTAGTAGATCGACCCGCCGCGGCTCACCGGGCGGTCGATATGGGCGATGAAGTGGCCGGGCGGCACGCCCAGCGCATGGGCGAAGGCGCGCATGAGCTGCCAGCCGCAGGCATGGGCGGCGTCGAGATATGCCCCGAGCGTCGGCTGCAGCTCGGGCAGGAAGGCGGGCCAGCGATTGGGGGCGAGAAGCGGGTTGGTCGCGAGCGCCGGGTCGTCGGCCTCGACCTCGATGCCCCAGATGAAGCTCTCCTTCAGGTCGGGGCGGCGGGCACCCTCCATCACCGATTCGCCGGGATCGAGCCAGCCGCGATGACGGCCCTGGACGGCCACCTCCGCCTTGGCCTCGCGCGGCGCCTCGAAGAAGCGGCGCGAGACCGCCGCGGCCTTTTCGATCAGGGCTGCCGGGACGCCGTGATTGGTGACGTAGAAGAAGCCGGCGCGCTCCGCGGCGTCGGTCAGGGCGGCGGCGGTCCGTTCCAGTCCGTCGCCGCTCCCGCTCATGAGTGGTTCGAGGTCGATAACGGGCAACGAAGCCGCGTCGACCGTGCGGGCAGACGCATAGGCCATGGTCGAACTTCCGATATTCTTGTGCCGAGGGCCGGGACGATCGAAGTCTCGCTCTTCTGGACCGGCCGATCAATATCCCCTATTTCATTCGTGGTATGAATCTGGCTCATGGGTAGTCATGCGCTACGCTGACCTGCCGCCACTCGCGACGCTCCGGACGCTCGAGGCCGCGGTCCGGCTCGGCAGCTTCACGGGTGCCGCCGACGAACTCGGCCGGACGCAGAGTGCCATCAGTCACCAGATCAGGGAGCTGGAGCTCCGGCTCGGCTGCCCGCTCTTCGAGCGGCGCGGCCGCGGGGTGGTCGCCACGGCCGAGGGCCTGCGTCTCGCCGAGGCGGTGATCGGCGGGCTCGATCGCATCCACCATGCTTTCGACGCCTTGCGCCGCGAGCGCCGGGCCGACCGGGTGGTGGTCAGCGCCTTGCCCGGCTTCGTCGTCAAGTGGCTGTTCCCGCGGCTGGTCCGTTTCGACGAGCGCCATCCGACGATCGAGGTCGACGTGATGGCGAGTGGTCGGCGCAGCGAGCTCGTGGCGGGCGAGGCCGATCTCGCCATCCGCTATGGCAGCGGCAGCTGGCCGGGGCTCGGCTCGACGCTGCTCCTGGGCGAGCGCATGGCGCCGGTCTGCGCGCCGAGGCTCGCCCGTCAGCTCCGCGCGCCGGCCGACCTCGCCGCCATGACGCTGCTGCACGATGACCTGCCGGAAGGCGAGGGGGTCGGCGTGGGCTGGGCGCGCTGGCTGGCGGCGGTCGGCCAGGGCGGGCTGGCGCCGGCGCACAACCGGCGATTCGGCCAGGCCAACATGGTGATCGACGCGGCGGTCGAGGGGGTGGGTGTCGCGCTCGGCCGGAGCCCGCTGGTCGCCGGCGACATCCAGGCCGGGCGGCTCGTCGTGCCGTTCGGCCCGTCACTCGCCACCGGGCTCGCCTATTACGTGGTCGGCGTCGAGCGGGTGCTGGAGCGGCCGGCCGTCGGGGCCTTCATCGACTGGCTGGTGGAGGAGGCGCGGGCCGAGCCGGAACCGGAGTTCATCCTGGCCCCGGCCGGCCCGGCGCCGGCCGGGGCTCACTCGTCGTAATAGCCGAGCCGGTCGCCCTCGGTGGTGACACCGAGCCCGTTCAGCAGACGGTTGGAGTAGTTGAAGTAGGCGGTCACCTGGTTGACCTCGAGGATCTCGCCGTGGGTCGCCCCGGCATCGACGCAGGCCCGGAACGTGGCCTCGTCGATGCCGGCGACGTCGACCGTGAGCCGTTCGGCATAGGCCAGGAGTGCCAGCTCCTTGCCGGCGAAGACGTCGCCGAGCCGGCGAGCCTGGAGTGCTGCCTCGATCGCGGCGGCGTGCTTCGGGTCGGCGATGAGGCGGCGCGCGTTGGTCCAGTGGTGGCCATAGGAATAGGCGCAGGCATTGGCGTGGCTGACGACCGCGGCGACCACCTCGAGGAACCAGAGCGGCAGCGTGTTCGCCGGGTGGTGCAGCACGCTTCTGTAGATCGCCATGTGGCCGAGCATGGTGTGCGGCCGGAGCGAATGGGCGCGCATCACGTTGTCGACCGTGCCGTGCGGCGTGCGGGCCGCGCCGTAGGCCTCGGCGAGGTCGCCCTCGGCACCCTCGACGGGCAGCATCTCGATCCAGGCCGCCATTCCGCTCGCTCCAGGCTAAGACGACCGGAAGCGGCCGCCCGGCCATTCTGCCGGGCCGGGCGCCGGTCGGCCAGAGCCCCCGCGTCCCGGGTTGCTGGCTTCAGCCGACCCCGGCGCGCGCCGGACGGGTCACCGGGTGGCAGCTCGCCTGCGCCATGAGATGCTCGGTGCAATGGGCGAGCGGCATCGGCTTGGCGAAGAGGTAGCCCTGCGCCGCGTCACAGCCCTCGTCGACGAGGAAGCGGTGCTGCAGCTCGGTCTCGACGCCTTCGGCGAGCACCAGCTTGCCGAAGGTGCGGGCGAGGTGGATGATCACCCGGACCAGGGCCTCGTCGACGTCCTCGCGGCCGATGCCCTGGGTGAACGACTTGTCGATCTTGATCTTCTGCACCGGCAGCCGCTTCAGATAGGCGAGCGACGAGTAGCCCGTGCCGAAGTCGTCGATGGCGAGGCGGATGCCCATCTCGGCGAGGCGATCGAGCGAGCGGCGCATCATCAGCTCGGAGGGATCGACGAACAGGCTCTCGGTCAGCTCGAGCTCCAGCCGGTCGGGGCTCAGGCCGTTCTCGACGAGGGCCCGGGTGACGATCTCCGGCAGGTCCTGCTGGCGCAGCTGGGCCGCCGAGATGTTGATCGCCATGCCGATGTCGAGGCCCATGTCCTGCCAGCGGCGCACGGTGCGGCAGGCCTCGTGGATCAGCCAGGTGCCCATGGGCTTGATCAGGCCCGACGCCTCGGCGATCGGGATGAAGATGGTGGGCGGAATCACGCCGCGGGTCGGATGGGTCCAGCGCATGAGCGCCTCGACACTGGTGATCCGCCCCATGGCGAGGTCGAGCTGCGGCTGGTAGTGCAGGCTGAGCGCACCCTCCTCGATGGC
>JAUIID010000166.1 GCA_030431615.1 Alphaproteobacteria bacterium
CGCCAGGTCATCGCCCAGCCCTCCGGGTCCTCGAGCCCGTCATGCTTGACCTGGTGAATCGTCTGGTTGTGCGGGGCGGACTTGACCAGCTCCGGCGTGCTGTAGGCCTCCTCGCTGATCCGCTCGATCACCGCGACCCAATAGTCGAGGTCCTCCTTCGACCAGAGCTCGCCCGCCTCCGGCGTGAAGGGCTCCGGCACCAGCCAGGGTTCGTGGCTGAGCCAGAAGGCATCGACACCGAAATCGACCATGCGGTTCTGCACGTCCAGCGTGCCGACACCCGTCTCCTCCTTCAGCGGCCCGAGGCTCCAGCGAGTCATCTCCATGCGCGGTACGGTGATCTTGGGGTGCGACTTCTCGAGCCCTCTGATCCTGCCGAGCTTCGCGTCCATGTAGTTGTTGGCGAGCACCGAGAGGTCCGCCGCCTCGGCGATGCCGTCGCTGCCCATGGCACAGGTCCAGGCATAGGCCTTCATCAGCTGCGGGACATTGCCCCAGAACTCGCGCACCTTACCGACGCTGTCGGGCCGGTCGTGGTCGAGCCGGAATCGCCCCGCCTCCTCGACGACGATCGGCCTCGGCAGGAACCGCGCGAGCTCGGCCGAGCAGCCATAGGCGCCGACCGACGGCCCGTTGCCGCCCTTGGGTGCGCCGAACGTCTTGTGCAGCATGAACATGCAGGCATCGAAGCCGAGCTCGCGGGCCCGGACCCGGCCCATCACGCCGTTGAAGTTGGCATGGTCCCAGAAGCAGAGGCCGCCGGCCTCATGGACGATCCTGATCCACTCGGCGATCTCGGGGTTGTAGATGCCCATGTCGTCGGGATTGCCGACCATCAGCGCCGCCGTCCGGTCGGAGACTGCGGCCTTCAGCGCGTCGAGGGACGGATAGCCGTTCTCCTCGATCATCAGCGTGATCACCTCGAACCCGGCCGCCGCCGCGGTCGCCGGGTTGCAGGGATGCGACTGGATCGTCGTGATGATCTGGTTGCGCTGCTCGAGTTCGCCCCGCGACGCGTGATAGGCCCGGGTGACGCAGCAATTGGTGTAGCCGGCATGCGCCCCGCCGCCCGCCTGGAAGACGAACTGGTCCATGCCCGAGAGCTCGCGAAGCTGCCGGTCGAGGCCGTGGACGATGGCCAGCACGCCCTGCAGCGTGTCCTCGTCCTGCAGCGGGTGCAGGGAAGCGATCTCGGGCCGCCAGGCCAGCGCCTCGCCGAGCGCCGAGTTGTACTTCATCGTGCAGGTGCCGAAGAGGCTGATCCCCATCATGCCGAGCGTTTCCTGGCTCAGATGGAGGAAATGCCGGAGCACGTCGTGCTCGCTCATCTCCGGCAGCGCCGGCGGCGAGGTCCGCGCCATGCCGGCCGGCAGGAGGGCGGCGGCGTCGCCCACCGCTTCGGCCACCGCCGGCTCGGGTGCGGTGAAGACCTGGCCCCGCCGGCCGGGGCTGCTCATCTCCATGATCACCGGCTCGTCCCAGACCGGCGCCTGATAGCGCCGCAGCCGCGTCTCGTCGCCGCTCATCCCACCACCTCCTCGAGCGTTTCGGCGAGCCGGTCGATATCGGCCTGGGTGTGGATCTCGGTGACGCAATAGAGCGCCGCCTGGCCGAGCTCCGGGAAGTCGGCCGAGAGATCCTTGCCGCCGAAGATGCCGCGGGCGCGGAGCGCCGCATTGATCTCGTGGACGGTCTTGCCGGTGTCGGTGAAGTCGACAACGAACTCCTTGAAGAAGCCGCTCTTCCACTTGACCGCCACGCCCGGCACCTGCGCCAGCCGCCCTGCCGCATAGTGGGCGCGGGCGATGATCAGCTCGCCCACTTCCCTGAAGCCTGCGGGGCCCATGAGGCCCATGTAGACGGCGTTGGCGATGCCCCAGAGATAGACCGAGTTGCCGGTCCAGTCCTTGCCCTTCTCGCGGCTGCCATAGGAGCTCTGGTGGAAGAGCGAGAGGGCGAAGCCGCGCTCGCCCGGCTGCACGGTCTCGGCGATGCTGGCAAAGAGGGTCGGATACTCACGGGCCAGGCATTCTTCGTCGCGGCTGGCGATGAAGCCGCCGACCCCGCCGCCGCAGTTCATCGGAATGCCGAGCGTCTGCAGCGTGCCGACGACGATGTCGGCGCCATAGGCACCGGGCGGGGCGACGATGCCGAGCGAGATCGGGTCGACCCCGACGACGACCATGGCCCCCTGCGCCCTGGCCTTCTCCGCGATCGCCGCCGCATTGGGCTCGATGCCGCCGAGATAGGCCGGGACCTCGAGATAGACCGCGGCGATCTCGTCCGAGAGGGCCGCGTCCAGGGCAGCCATGTCGATGCCGCCCGTCGCCGGGTCCCAGGCGAGCTCGACGAGCTCGATGTGGTGCGGCATCTCGACGGGCTCGGCCATGGTGCGGATGACGCCGAGCCGCTCGGGGTCGATGTTCCGCGGCACCAGGACCCGGCGCCGCCCGGTCAGGCGCTCGGCCATGCGGATGGCGTGGCCGGCAGCGGCCCCCCAGCTGTAGACCGGCAGGCCGACGAGGTCGCAGTCGACCAGCTCGCCGAGCTGGCTCGTGAACTCGAACCAGGCCTGGTTGCGCCCGTGATCCGAGGCCGGCGAGCCGAAGACCGAGGTCAGGAACTCGCGCCGGCGGACCACCTCCTCGCAGGCCGCCGGCACGTGATGCTGCCAGCAGCCGGCCCCGAGGAAGCTGAGGTTCGCCTCGCAGCTCTGGTTCCGCGCCAGCAGCCCGACCAGATGCCGCCGGAGCTCGGCCTCGGATTTCATGCCCTTCGGCAGCGCCAAGGGCCGCTTCATCCGGTGTGCTGCCGGGATCTGGGCGAACAGCTCCTCGATGCTGCCGGCGCCAATGGCATCCAGCATCGCCTGCTTTATGCCGGCGACGGAATTCGCCATGTAGGGATGGGCTGTGGAAACCTGGTTCTCTGGCACGCAACCTCCGTAGGCCCGGCAGTTGGCGTGTCCCGGACGCTGGGCGAACGTTTGTGCGACTATTGACGATCAACGGCGCCCGCTCAAGGGCGAAGGCGCCAGCCAGGGAGGATGCCACATGACCAACGAAGAGCTGCGCCAGCTCAACGCGAAGCGCCGGATCCACCAGATCGCCTTCGTCACGCGCGATCTCCAGAAGAGCATGCAGGCCTGGATCGACAATCTCGGCGTCGGCCCCTGGATGGTCCTCACCTTCACCGAGCGGTCGCTCACCTACCTGAAGGTCGACGACCGCACCGTCACCGAGCCCTTCGAGTTTCTCGTGGCCCTCGCCTGGATGGGCGACACGCAGATCGAGCTGATCCAGCCCGTGCATGGCCCAACGATCTACGAGGACCACCTCCGCCGCAAGGGCGAGGGCCTGCACCACATCAAGGAGAAGATCGCCGATGCCGACATGGAAAGTGTCGTCGCCGGCTACCGCGAGAAGGGCATCAGCGTCACCCAGACCGGCCTTTTCGCCGGCGACGTCCACTACTACCTGGACACCGAGCCCAGGCTCGACTTCATCCACGAGCTCGGCAACTGCCTGGACCTGAAGCTGACGCCGGACCAGTACCGGGTCTACCCGCCGGAGTAGCCGATCTGAAAGTCACACCGCCGACGGCGTCGTGTGGACCTTGCGTCGTAAAGTCGGTTCGTCGACGTCACCCAGATTGTCCAGGTGCACCGGTGGTCGATCGGGAAACTCGACGACGAGGTCGAGCCGCCCCCCCATGGCCTCGATGTAGCGGCGGAGCGTCGAGAGCAGGAAGTCGGTTCGCTTCTCCAGCTTGGCTATCGAGACCTGATTCTGGCCAAGGGTCTCGGCGAGTTGTGCCTGCGTCAGTTCACGTGCCTTGCGCAGGTCGCGGAGCGTCAGGTACTCCGCTTGCAAACGCTCGGCTTCGGCCGCGATCTCGACCTGGTGATCGGCATCGAGTCGGGCGATCTTTTCCTTGAGGGTGGTTCCCATCAGCATTTCCCTTTCAGTCGACGCAGATGCTCGTCGAGCCGCTGGTCTGCCTTCGCGACGAGTTGCCGGTAGAAGCGCCTCTGGCTGCCGCCCGACTTGTCGCCACCAACCAGAAGGATGGCCGTGCGATCCGGGTCGAAGGCGAAGGCAACACGCCAGACGCCGTCAGCAGCATTGCAGCGCAACTCCTTCATGTTGGCGTGCCGCGAACCTTCGAGCGTGTCGGCATGCGGCCGGCCGAGTTGCGGACCGAATGTCTCCAGGAGCAGCGCCTTGGCGGCGATGGCCGTTTGCGCCTGGCGCGGCAGGACGTCGAACTCGCTCTCGAAGGCCGGATGAAACTCGACCGTCCAGTTCATGCCCGAATATAACTCCCAATGAATATTCCTTGCAAGGCATGATCGGGGATCGTGGCGTCACCCCCGCACCCGCATCATCACCGTCGTCGCCGGCCCCGTCCGGACCCTGATGAAGCCTTCCAGCATCGCATCGACTGCCGGGTCGCCCGTGTCGACGAAGAGCCCGGCCGTGCCCAGTGCGGCGAGCTTTGCCAGCGATGCCACGACCTGGATGTTCTCCCGGCCGACCCGGGCGATCACCGAAGGGGCGATCTGCTGGTTGCCGCGGCCGAAGAGGCAGCCGTGGCCACCCATGACCGAGACGACGAGCGTCGCCGGCCGCGTCTCGACCAGCGCCTCGAGCGCCGTCGCATCCAGGTCCCGGCCGACCAGCTTCCCGTCCAGCACCGCGTCGACGCCGAGCAGCGTGCCCGCGAGGCCGAGGGCTTCGAGCACCTGCTGCTTGGTGGTGCCCGGCCCCAGCACGTAGAGCCGGCCCGGCACCATTTCCGCCGCGATGGCCCGACAGAGGCCCGCCAGCGCTGCCGCCTCGCCTGGCCCCTGCCCTGCCTTCGGGTTCTGCACGAGGCCGTCCACCACCGGCACCATGGCGAAGCCGTGGAGTCGGGCGCCGAGCCGGCCGGCGCGCAAGGCTGCCTCGTCGATGTCCATGACCTCGCGCGCCATGAGCCGCGCCCGCCGGTCGCCCGCGAGAAAGGCCGCCGCCACCTCGCCCGCATGGCGCGGGCTCGTGGCGAAGACCGCCGACTGCATCTTCACGCCAGCCGGCACGCCTAGGATCGGCACGGCATCGCCCACGGCGGCCAGCACGTCGCGCACGGTGCCGTCGCCGCCGACGACGAGCAGGAGCGCCGCACCGGCATCGCGCAAGGCCACGGCCGCGCGCCGCGTGTCGAGCCCGCTCGAGGGGTCCGCGGGCTCGCCGACCACCCGCGCCGATGGGTCGCCCATCTTCCCGCAGAAGGCCAGGACCTCGACACCGCCCAGACCTTCGCGGAGTGCGGCAAGCGCCCGGGCCGCCTTCTCGCCCGCGCGCGGCACCGCACCTTTGGCCAGTGCGGCGGCCTGCACCGCCTCCCCATCCGACCCCTTGAGCGCCACCGCCCCGCCGAGACCGGCCACCGGATTGACGATCAGGCCCAGCCGCTTCGTTTCGGCCTTCACGATGCCTGCCCCAGAGGACTAGTCTCCGCCGCCGCCAGAGCCGAGGAAGACGCCCGATGCCCACCGCCCCGACCCGCCCCGAGCGCTACCGCCTCGCCCCGGATCTCGAGATCAGCCGCATGGTCACCGGGCTCTGGCAGGTGGCCGACATGGAGCGCCAGGCCGGCCGGCCGCTCGATCCGGACTCCGCCGCCGATGCACTCGCCGTCTACGCCGAAAGCGGTTTCGACAGCTTCGACATGGCCGACCACTACGGCTCGGCCGAGCTGATCACGGGCCGCCTGCTCGCCCGACATGGCACCGGCGAAAAGCCCAGGGCCTTCACCAAATGGTGCCCCGAGCCCGGGCCGATGACAGCCGGGGTCGTGCGCGCCGGCATCGCCGAGCGGCTCGAGCGCCTCGGCGTCGACAGGCTCGACCTCCTGCAGCTCCACTGGTGGCTCTACGAGCATCCCGCCTATCTCGACGCCATGGCCGAGCTCACCAAGCTCCGCGAGGAGGGCCTGATCGGCGAGCTCGGCGTCACCAATTTCGACACCGAGCATCTGCGCATCCTGGTTGCCGAAGGCCACCCCGTCCGTACCAACCAGGTCAGCTTCTCGCTCCTCGACCGCCGCGCCGCCGGCCCGCTCACGGCCTTCTGCCAGGAGCACGGCATCCGCCTCCTCGCCTACGGCACGCTCGCCGGCGGCTTCATGGACGAGCGCTGGCTCGGTGCGAAGGAGCCCGCCACCATCGCCGACTGGTCGAGGATGAAGTACCGCCGCTTCATCGAGACGATCGGCGGCTGGGACGCCTTCCAGCGCATCCTCGCCGCCGCCGGTGCGATTGCCGAAAAGCACGGTGTGAGAATCGCCAATGTGGCGACCCGCTGGGTGCTCGACCAGCCGGCCGTGGCGGCGGTCATCGTGGGTGCCCGGCCGGGCGAGCGCGACCACCGGGAAGCCAACCTCAGAGCCTTCGCCTTCGCGCTCGACGCCGAGGACCATGCCCGCCTCGAGGCCGCCTTCGCCGCCAGCCGCCCCGTTCCCGGCGATTGCGGCGACGAGTACCGCCGCCCGCCCTTCCTCACCGCCTCGGGCGATCTCAGCCACCACCTCGGCACACTGCCACGGGTCTTCGAGGCGGTGCCCGACGGCGACCGCAGCCGCGTCTCGAGCGGCAGCGTCTGGGAGGAGGTCGCGGGCTACACGCGGGCACTCCGCGTCGGCGACCGGGTGCTGGTGAGCGGCACCACGGCGACGCACGGGACCGACCACGTGGTGGCCAGAGACGACCCCGCCGCCCAGACCGCCTATGTCCTGGACAAGATCCAGGCGAGCCTCCGCGCCGCCGGCGCCGGGCTCGAGGACGTCGTCCGCACGCGAGTCTTCGTCCGCGACATCGCCCAGTGGGAGCCCGTGGCCCGCACGCATGGCCGCTATTTCCGGGACCATCGCCCGGTCAACTCGCTGGTCGAGGCGAAGCTGGTCGGCGACTACCTGGTCGAGATCGAGGCCGAGGCGGTGGTCCGTCAAGCCTGAGCGGGCAAGCCGAGGAGAGCACGCGCCTCGGCCACTGTCGCCGGCCGCCTGCCATAC
Organism: Alphaproteobacteria bacterium; assembly: GCA_030431615.1. Lineage (GTDB taxonomy): Bacteria > Pseudomonadota > Alphaproteobacteria > Geminicoccales > Geminicoccaceae > SLRI01. The sequence goes on from JAUIID010000166.1 coordinate 7,054, forward strand.
TTGGGACAGAGGGCCACCACCTGCTCGACCAGCGCCGCGTTGGACGGGGCGAGCGTCGCCTTGTCGAGGCGGACATTGTCCTCGAGCCCGGTCCGGCAATGCCCGCCGAGCTCCAGCGACCAGCGCACGACCGTGATCTGGTTCCTGCCGATCCCGGCCCCGGTCCAGGTGGCGTCGGGGGCGAGCCGCCGCACCGTCTTCACATAGAACTCGAAGACCTCGCGATCGACCGGCATGGCGTTCTTCACGCCCATGACGAACTGGACGTGCAGGGGCCCCCTGATCTGCCCCGCCTTCTCCATCTCGACCGCCTTGAAGAGCATCGAGAGGTCAAAGACCTCGATCTCCGGCTTCACCCCGTGCTCGAGCATCAGGCCCGCCAGCCAGTCGACCAGGTCCGGGCTGTTCTCGTAGATCCGGGTCGGGAAATTGACCGAGCCGGTCGAGAGCGACGCCATGTCGGGCCGGAGCGGCAGCATCCCGCCCCGCTCCTCGCCCCGCCCCGACCGGCCACCGGTCGAGAACTGGACGATCATGCCGGGGCAGTGTTTGCGCAAGCCCTCGAGCAGCCGGCCGAAGCGCTCGGGATCCGAGGTCGGCTTGCCCTCGTCGTCCCGCACATGGCAATGCGCCAGCGTGGCCCCCGCCTCGAACGCAGCCTGGGTCGATTCGATCTGCTCCGCGACGCTGATCGGCACGGCCGGGTTGTTGGCCTTGGTCGGCAGCGAGCCGGTAATGGCGACGGTGATGATGCAGGGCTCGGCCATGCGGCAAACCTCGAAGGAAGTGTTCTACGGGGCAGAGGCGCGATGACACCCTTGCTAGGAAAACAAGTTGGCTGCACTCTGCTTGCGGACCCGCCAAGGCCCATGAACAACTCGTACCCCCCAGCGCCACGAACGGCAAGGAAGCGTGGCCAAGTGGTTGACGAAGCCAGCGTTTAGGGCTGGCATACCGGCAATCCGCTCGTAGGTGCGAATCCCGCCGCTGCCGCCATTACATCGGCAAGACGAAAAAAGGCAATCTTCCGCTCCATGAAATGGAAGAAAAAAAGTCTCCGTGAACTTGCTGACATAATCTGCGGGAATGTCGATCACTTCCAGTATCGGCCGGGCAGCTACATCACTGAATTTTTCAGGGATTGCGACCTCGAATTTGTTCACGACGGCTCGACTCGTTGGGCGTGGGTAGCCGATCGGTTAGAGGGGGTACTGGCACACCCCCACCTCGGCCCCACCGTTCCGCCAGACGCATTCGTTCGAATCATTCGCGCCGTGCTCGATAAGGGTGAGGCGCAAGACGGCGATCCCGACAGGAGTAAAGCGCTTGCGGCGTTGAATGTTGTCTTGGCGCGCGAGGGCTGGGTGGCATTCTATGACGAGCGTGGCATCGGCCAGCTTCGCCACATTGCCACAAACACCGTTGCGCAGATGGTGAACCCGCATCGCCCGATGACGCCTGCGGAATTGGATCGCAGAGACCAACTCACTGCCTACCTTGATAAGTGCTCCGAGGACGAACTGATAGAGGAAGTGCTACTGCCTCTGTTCCGTCAGCTAGGTTTTCACCGCATCACCGCAGCAGGCCACAAGGACAAGGCATTGGAGTACGGCAAGGATGTGTGGATGAAGTACACGCTGCCGACTCTCCACGTTCTTTACTTCGGCATACAGGCCAAGAAGGGCAAGCTAGATTCGGCCGGAGTCGGCAAGGACGGTTCCGCCAACGTCGCCGAGGTTCACAATCAAGTGAACATGATGCTCGGGCACGAGATATTTGACCCCGAGCTCAATCGGCGCGTGCTGGTTGACCACGCTTTCATCGTTGCGGGCGGAGAGGTCACCAAGCAGGCGCGCAACTGGATTGGCAACAAGCTGGACGCCCCCAAACGGTCTCAGATCATGTTCATGGACCGAGACGATATTCTCAACCTGTTCATCGTGACGAACCTGCCGCTTCCGAAGGGCGCGCTTCCTCCGGAAGAGGCAGTAGATCCTCTTGACGACGATATACCGTTCTGATCCCCTGATTCTCGTATTGTGCTTGAGACCATTCGGCCAAACCTCCCTGCCCGCTCGCAGCCCAAGAATTTTACAGTCGTGACATAGCCTCGATTGCCATCAGACAAATAGGTCTTGCTTGTGCCATGATCAAAAATTAACGAGAACACCGCCCTTACAGTGCTCGTTCAGCATGTCGATCCGACTCAGCTTACATGACTTAACGCGCGTCCACACTTCGACCTCAAAGTCAGGCAGCACCCGGCGTCTGGTAGAGCCCGGCATGCTCGTCGCGCAGCACGTTCTTCTGCACCTTGCCCATGGTATTGCGCGGCAGCTCGGCCGCGAAGATCACCCGCTTGGGGAGCTTGTAGCGGGCGAGGCTGCCCTCCAGCGCCTTGATGACCGAGCGCTCGTCCGGCGCCTCGCCGGGGCGCGCCACCACGACGGCGGTGACACCCTCGCCGAAATCCGGGTGCGGCACGCCGATCACGGCCGATTCGACCACGCCCGGCAGGGCGTCGATCTCGCTCTCCACCTCCTTGGGATAGACGTTGTAGCCGCCCGAGATGATGAGGTCCTTGGCGCGGCCGACGATGGAGACGTAGCCGTCATCGTCGATCCGGGCGATGTCGCCGGTGATGAAGAAGCCGTCGGGCCGGAACTCGGCCGCGGTCTTCTCCGGCATCCGCCAGTAGCCCTTGAAGACGTTGGGCCCCTTCACCTCGAGCACGCCGATCTCGCCCGTGCCCAGGACCCGGCCCGTCTCCGCCTCGGCCACCCGCACCTCGACGCCCGGCAGCGGGAACCCGACCGTGCCGGCGCGGCGGTCGCCGTCATAGGGGTTCGACGTGTTCATGCAGGTCTCGGTCATGCCGTAGCGCTCGAGGATGCGGTGCCCCGTGCGCTCGAAGAAGGCCTGGTGCGTCTCGGCGAGCAGCGGGGCGGAGCCGGAGACGAAAAGGCGCATGCCCCGGGTCGCCTCAGGGGTAAGCCCCTGGTGTGTCACCAGCCGCGTGTAGAAGGTCGGCACGCCCATCAGCGACGTGGCACGGCCCATCAGGGCGATCACCTCGTCGGCATCGAAGCGGGTCCGCCAGATCATCGTGCCGCCGCTCAGCATCACCGTGTCGATGGCGACGAAGAGCCCGTGCGTGTGGAAGATCGGCAGGGCGTGGATCAGCACGTCCGCCTCGGTGAAGCGCCAGTAGGCGACCAGCGTGGCGGCGTTGGAGAGGAGGTTTCGATGGGTCAGCATCGCCCCCTTCGAGCGCCCTGTCGTGCCCGAGGTGTAGAGGATGGCGGCGAGATCGTCGGCCGCGCGCGGCACCGGCTCGAACACCTCGCTCTCGCTGGCCGCCGCCTCGAGCAGGCTGCCGCTGCCGTCATGGCCGAGGGTCTCCAGCGCCGCCACGCCGGCCTCGCGGGCGACGGGCGCCAGGGTGGCCTGGCTCTCCGGCCGGCAGATGAAGAGCCTGGCCTCGGCGTCGCTGAGGAAATAGGCGATCTCGGCCGGCGTGTAGCCGGCATTGAGCGGCAGGTAGACCGCCCCGGCGCGCAAGGACGCGAGGAAGACCGCCACCGCCTGCCAGGGCTTCTCGACCTGCACGGCGACCCGGTCGCCCGGCACGACGCCCCGCTGCCGGAAGAGATTGGCGATCCGGCCGGCGAGCGCGAACGTCTCGCCATAGGTGACCTCGCTGCCGTCAGCGAGCACGAAGAGCGCCTTCTTCGGGTCGGGAACCGCCGCTTCGAGGGCGCTGTAGAGATCGTCACTCATGACTGGCAACCGCTGACTGATGTTGGGAGGGCTCGCGTTGGGAGGTCTTGCGGACGAGGCGCCGCACGGCCGACGAGACGGCGATCCTGCCCTCGTTCGCGTAGGCTTCGTGATGGCGCTCGATCTGCCGCGGATCGTAGAGATAATTGACCATCAGCCCGTGCGACGCCGCAAGGGCCTTGGCCGAGCCGTCGGCAAGGAAGTTGATCTGCTCGAGCCGCGCGCCGTTGCCCAGATGGAAGCGTGCCACCGGATCGGTCGGCGTGCCGTGCTTGGTCAGCGACTGGTGGAAGTAGCCGGCACAGAGGGCCATCAGCACCGGCTTGGCCGCCGCCACCGTGGCCTCGTCCGCCGTCCAGCCCGGATCGTCGAGCTTGTCGAGCAGCGTCCGATCGGCGGCAGTCAGCACGGCCGGGCCCTCCTTGCCGCGCTCCTGGTCGAGCCAGGCCCGAAAGCCCGGCACCGGCGACAGGGTGACGAACGTGTCGAGCGCCGGGAAGTCGCGTGCCAGCTCCTCGACCACCTGCTTGATGAGGAAATTGCCGAAGGAAATGCCGCGCAGGCCCTCCTGGCAGTTGGAGATCGAGTAGAAGACGGCGGTCGTCGCGCGCTTGGGGTCGAGCGGCTGGCGCTCCTCGGCGAGGATCGGGGCGATGGCCGAGGGTATGTCACCGGTCAGCGCCACCTCGACGAAGATCAGCGGGTCGTCGACCAGTGCCGGATGGAAGAAGGCGTAGAGCCGCCGGTCCGCCGGGTCGATGCGCCGCCGGAGGTCCTCCCAGCCATTGATCCGGTGCACGGCCTCGTAGCGGATGATCTTCTCGAGCACGACCGCCGGGGTCGACCAGTCGATGCGGCGCAGCACGAGGAAGCCGCGGTTGAACCAGGACGAGAACAGGTGACGGAAGTCATGGTCGACGGCGGTCAGCTCCGGGTGCTCCCGCAGCTCGCGCAGGAGATCGGTGCGCATCTCGACGAGCGCCGCCGTGCCGCCGGGCGCCCGGTTCAGGCGGCGGATGAGCTCCTGCCGACGCGGCTCCGAAACGTCGTGCAGGCGCAGCGCGTTGGTCTCGTCCGGCCGCTCGATAAACGCCCTGGCCGCCTCCGCCAGGGGCCCGGGCGGGGCACCGAAGCGTTCGGCGAGGATCCTGAAGAAGCCGGCGCGCGCCTCGCGGTCGAGCTCGGCATAGTCATCGAGCAGGGTCGCCGCCACCGCGACACCGGAAGCCTCGCCGCGGCCGCCGACCAGGCTCTCGGCGAGGTCGGCGAGGTCGGCGTTCGTCGCCGCGCGGCCCTGGCCCCGATCGATGATCGACCGGCCGCGCTCGACGATGGTCCCGAGCAGGTCGTTGAAGAAGTAGGTGTTCAAAGGGCCACCCCCATCATCTGGCCGGGCAGCCAGGTGGCGATGCCCGGGAAGAAGCAGAGGATGATGATGCCGAGCATCATGCAGATGACATAGGGCATCGCACCCCGGAGTATGGTCTGCAGCGGGATGTCCGGGGCTATCCCGTTGATGACATAGAGGTTGAGCCCGACCGGCGGCGTGATCAGGCCGATCTCCATGTTGATCGTCAGCACCACGGCGAACCAGTAAGGGTCGAAGCCGGCCTGGATGATGATGGGCAACAGGATCGGTGCCGTCATCAGGATCACCGCCACCGGCGGCAGGAAGAAGCCGGCGATCAGGAGAAAGATGTTGACGAAGAGCAGGAGCACCCAGCGATTGACGTCGAGATCGGCGATCCACATCGCGATCGACTGGGTGACGAAGAGCGACGAGAGCGCGAAGGCGAAGAGCTCCGAAGCGCCGATGATCATCATGATCATGACGGATTCGCGCAACGTCGAGCGGAAGATGTCGATGAGCGGCCCCGGCCGCCACATCCGGTAGATGACCACCGCCAGCACGATGCAGAAGAGGGCACCAGCCCCCGCTGCGTCCGACGGCGTCGCGACGCCGCCATAGAGCACGTAGAGGATGGCCACGACGA
>JAUIID010000167.1 GCA_030431615.1 Alphaproteobacteria bacterium
GAGCGTGCGGACCATCCCGACCGGGCTCAACGACTTCATCACCGAGGACGTCTTCTTCTGGGGGCCGATCATGGGCTCGACCGTGCTCACCGTGATCCCGCCGCTCATCGTCTACTTCATCTTCCAACGCTGGCTCGTGACCGGGCTCACCATGGGTGCGGTCAAGGGGTGAACGTTTCCCACCAACCGAGAAACGACGGAGGCTGACCATGAAGAAACTGACGAGGCGCACCACCATCAAGGCTGCGGCGGCGAGTGCACTCGCCGCACCGATGATCATCCGCCCCTATGCGGCCTACGCCCAGCGCGCGGAGCGGCTGGTCTACTGGCATCTGCCGATGTTCACGCCGCTCGCCGATCAGGCGGCGCAGGATCTCTTCGACGAGTATCTCAAGCTGGCCGGCGTCAAGCCGGAAGAGGCGGCCTTCATCACCGTGAACAATGCCGACCTCATCCCCAAGCTCTCGGCCGGGCTCGAGACCGGCAGCCCGCCCGACGCCGCCCGCCTCTACGAGAGCTATGTCCAGCTCTACCGTGCCCAGGGGCACATGATGGACGTGACCGACATGGTCGAGGACATGAAGGGCGAGGAAGGCGGCCTGTTCGAGAGCTCGTTGCGCGCCGTCGCCAAGGACGGCAGCTACTGGGGCGTGCCGTTCGCCATCAATCCCTGGCCGATGCATGCCCGCAACGACCTGCTGACGGAAGCCGGTCTCGCCTATCCCGCCACCTGGGACGAGTTCATCGAGACCTGCAAGGCCATGCAGCAGCCGCCCTTCTACGGGTTCGGCATGGATCTGGGCCTGACCGCCGACGCCACCGACAACATCATGCAGCTGCTCTGGTGCTACGGCGGCTACACGACGGATGACGATGGCAACGTCGCCTTCGACAACCCGGGCAATGTCGAGGGCTTCAAGGTCATCAACAGAATGTACAACGAGGACAAGATCATCCCGAAGGGCGTCGTCGGCAACGCCGATACCGCCTGGAACAACAAGGCCTACCAGTCGGGCCAGGTGGCGTTCATCAACAACCCCACCTCGGTCTACGCCTACCTGCTCGACAAGGACCCGGAGATGGCCGCCAATACCGGCCTCTATTCCGTGCCCGCCGGCCCCGCCGGCTCGGTCAACCAGATCGACACCTGGTCGACCGGCATCTTCAAGCAGGCACCCGAGCCGGAGCTGGTCCGTGGCTGGGTCGCCTATCTGATGAACCCGGAAAACTACAGCAAGATGCTGCTGCAGACCAACGGCCGCTTCGTGCCGGTCTACCCCAAGCAGTTCGACGATGAATGGTGGACCTCGCGGCCGGAATACAAGGACTTCCGCAAGATCGCCGAGACCGGCGTCCCGGTCTCCTACAAGGGTGCACCCTCCGCCGCGTCGGGCGAAGTGCTGGCCATTCACATCATCCCGGCCGCCGTCCAGTCGATGATCATCGACGGCGTTTCCGCCGAGGACGCGGTGGCGGCGGCGCACGTCAAGATCAAGGACGTCTACGAGCGCCTCGGCGACGGCTGACGACGAACGTCAGGCACGAGCGGGGGGTGTTTCGCCCTCGCTCGTGCCCATCGATCCCCGGTGCGGCCCAGCCGTACCGATCCCATGTCATGCGGGCGGGTCCGGCTCAGCCCAGCGCGAAGCCCCGGTAGCCCTCTTCCGCCACCTCGGTGCAGATGGCGCGGTAGGGGGGACAGCCGACATAGGGCATGAAGACCCGGGGCTTGCCCGGGATGTTGGCGCCCAAGTACCAGGAGTTGCAGCCCAGCAGCAGCGTGTTGCCGGCGACCTCGGCGACGTGGCGGATCCAGTTGGCCTCGGCCTCGGCCCTGGCCTCAATGCGGGTTTGGCCGGCCGCGCGCATGGCGGCGAGGCAGTCGGCGATCCACTCGACGTGGTGCTCGATCGACATGATGACGTTGCTGAAGACGGCGGGGCTGCCGGGGCCGGTGACCGTGAAGAGGTTGGGAAAGCCCGCGACGGCGAGGCCGAGATAGTTCCTGGGGCCCTCGGCCCAGGCGTCCCTCAGGTGACGGCCTCCGACGCCGACCGGATCGACGCCGACGAAGCTGCCGGTCATGGCATCGAAGCCGGTGGCGAGCACGATGGTGTCGACGGCGAAGTCCCGCCCGCCGGCCTTGAGCCCGGTTTCGGTCACCGCCTCGATCGGCTCCTTGCGGATGTCGATCAGCTCGACATTGGTCCGGTTGAAGGCCTCGTAGAAGCCGATCTCGGCACAGAGCCGCTTGCAGCCGATAATGGTGTCGGGGCAGAGCTTGGCTGCGGTCGCGGGGTCGTGGACGACTTCCCGGATCTTCTCCCGGACGAAATTCGCCGCCGCTTCATTGGCCTCGCGGTCGACGAGCTGGTCGACGAAGGCGCCGTTGAAGCTGAGCCCGCCCGTGGCCCAGCGCGCCTCGTACTCGGCCCGGCGGGTTGCGGCGTCGACCGCCATTGCCTTCGCCTGGTTCTGCGGGAAGTTGATGTAGTTGCGCCGGGTCAGCGCCGCGGCGCGCAGGCCCGCATAGTCGGCCTTGATCGCCTGCCGCTGCTCGTCGGTGAGCGGATGGTTGTGCGCCGGCACGGCATAGGCCGGGGTGCGCTGGAAGACGAAGACCTCTGCGGCATCGCGGGCGATCTGCGGGATCGACTGGACGGCCGAGGAGCCCGTGCCGATCACCGCCACCCGGCGGCCCCTGAAGTCGACCGGCTCGTGCGGCCAGGCGCCGGTGTGCAGCACCTCGCCCGGGAAGCGGTCGAGGCCCGGGATGGCCGGCCAATTGGGCACCGAGAGATTGCCCGTGCCGAGGATCAGGAAGCGGGCGCTGGCCCGGCCCTGCGTGGTCTCGACCTGCCAGATCGCCGCTGCCTCATCGAGGATGGCGGTCTCGACCCGGGCCTCGAATGTGATGTCGCGCTTGAGGTCGAAGCGGTCGGCGACGTGCTCGGCATAGGCCAGGATCTCGGCCTGGGTGGCGTAGCGCTCGCTCCAGTTCCAATCCTGCTGCAGCTTGTCGTCGAAGGAGAAGGAGTACTCGACGCTCGGCACGTCGCAGCGCGCACCCGGATAGCGGTTCCAGTACCAGGTGCCGCCGACCCCGCCGGCCGCATCGAAGATGTGCGCGCGCATGCCGAGGCCGCGCAGCTTGTGCAGCATGTAGAGGCCGGAGAAACCGGCACCGACGATGATGGCGTCGTAGTCGGGCTCGCCGCCTGACTCGGCGAAAGAGGCGTTCAGCGTCAAGGGTACAGCTCCATGGATAGGTCAGGTGGAGGCGAGCCTAGCCCGCGGGACAGAGGGTCGCCAGACGCCATTCATCGTTCGGTCAGCCGCCCTTTACCGCACCCGAGGTGAGGCCGCCGACGATCTGCTTCTGGATGACGACCGTCAGCACGAGGACCGGCAGGGTGACGACGAGGGCGGCGGCGGCGAGCGGGCCCCAGGAGATCTGCTCGAAGGTCAGCACGTTGTAGACGGCGACGGGGAGCGTGCGGGTCTCTCGGCCGGCCAGCACCACGCCGAAGATGAAGTTGTTCCAGGAGAAGATGAAGGAGAGGATGGCGGCCACGACGATGCCCGGGCGGGAGAGCGGCAGGGCGATCCGCCAGAAGGCCTGCCACAGGGAAGCACCGTCGATCAGCGCCGATTCCTCGAGCTCGCGCGGCAGGTTCTCGAAGAAGCCGATCATGATCCAGACCACGATCGGCACGGTGATGACGAGGTGGGTGATGATGATCGGGGTGAGCGAGTTGGTGAGGCCCAGCACGCGGAACATGATGAAGAGCGGGATCAGGTAGGAGAGGCCCGGCGTCATGCGGGCGATCAGGATGAGGACGGCGATGCCGTTGGACCGGGCCTTGGCGATACCATAGCCGGCAGGCACGCCGACCAGCAGTGCCAGGCCCGTCGCCGTGCCCGAGACGATGATGCTGTTGAGCGTGTAGAGGGCAAAGGGGCTGCTCTCGAAGACCGCGTAGAAGTTCTGCAGCGTCAGCGTGCCGGGGATGAAGACCGGCGGGAAGGCGGTGTTCTCGACCTCCGTCTTCAGCGACAGCGAGAGCATCCACAAAAAGACGAGGATCGCCGGCGAGACTATGACGATGACCGCAAAGGCGAAGGCGAGCTTGCCGAAGAGCACCTCGAAGCCGCGCTTCGCCGAGACCGAGAAGGCGCCCCGGACCTGGGCCAGGGGGCCCGTGGCGTTCATGCGTCCGATCAATTGTCGACCACCCAGAGCGTGCGCTGCCGTGCCCAGAGCAGGATCAGCGAAAAGATGACGATGATGACGAAGAAGACGACCACCACCGCCGAGGCGTAGCCGATGTCGTAGAAGGCGAAGGCCTGGAGGTAGAGGAAGATGTTGATCGTCTCGCTCGCCGTGCCCGGCCCGCCCTGGGTGATGACGAAGATGGTGTCGAAGGTCTTGAGCGCGTCGATGGCACGGATGATCACCGCCACCATGATGAAGGGCAGGACCAGGGGGAAGGTGATGTGGCGGAACATCTGCCAGGCCGAGGCGCCGTCGATGACCGCGGATTCGTAGGGCTCGGTCGGCAGGGAGGCGAGCCCGCCGAGGACGATGAGCATGACGAGCGGCGTCCAGTGCCAGACCTCGACCAGGACGAGCGCCGGGATGACCGTGGCGGGCGAGTAGACCCAGAGCGAGGGCGGCAGGCCGACCGAGGTCAGGAGGTAGTTGAGCACGCCGAGCTGCGGGTGGAACATCATGGTCCACACGAGCGCGATGGCCACGGGTGTGGCCATCATCGGCATGATGAAGATGGCGCGCAGCACCCCGCGCATCGGGAAGTTCCTGTGGAAGACGACGGCGGCGAAGACGCCGAGCACGACCGGCAGCGCGATCGCCAGCGCCGTGAAGTAGAGGGTGTGCCCGATCGATTCGATGAACCGCTTGTCGGACAAGAGGCGCAGGAAGTTGTCGGCGCCGACGAAGGTGCGGCTGCCGACCACGCCCCAGTCGTGCATCGACATGAAGACGGTGAACGCCCAGGGGAAGACGATCACCAGGAAGACGGCGACGAGCGCCGGGGCGGCGAACAGGAGATACTGCCAGCGCCGCACCGCGGGATTGCCCGATCTCCCGAGGGCAATCCCGCCCGGCGACTCGACGCTCACGCCGCGTTGCCGCCGTCGCTGATGGTCAGGCCCCGGTTCAAGCCCGCTCGCTCTTCTCGAGGACCGGTCTGAACTGCTCGGTGGCGCTGGCGAGCTCCTCCGCCGGGTCGGCGCCGGAGATCATGTTGGTCAGCGCCACGCCGTAGATGTCGCGGAACTCGGACACCGGGATGATGACCGGCAGGCCGGGCCGCGCGATGCGCGCCGATTCGACCAGCGTCTCGGCCCACTGCTCGGGGAAGGCGAGGCTCGCCAGCACCTCGGGGTCGAAGATGGCCGAGTTGCGGCAGGGCGCACCGGCGCCGGACTGCAGCATGCGCACCTGGTTCACCTTGTTGGTCGCCCAGGCGCAGTAGAGGAAGGCGGCTTCCTTCCGCGGGCTGAAGGCGGAGACGCCGAGGCCCGAGCCGAAGAGCGGCGAGTGGCGGGCCGTCGGCCCCGAGGGGAAGACGCCGTAGCCGACCTTGCCCGCGACCTTCGAGGTGGCGGCGTCCTCGAGCGGTTTGGCGAAGCCGAGGCCGTCGATCCACATGCCGACCGTGCCCTGCATGAAGCTCGTCTGGCACTCGTTCCAGTTGAAGCCGACGACACCTTCCGGCGCGTAGTCGGCATTGAGCGTCTTGTAGAGCTCGGCCGCGGCGATGGCCTCGGGGGAGGTCGTCGTGAGCATGCCCTCGGCGTCGACCGCCTCCATGTCCCAGCCCAGCATGAGGCCGGTCCAGACGGGGGTGTTGGCGTTCTTCAGGCCGCGGCTGACGACGCCGTAGATGCCCTTGTCCGGCGCGTGGATCGCCTTGGCCGCCTCGAGCATGCCCTCGTAGGTGTCGGGATATTCGATGCCGGCCTCGGCGAAGAGGTCCTGGTTCCAGTAGACGATCCAGGGGTCGATGTTGAAGGGCACCGTGTCCATCCGGCCGTCCGCCTGGGTGGCGTAGGCGACCGAGCCTTCCGAGAAGTCGGCGAAGTCGTAGTCGGGCGGTGTCAGCTCGGGATCCTCGAGGAAGGGCCTGAGGTCCTCGAGCCAGCCGCCCTTGGCGAAGAGCCGCTTCTGGACGTGGTAGGCGGTCATGGTCACGTCGAAGCTGGTGGAGCCCGAGGTGAACTCGATCACCTGCTTCTGGCGATGCTGCTGCTCCGGCACCTGCTCCGAGCCGACGGAGATGCCGGTGAGCTCGACGAACTCGGCCTCGTGCTCCTGGAGCAGGGCCGAGCGCGGGTTCTTCGAGAGGAAGACCTCGAGGTGCTCGCCCTCGAACCGCTTCCAGTCGAAGTCGCTCTGCGCCCGCGCCCGCCGGATGACGTAGGGTGCGCCGATCAGCGTTGCCGCCGTGCCGGCACCCATGCCGAGCGCCGTGCGACGGCTCGTTAGGATCGACCTGCGAAAGTTTCTCATGAAGCTCTCCCTCCCTGCCTGGTTGTCGTGACGCTAGGACTCGCTGCCCAGCGGGTCAACCCGCGGGTGCGGGTTCGAGCTGCAGCCGGGCGAAGGCCTCGGGCGGGGCGTCGTTGCCGGCCATCAGCCGGACCATGAGGGCGGCGAGACGCGCCTCGAGCTCCGGCTCGACCAGCGGCCGTTCCTGGCCCGGGTCGGCCTTGATGTCGTAGAGCCGGGTCTCGTCCTCGAGCAGGCAGCCCGGCCCGTAATTGTTGTACATCGGCGTCTTGTCGTTCATCGGCACCTTGAGCACCGGGACACCCTTGGTGAAGGCCAAGGGCTCGCTCAGCGTGGCCGGCCTGAGCTCCTCGACCGAGAACCGCGCCCAGATGTGGGTCGGCATCAGCGTGTACTGATAGATCTCCTGGGTCGCGAGATCGGGCGGGTAGCGGTGGTAGGTGTGCTGGCCGTCCGCGAGGTTTACGGCACCGCCGAAATAGCCGAAGAGCACGGCTTCCCGGCCTTCGAGGTCGCCGGCGAGGTGCGGCAGGAGCGATTCCGCCTGCATCTCGGCCGGCCGCTCGGCGCCGAAGAGCTCGACGAAGGTGGCGGCCATGTCCATGTTCTGGGTCAGCGCAGTGCGCCGCTGGCCGGCCTTGTCGGCATGGTCCGGGTGATGGACGAAGAGGGGGATGTGGGCCACCTCCTCGTACATGGTCATCCGGTTCTTGGCCCAGAAATCGTGCTCGCCGAGCAGGTAGCCGTGATCCGTCGTCATGATGAGGACGGTATCCTTCCACATGTCGTTGGCGTCGAAGAAGTCGAGCACCGTGCCGAGCAGGTGGTCGCACAGGGCGACAAGCGCGTAGTAGTTGGCCCTGAGCTCCTCGCATTCCTCGGGCAGCTCGTCGACGCGGGCGTAGCGCGGCCAGTCGCGGATCGGGCCGTTCCAGCCGGTGCTGTAGGCGTCCTTGAAGCGCTCGGGGGCGGTGAACGGCTCGTGCGGGTCGAAGGTCTCGAGCTGCAGCAGCCAGTTGTCCGCATCCTTGTTGGTCTCGAGGAACTCGAGCCCGGCGGCGAAGCACTGCACCGAGGGGAAGTCGGCCTCGGAGCGGATGTACTCGCGGTTGACCATGTTGTTGCGGAAATAGCTGCGGTTGCCCTCGCCGTACTGCCGGTCGTGATACTTCTCGCGCAGGCGCTCCCAGGGCGGCTGGACCATCGCCTTCCAGGGGTCGCCCTCCTGGCCGCGGATGAACTCGAAGGTGTCGTAGCGCGTGTGGTAGGTGGCGCCGCCGTCCTCGAAGTAGTGGGCGTGGTCGGTGATCAGGTGGCTGTAGACGCCCTTCTCGGCCAGGAGCACCGGCCAGCTGTTGTCAAAGGGCTCGAGCGGGCCCCAGGAGCGGTGCAGGAAGGAAAGCCTGCCCGTCTGCATGTCGCGCCGCGCCGGCATGCAGGGCATCGAGCCCACATAGTGATTGTCGAAGGTGATCGACCGCTTCGCCAGCCGATCGAAATTCGGCGTCTTGATCCGCTGGCCGCCATAGGGGCCAAGCAAATGGCGGTTGAGGGAATCGAACAGCAGGAACACGCAACGCATCTTCTCAGACCTCCCCTTGACGCAACAACGCTAACGCGGCTCTTTGCGGCCGACCGGGCCGCCGGCAACCAACAAGACAGTGGAGACGCTCATGGCCAAACGAATCGGGTTCGTCGGCATTGGCACGATCGGCAAGCCCATGGCGCTGAACATCAGGAAGGGCGGCTACGAGCTCGCCGTCTTCGATCTCAACCAGGCGGCGGTGGCCGACCTCATCGCCGTGGGTGCGACGGGCAAGAGCTCGCCGGCGGCCGTGGCCGAGGCGAGCGACATCGTCATCACCATGGTGCCGGACGCGCCCGACGTGGAGAAGGCCGCCCTCGGCGCCGGCGGCGTCATCGAGGGCCTGGCCCCGGGCGGGCTCTACATCGACATGAGCACGGTCGATCCCGCGACCACGCGCAAGGTGGGTGCGGCCATGGCGGCGCGCCGCATCCGCATGGTCGATGCCCCGGTCGGCCGGACCGTCGACAACGCCTATGCGGGCACGCTCAGCATCATGGTGGGCGGCGAGCCCGAGGACGTGGCCGAAGCCATGCCGGTGCTGCAGTGCATGGGCTCCGACATCACCCATTGTGGTCCGCTCGGCAACGGCCACGCCGTCAAGCTGGTCAACAACTACATCTCGGGCGGCATCCTGGCGCTCCTGAGCGAGGGGCTCACCATGGGGGTCAAGTCGGGCCTCGAGCTCGAGACCATCCTCGAGGTGGTGGGTGCGACCTTCGCCACGAGCGGCATCATGACGAAGATGCTGCCGGCCCGCGCCTTCCACGGCGATTTCAGCCCGGGCTTCAAGACCGTGCTGTCGCACAAGGACATCCGCCTGGGTCTCGGCCTCGCCACGGCGGCCGGGCTCGACGCGCCGGTCGGCCATGGCGTCTACGAGACGCTCAGCCGGACGATCGCCGCGGGCTATGGCGACGACGACTTCACCTCGATGCTCCGGTTGAACGAGGCGAAGGCGGGCGTCGAGGTGCGGCTGAAGGAGCAAGAGGGCTAGCCCAGCCGCCGCCGGTAGAGGGCGAAGACGCGCTCCCAGGCGCGCTCGGCGGACGGCTTGTGGTAGCAGAAGCGGGTCGGGAAGGTGAACCCGTGGTGGGCGCCTTCGTAGACCTCGAAGCGGGCCGCAACGCCGTTCGCCTTGCAGGCCTCGGCCATGATCCGCTGATGCTCGTCGGGCGAGAGCGGATCGCCGTCAGCGAAGCCGAAATAGCATTCGGCCTGCATCTTCGGGATCAGGAGATGCGCCGAATCGGGCCGGTCGGTCACCTGGAAGCCGCCATGCAGCGAAACCATGGCGGCGACCCGGTCGGGAAAGGTGCCGGCGGCACCCATCGCATGCCGGCCGCCCATGCAGTAGCCGATCACGCCGACCGGATCGCGCGCGGCGCCATCGGCGGCGGCGTGGTCGAGGAGGAGGGCCGTGTCGGCCTGCACCATCGCATTGGTGGTGGCGTGGTTGAGCCGCATCATCTCGGGGTCCGGCCCCTTCGTCGGCAGGAGCGAGGGATCGAAGCTCGCCCCGCCCTCGCGCCAGAAGAGGTTCGGCAGCATCACCGAGTAGCCGACGGTGCCGATCCGCCGGGCCATGTCCTTCAGCTCCTCGCGGATGCCGAGCGCGTCCATGTAGAAGATGACGGTCGGATGCGGCCCGCCTTCCTCCGGCTGGGTGATGAAGACAGGCAGCCGGCCGTCCGGCCCGTCGATCTCGATCTCGCGTTCACGCAACGTCTCAGCTCCCGGCGATCTTCGTCCTGGTGCGGGCCTCGATCACCCGCGCCACCGCACTGACATCCGCATTGGCGAGGCCCGCCCCCATGCCTTCCCGCCAGGCATCGTCGCTGGCGGCGAAGAGCGGCAGGTCGAGGCGCCGCGACTCGGCGAGCGCTGCCGCGAGGGCGGCATCCTTGGCGCCGATGTAGAACTGGCCGACCGCCTTCGCCTGCGCGTCGCGCATCAGCGGCGCCTTGGCGCGAAAGAGTGGGGTTGCCGCCATGCCGCCGCCGGCGCCGACCACGTCGATGAACCGGTCGAGGTCGCCGCCGCCTGCCGCCACCATCGCCAAGGCCTCGGCGATCGCCGTCATCTGCACGAGGCCGAGGCCGTTCTGCACGGTCTTGAAGAGGCTCGCCGCACCCGGCCCGCCGACGACCCGATGATCGCGGGCCGCCACGAGGACGAGCGGCAGCGCCCGCTCGACGTCGGCCGCATCGCCCGAGACGATGAGGAAGAGCTTGCCGGCCTCGGCCTCGCCCATGCCGCCCAGCATCGGGCACTCGACATAGGCGGTGCCCTTGGCACCGAGCTCGGCGTGAAGCTCGCGGGCGAGGTCGGGTCCGACCGTCGAGTTGTCGACGGCGAGCTGCCCCGGCCGGCCGATCTCGGCATAGACCGCGCGCACCGCATCCGGATTGGGCAGGCAGGTGAAGACGATGGCGGCGTCCCGCACGATGGCGGCGATGCCCGATGCCACCTCGAGGCCGGCGCCGGCCGCCCGCTCGCGAACCGCCTCGTCCCGGTCGTAGACGATCACCCGATGCCCGGCCGCCTTGAGGTGGCGGGCGAAGGGCAGGCCCATCACGCCGAGGCCGATATAGCCGATGGTCTCGCTCATCGCGGGTCAGCCCTGCCGGCGCATCAGGCTGAAGCTCTGTGCCGTCGGGCCGGGGTCCGGGCAGGTGGCGAGGAAGAGCGCCATGGGCACCACGTCCTCGGGCTGCTTGCGCCACTCGCCGGGGCTCGAGAAGCCGGAGGTGGCGCCGCCCTCGGCCATTTCGGCGATGGTCGGCGGGGTGATCACGGGGCCGGGGATCAGCTCGTTGACGGAGATGTTCCTCTCCTTCAGCTCCTCGGCGAGGCAGCGGACCAGCATCCACTGGGCCGCCTTGCCGGCGCAGTAGGCGCTGTGGCCGGGATTGCCGCGATGGCCCATGCCGGAGCCCATGAGGACGATGCGCCCGCCGCCCCTTGCCTCGAGCAGGGGCACGGCGGCCCGAGCGGTGAGGAAGCCGCCGGTGACGTTGAGATTGAGGCAGGCGATCCACTCGGCCGCGTCGATCTCGGCGACCTCGCCCCGGCCGGTATTGCCGCCGGCGATGCCCATGACGATGTCGAGCCCGTCATGCCGCTCCCTGACGGCGCCCATCAGGGCATCGACCGATTTCGGGTCGGTGACGTCGGTCGGCACGGCGAGCACGTCCACCTCGTGGCGGCGCGCCTCGGCCGCCACGTTGGCCAGTTCGGCGGCCCGCCGTGCCGCGAGCACGAGGGTGGCGCCTTCCCTGGCGCAGCCGACGGCGATGGCGGCGCCGATGCCGCTGCTGGCGCCGGTGACGAGCACGATCTTGCCGGCGAGCGACCGTTTCGTGGTCAAGAGACGTCTCCCTGAAAGACTGTCGGAAACCGCATCCCTGGCCGACGAATGGGCCGTTGCCGAGGGCACGAGCGATTACCGATTTTTATTGAATGGATACCCGTTCGTGCTTGCTCTTGCCCATCGAAGAAGTCAAGATCGAGCGCAACGAGCAGGAAGGTTTCGGGTCGGTCGGGGAGTGGCCAGAGGCGTATCTGGCCCGTTCCGATGCCCTCGCCTCGCCTGTTCGGTGTCCGATGAAGACAGGCATGCCGGGCCGCGTCCCGGTGCCCCAACAAGCGGGAGAGGCTAAATGTCGACGATCTGGCGCATGAGCAGGCGCTCGCTGCTCGGCAGCACCGCAGCCCTCGGCTCCACCCTGATCCTGCCCGGCAAGGCGCCGGCGCAAGGCGGGGCCAAGCCCTTCGCGGGCACCACCTTGAACATCTCCTCGTGGTCGGCGCCCTACGCCAAGTGGCTGCAGGAGTACCTGCCCGAGTTCACCGAGCTGACCGGCATCGAGGTCAACTACGACACGCCCGGCTTCGCGGTCTACAACCAGCAGGTCGACCTCGAGCTCTCGACCGGCGGGTCGGCCTACGACGTCGCCAACATCACCTTCATCTACACGTCGCGCTGGATCGGCGCCGGCTGGTTCACGCCGCTCGACGACTTCTACAACGACCCGAACAAGACGCCGGACGAGTTCGACGCCGCCGACTTCCTCAACGGCACGCAGCTGCCGATGCGGGACGCCGAGGGCCGGACCTATGGCTTCTCCTGGGTGGCGGACGCCATGCATGCCGGGGCCTCGCGCTTCGACATCATGGAGGAGGCCGGGTTCGGCATGCCCAAGAGCTATGACGAGCTCATGGCCATGGCGCCCGAGATCAACCGGGTGAAGGGCGTTTCCGCCTTCACCGCCGAGAACCACCACGGCTGGATCTTCCCGCCGATCATGCAGGCCTTCGGCGGCAACGTCTTCGTCGACCCGCCGCACAACATCATGCCGGCGCTCGACACGCCCGAGGTGCACGAGGCCTCGAAGTGGTACGTGGACCTGCAGAACAATTACGGCCCCGACGGCTGGCTGGCGCAGACCTATGACCAGACGGTCAACATCCTCAAGCAGGGCCGCGCCAATTACTGCCTCTTCAACCAGCCCTTCCTGATGCAGATGGGTGCCCCCGACAGCAAGACGAAGGAGACCTGCGCCTTCGCCATGTATCCCGAGGGCCCCAAGGGCACCTTCCCCGGTCTCGCCGTGCATGGCTGGGGCATCCCGACCGGTGCCCGCAACAAGGATGCG
>JAUIID010000168.1 GCA_030431615.1 Alphaproteobacteria bacterium
GCGGCTTCCTCCCCTCTCGGCCGGCTGGTGACCTATATCGAGCCGGCCGGACCGGGCGTGCGCTGCGACAGCGGCGTCTTCGAGGGCGGCGAGGTCTCGCTGCACTATGACCCGATGATCGCCAAGCTCTGCGTGCACGCCCCGGACCGCCCGGCGGCGATCGCCCGGCTCGGCGAGGCGCTCGACAACTTCGTGATCCAGGGGCCGGGCCACAATCTCTCCTTCCTCAACGCCGTGGTCGGCCATCCCCGCTTCGCCAGCGGTTCCTTCACCACCAACTTCATCGCCGAGGCGTACGGCGAGAAGTTCACGGCCCCGGCCCTCGACGAGGCGAGCGAGCTGCAGCTGGTGGCGTTGGCCTCCGCGATGCGCGCCCGCCAGCTCGCCCGGGCGCAGCGGATCAGCGGCCGGCTGCCGGGCATCACCCTGACCCCGCCCTCGGCGTTCGTCACCTGCCTCGGCCCGACCGCCCGCACGGTCGAGGCCGTCGAGCGGGACGGCGCCTTCTCGGTCTCGATCGATGGCGGGCCGGCCCGGGAGCTGGTCCTTCACTGGCGGCCCGGCCTGCCGCTCGCCCGTGCCAGCATCGACGGCGAGATGATCGCGGCTGGCTGCCGCCGCCTGCCCGAGGGTTTCCACTTGACCCATCGGGGCGCCTCGGTCGTGGTCCTGGTCCGCCGCCGCCGCGCCCACGAGCTCGCCCAGCTGATGCCGGAGAAGGTGCCGGCCGACACCTCGAAGATGCTGCTTTCACCGATGCCCGGCATGATCGTCATGGTCGATGTCGTCGAGGGCGACCTCGTCAAGGCGGGGCAGACGCTCTGCGTGCTCGAGGCCATGAAGATGGAGAATATCTTGAAGGCCGAGCGTGACGGCATTATTGCCACTGTTGCAATCGCCGAGCGCGATACGGTGAGTGCTGATCAGGTGCTGATGACATTCGAATGAATCGACGGCCACAAGGCCGATTGAAACGCCCACATGACTGGAGCTGCCCCATGCTCGCCCGTTGCCTCGCGACCCTCCTGCTGCTCGCCCTGCCGGCAGTCGCCACTGCCGACACGCTCGACGAGATCAAGGAGCGCGGCACGATCCGCCTCGGCGTGCGCGCCGACGCCATCCCCTTCTCCTTCACCGACACGCTGGGCGAGCGCGGCGGCTACACGGTGCAGCTCTGCCGGGCCGTCTCGGCCGATCTGAAGAAGGAGCTGGGCCTCGCCGAGGTCAAGGTCGAGTATGTCGAGGTCACGACCGAGGACCGCTTCGCCGCCCTGAACGACGGCCGCATCGACATCCTCTGCGGCGCCACCTCGGTGACCCTCTCCAGGATGGCCCAGGTCGATTTCTCGTCAGCCACCTTCGTCACCGGCATGGGCGTGCTCTACCGCAATGACGGGCCGACCTCCTTCGCCGACCTCGCCGGCAGCAAGATCGGCGTGCGCGGCGGCACGACCACCGAGGACACCCTCAAGCGCGAGCTCGACAAGGCCGGGCTGACCGTCGAGATCGTGTCGATCGACGACCACGAGGCGGCCCTCGACGAGCTCGCCAGCGGCGCCATCGACGCCTATTTCGCCGACCGCGCCATCCTCATCTACCTGCTGCAGGCGAGCGACAAGACCGAACAGCTGACCGTCGGCGAGCGCCTCTACACCATCGAGAGCTATGCCCTGGCGCTCCCGCTCGACGACCACGCCTTCCGGATCGCCGTGGACGCGGCACTCAGCCGGATCTACCGCTCGCCGATGATCGACCAGATCTACGCGGCCAGCTTCGGCGACCAGCAGCCGGGCGACATCCTGCGTGCCCTCTACGTGCTCGGCGCGATCCCGGACTGAGCCTAACCAGGCAGCTCCAGCGCCCAGACCGCCAGCGCGTCGCGCAGGTCACGGGCGCGGAGCGTGAAGTCGTCGATGGCCCGGCGCATCGCCGGCGGCGGGGCCTCGACGGCGTCGCGGGCCCGCCGGCCCGCCTCGTCGACGATCAGGATGGCGATCCGCCGCGGCCCGCCCGCATCCGGCAGCACGTAGCCGAGGAGCGCGCTGGCGAAGTCGAGCGAGCCGGTCTTGGCCCAGACCCTGAGGGCGGTCGCCGGCGCGTCGAAGCGGCGCTCCAGGCTGCCCGACCAGGCGGCGGCCGGCAGCAGCGAGATGATGTCGTGCCGCTCCCCGGCGAGCGCCAGGATCGCGAGCAGCTGGTCCGGTGACGCGCGCGCCGCCGGGTCCAGCCCGGAATGGTTGGTTAACACGAAACCCTGCCAGTCGACCGCCGGCAGCGCCCCCTGGACATGAGCCGCGAGCATGCCGGCAGAGCCGGCCAGCGTCTTCGCCCCGGTCGCCCCGAGCCCGAGGATCTCGGCGATCTGGTTGTTGCTGTAGAGCAGCATCGCCTGGACGATGTCGCGCAAGGTCCGGCTCTCGACCGCGGCGACCAGCGCGGCACCGGCAGGCGCCGCGGCCCGGACGGGTTCCGGCAGCACGATGCCGAGCGAACGGGCGAGGTCGCGAAAGACGAGGGCGGCGTGCAGCCCCGCATCCTGCACCGGCACGCTTGCGGTCTGGCCCATGGGCAGCCGCCCCCAGGCCGGCCCGCGCTCGCGCAGGATAGGCACGGTGTAGCCCCCGCCGGCCGCCCGGCGCACCCGGTTGAAGGCGAGCGAGAGGGCGCCGATCCCCGCATTGTAGCCGGCCTCGACCGGCTGCTCCGGATTGACGACCGGCAGGCGCGGCAGGCTCTCGTCGTCCAGGATGAAACGGCCATCCACCGTCTCGATCCCGGCCCGTCGCAGCTCCCAGGCAAGCGCCATGAGCCCGTCGACGTCGAGGAGCGGATCGCCGCCGCCCTCGAGCACCACGTCGCCGGCGAGCCGGCCGGCTGCATCCACCTCCCCGGTCACCAGCAGACGCGTTGCGAAGCGGTGCTCGGGCCCGAGCGCATCGAGCACGCCGATGGCGGTCACGAGCTTCAGCGTCGAGGCCGCGGGCCCCGGCCGGTCGGCCCGGTGGGCCACGAGCCGGCGGCCGGTACCCGCCTCCTCGACGACGATGCCGACCGCATCGGGCGCGAAGCCGTGCGCCAGGATCAGCTCCTCGAGCGTTGCCGCCCGCACCGGCGCCGCGAGCAGGAAGCCCACGAGGATCAGCGCGAAGGGGCGCATCTCAGAGCTCGCGCAGCCAGAATTGCATCGGCTTCGGGCTCGCCTCCGCCTCGCCGAGATCCTTCCAGGGGAAGGTGGTGGTCATGCCCGGCACCGGCGCGTAGCCGCGTTTTCGCCAGAAGGCGTCGAGCGGCCGGTAGCCCGCCGGGCGGCGCGGGTGATCCTCGGGCCGCACCACGGCGCAGAAGGCGGCCTTGGCGAAGCCGAGCCGCCGCCCGGCGGCCTCGCGCTCGTCGAAGAAGGCATGGCCGATGCCCCGGCCCCGAAATTCCCCGAGCAGCACCGACTCGGCGAGATAGAAGACAACCGCGGGGTCGATGCCGCACCGGATGAAGGGCGTCTTGAAGTCCTCGTGCTCCTCGGCGAGCGGTGCCGCCGTGGCGGCGCCCACGAGCCGGTCGCCCTCAAGGGCCGCCACCACCAGCGCCGCTTCGGCCGCGGCGAAGCGTTCGAGGTACCAGCGCTCGTAGGCGAGGTCGCCGTCATAGAGATAGGGAAAGTCGCGAAAGACCTGCATGCGGAGCTCGGCCAGCGCCGGCAGCAGCGGGGCGATCGCCGGCCCGCTCAGCGGCACCACCCGGACCGGCGGGGCGTCAGTCATTCCGCACCTGGGCGATCCAGTCCTGCAGGTTGTAGCAGGTCGCAACGCGGCTGATCCGGCCGTCCCGGATGGCGAAGAAGGTGCCGGCCCGCAGCTCATAGGTCTGGCCCCGCGCCTCGGGCAGCCCCTCGTCGGTGGCGATGTAGCGGCCGCGCACGATGAACTCGGCCGCCACCCGTTCGCCGGACGGCTCGGTCATGACCACGACGTCGACCAGCTCCTCCGCGTAGCAGCGGGCCATGTGCGCGGCGAACGCCCGGAAGGCCTCGATCCCGTGGCGCGTGGCGCCCTGGTTCACCTCGTGCACCACGTCATCGGTGAGGCAGGCCAGCATCGCCTCGCTGTCGCCCCGGTTGAAGGCGGCGTAGTAGCGCAAGATCAGGGCTTCGCTCATCGGCTCAAGGCACCACTTCGCTGCGACGTCAGGGGCTTGCTAACCGACGGGTCCAGCCGGGGCAAGCAACGGCCCGGCTTGACAGGCGACGCGCGCCGGCAGCATAAGCAGGCCTGATACTGTGACCCGCGTGAATAACGAATCGTTATCGGCAAATCGGACTGGAGCAGCCATGCGGCGCAATCTCGATACCGGGCTCCTGCGCGCCTTCGTCGCCGTCGCCGAGACCGGCGGCATGACCGCCGCCGCCCGTCAGCTGCATCTCACCCAGGCGGCCATCAGCCAGCAGATCCGCCGCCTCGAGGACATCCTGGAGCGGCCGCTCTTCGAGCGCGGCCGGCGCGGCCCGACGCTCACCACGGCCGGCGGCATGCTGCTCGCCCGGGCGGAGAAGATGCTGGCGCTGAACGACGAGATCGTGGCGACCATGACGGCACCGGCCTTCGAGGGCGAGGTGCGCATCGGCGTGCCGCACGACATCGTCTCGCCCTATCTCGTGCCGGTGCTCAAGAGCTTCGACAAGGCCTGGCCGAAGGTCCGGGTCTTCATCGTGGCGGACGTGACCCTGGCGCTGCTCGACCTCCTCAAGCAGGGCGAGATCGACCTCTGCCTGACGACCGAGCCGGCACCGCAAAAGGGCGGCGAGACGCTGGTCCTGGACCCGCTCGCCTGGGTCGGGGCACCGGGCGGGACCGCGCATCGGCGCGATCCGCTGCCGGTGGCGCTGGGCGATCCGAACTGCATCTTCCGCCACGCCATGCTCGAGGCCCTCGCCCGCGCGGACCGCGACTGGCGGTCGGTCTGCGAGACCAGCAGCATGGCGCCGCTCTGCGTGAGCGTGGAGGCGGATCTCGGCGTCACCGCCCTGCTCGCCTCCTCCGTGCCGCCCAGCCTCGTGGCCCTCGGCAAGGACAGCCAGCTGCCGGCCCTGCCCGATTTCCACATCTGCCTCTACATGCCGCAGGCCGGGGCCAGCGACATCGCCCAGGAGCTGGCGCGCCACATCCGGCAGTCGCTCGCCCCGATCCGCAAGGCGGCGTGAGGGCTGAAAGCGCGAACCGCTCAGCAGACGTGCGAGGAAACCCCGAGCCGATCGGCCACACGGTCGAGCAGCTGCGCCACGATGGCGCTGTCGAGCGTGTCGACCGGGCGCAGATGCGCCAGCGGGTCGTTCAGGAGCTCGATCGACACTTCGGTGCAGAGCCCCATCCAGAGCCGGAACCGGCCGGTGGTCGATGGCGCCAGGTTCAGGAAATGCGCGGTCAGGGAAAGCTCCGCCCCCGCCCGGTCGGTACCCTTCCGGGCGAGCTTGCGGCGCAGATGCAGCACCGCCTGGCGGAGCTCGGCGAGCTCCGCCGGTGCGGCCGGTGCTACGGCGTATGCCTGCCTGCCGATCACTTGGCCGGCCCCTCGGCTGCCGAGCAGTCCACGACCACGAATGGCGTCACCCGGGCATCGATCTCCTCGAGCAGAGCCAAAACCCCCTCCTGGTCGATCTCGGGCGCGTCATTGTAGGTGAAGACATCGGCCTGCGGGTCGCCCAGGATCTCGACCGCGGCCTCGTGGGCGACAGCCATCCAACGCCGGAAGAGCCAGGGCGACGGGCGGGCGGCGACGAGGAAGGCGCCGACAATGCTGAAGCTGCGCGCGTCCGGATGGACCGGATCCACCGGCCGGCCCATGGCATCCCGGGCCTCCGCTCCGCGCGAACGACCGGCGCGCCGGGCCATGAAGGTCCGCACCTGCCGATTGGCACGTCGGATCTCGACCATTTCGGCCCGAGCAAGGCCCGACGCGCTCGGTCGCCTCCCCCAGAGCTCGAGGCCAACGTTCGGGCCTCGGACACCAGTGGAACACTCCTGACTTGTCATCGCCGCCCCTTCGATCACACTGTTCGACGAGGCACATTCGGAGCATGTCCCGGGCCCGCGCGGCATGTGAGTAACGGCGACTGACAGTCAGCCCGCCGGCGCCAGGCGCGCCGGGAGGGGCAGTCGGGC
Organism: Alphaproteobacteria bacterium; assembly: GCA_030431615.1. Taxonomy (GTDB): domain Bacteria; phylum Pseudomonadota; class Alphaproteobacteria; order Geminicoccales; family Geminicoccaceae; genus SLRI01. The sequence goes on from JAUIID010000168.1 coordinate 6,153, forward strand.
GGGCGGGCTGCCGATCGCCGGGGAGCAGGATGGACGAGGAACCGATCCCGGACGAAGTCGTGCACGACGCCCTCGATCGCGTGCTCGCCAGCGCCGAGTTCGAGGGTTCGCCGCGCCTGCAGGCCTTCCTGCGCCATGTCGTCGAGGCCAGGCTCGCCGGCAACGAGCGTGACCTGCGCGCCTATGCCATCGGCGTCGACGTCTTCGAGCGACCGGCCGACTTCGACCCGCAGGCCGACTCGTTGGTCCGCGTCGAGGCCGGCCGCCTCAGGCAGAAGCTCACCACCTACTATGCCGGCGACGGCCAGGCCGACCCGGTCCGCATCACCCTGCCCAAGGGCGGCTACGTGCCCCGCTTCGAAGCGTTGCCCGGCGCGGCACCGCCCCCGCCCCGCTCCCCCGTCCCCGTGCCGGCCCCCATCCGGTCGAAGCCGGTATCCGGCCATCGCCGGCCAGGGGGCATCGCCTTTTTAACGGCCGCCCTCATCGCCATCGCGATCGGCGTCGCCGCCCATTACGGCTTCGAGCGCCGCTCGTCGACCGTGCCGGTCGAGGTCGACGGGGCGGCCGACCCGGCGCGCCAGACACCTGGGCTCGGTGTCCTGCCGTTCGAGGCGCTCGACGACGCGCCGGGCACCGCCACCGTGGCCGGCGGCCTCACCGCCCTCGTCACCGCCGACCTGACGCATTTCCGGCAGTTCTACGTGATGGCCCGGCGCAGCGCCCTAGCCCTGGCCGAGGCCGGTGGCGACCCGATCCGGGCCGCCGCCGAAGCCGGCCTCGACTACGTCGTCGACGGCACGGTGCGGCGCGACGGCGAGGCGTTTATTGTCACGGCCAGCCTGGTCTCGACCAGCGATGCCGGGATGCTCTGGACTAGGACCTTCACCGGGCCGCACGCCGGCAGCGGGGCCCTGGCGCTGGAGAGCGAGATCGCCTCGGCCATCGTCACCGCCGTCGCCCAGCCCTACGGCCTCGTCAACCGGCAGCTCAGCCGCGCCGCCGACCAGGCGAGCCTGCCGGCGAATCTCTCGAGCTATGCCTGCATCCTGGCGGCCGACCATTACTATGCGACCTACGCGCAGGCCGATTTCGAGGCGGCGGAGTCCTGCCTCGAGCGCGCGGTCCGCACGGAGCCGGACTACGCCCACGCCTGGGCCTATCTCGCCTACCTGCACCTGGAAGCCCTGCGCTACGGCTACAAGGCCGACCTCGCAGAGAACAAGCTGGCGGCGGCCATGGCGGCGGCCCGCAAGGCCGTCGATCTGGAGCCGGAGAACGCGGTCGCCCAGCGGGCGCTGGCCGCCGTGCTCTTCACCGCCGGCGACATGGACGGGTTTCGCCTTCATGCCGACCGGGCGCTCGAACTGAACCCCAACGACAGCGACGCGCTCGCCGATCTCGGCGGCAAGATCGCCTATTCGGGCGACTGGGAGCAGGGCCTCGCCATGCGGGCCCGGGCGATCCAGCTCAACCCGTCACACCCCGCCTCGTACCGCATCCCGTTCGTGATCGACGCCTATCGGCGCGGCGACTACGCGGCGGCCAAGGCCGAGCTCGAACGCGGCGACCTGCCGGATTTCCTGATGACGCGCCTGCTCCGCGCGGCCGTCTATGGCCGGCTCGGCGACGAGGAGCAGGCGGCGCGGGCCGTCCAGGGCCTCCTGGAGCTCGCCCCGGACGCCGGCGAGCGGGCCGGCGAGTATCTGGGCTACTGGCAGCTCCCGCCGGCGCTCGTCGAGGACCTACTCGGCGGCCTGCAGCTCGCCGGCCTGCAGGCTGCCTGAGCGGCGCGCCTGCCAGATCGACTGGACCGGTGTGCTGGCCGTGTCGTCGTACTGGTAGGCGAACGGCACGTCGAGCAGCGCCGTGCGCCAGCTTTCGAGGGCGCGCCCTTCCGCCACCTCGAAGGCATCGAAGCCGACGCGCAGCATGAAGGCATGCTGGTCGACCAAGACGTTGCCCACGGCCCGGATCTCGCCGGCGAAGCCGTGCCGCTGGCGCAGGATCGCGGCCGCACTGAAGGCCCGCCCGTCGACGAAGGCCGGGAAGCCCAGGGCCACGAGGGAGAGCCGGTTGAGCCAGGGCTCGAGCGCCTCCACCGGCTCGCCGCTCTCGAGCCGCACGCCGAGCGGGCAGCCGCAATGGAAGAGATACTCGCCGTCGTCGCCCTGCAGCCGCGCCAGGGTCACGATCTTCGGCCCGACCGCCGGCAAGGGCTCGTCATCGGCCACGAAGCGCCAGTCGTCCGTCGTCCATTCGCCATGCTTAAACAGGGACATAGACCGCCTCCTTGAAGTGCTTGATGCCGACCCGCCGGAAGAAGTCGAGGAAGCGCTCCTCGGGGCCGCGCCGGTCGGCGAGATAGACCCTGACCACCGCCTCGACCGCGTCGACGATCTCGTCCGCGGCAAAGCCCGGGCCGAGCAGCTGGCCGAGCGCCGCGTTCTCGTCGCCCGAGCCGCCGAGCGTGATCTGGTAGGATTCCACCCCCCGCTTCTCGAGCCCGAGGATGCCGAGATGCGCCACGTGGTGGTGCCCGCAGGCATTGATGCAGCCGGAGATGTTGATCCGCAGGTCGCCCACGTCCGACTGCAGCGCCAGATCGGCGAAGCGGCGGCTGATCGCCTGGGCCACCGGGATCGAGCGGGCCGTGGCGAGCGAGCAGTAGTCCATGCCGGGGCAGGCGATGATGTCCGAGACGAGGCCGAGATTGGGGGTGCCGAGATCGGCCTCGACCAGGCCCTCCCAGAGGGCGAAGAGATCGCGCTTCGGCACGTTCGGCAGCACGAGGTTCTGCTCGTGCGCCACCCGGATCTCGCCGAACGAATGCCGGTCGGCGAGGTCGGCCACGGCCCGCATCTGCGCCGAGCTGGCATCGCCCGGGATGCCGCCGATGGGCTTCAGCGAGATGTTGGCGATGCTGTAGCCCCTGACCGTGTGCGGGGCCGTGCTTTGCCGCACCCAGCGGGCGAAGTCCCGGTTCTCGAAGAGCCGGGCCATGTGGCCCGGGTCCCGCTCCGGCAGGTCCTCGTAGGCGGGCGGGGCGAAATAGGCGGCGATCCGCTCGACCTCGCCCACCGCCAGCTCGATGCCGGCCGCGTGGTCGCCGGCCCGGTACTCGGCCTCGACCAGCTCGCTGAACGCGTCGACGCCGATCTCGTGGACGAGGATCTTGATCCGCGCCTTGTACTTGTTGTCGCGCCGGCCGAAGCGGTTGTAGACGCGCATGATGGCCGTGACATAGGGGACGAGCTCGGCCACAGGCAGGAAATCGCGGACCGTCTTGCCGACCATCGGCGTTCGCCCGAGCCCGCCGCCGACGATCACCTCGAAGCCGGGCTCGCCCGCCTCGTTCCTGTGCATGCGCAGGCCGATGTCGTGCACCTTGACCGCGGCCCGGTCGAAGGGTGCCCCCGTCACCGCGATCTTGAACTTCCGCGGCAGGAAGCTGAACTCGGGATGCAGGCTCGACCACTGGCGCAGAAGCTCGCAGTAAGGCCTTGGATCCTCGACCTCATCCGCCGCCACGCCCGCGAACTGGTCGGTCGTGACGTTGCGGATGCAATTGCCGGAGGTCTGGATGGCATGCATCTCGACCGCCGCCAGCGCATCGAGGATGTCCGGCACGTCGGCAAGCTTCGGCCAGTTGAACTGGATGTTCTGGCGGGTAGTGAAGTGGCCGTAGCCCCGATCCCAGCGATCGGCGATCATGGCGAGCTGCCGGAGCTGCTGCGAGCCCAGCACGCCATAGGGAATGGCGATCCGCAGCATGTAGGCGTGAAGCTGCAGGTAGAGCCCGTTCATCAGCCGGAGCGGGCGGAACTCCTCCTCGCTCAGCGTGCCGTCGAGGCGGCGCCGCACCTGGTCCCGGAACTGCGCCGCACGGTCGGCGACGAACCGCGCATCGAACTCGTCATAGCGGTACATCAGCGCTGGCTCCCGAGCTCGGCCTGGTGGCCGAGGTCCGGCCGCACGGTGGGGCCCCGCGTGCGCATGGCCTCGCGATAGTGCAGCGGCACGATGCGCCCGCCCTCGCGGCGGATGTCGACGGCATAGGGGCCGACGACGATGTTGGCGGCCTCGGCCTGGGCCGCCCGCGCGAGCAGCTGCTCCAGGGCGGCGTCGTCATCGGCGACGACCGCCCGGTCGACCACGGGTGTCCAGCCGTCCTCGGCAAGGAAGACGACATCGCCCACGACGAGATGGTTGGCGGTGATGATCTTGGGCATCAGGCAGCCTCTTCGAGCTGGTCATCGAGCCGGTGGCCGGCATCGGCCGGGCTCGCAATGGGGTGCGGGAGCGGCGCCACGCCGACGAAGAGCATGGCGGGTCCCTCGATTGAGGCGGTACGGAGCAGGTCCGGCAGGGCCGCGATGCTGCAGCCATGGACCCGTTCGCTACCGAGCGAGGCGTTCTCGACCAGGGTGGCCGGGGTCAGGGGGTCGAGCCCGGCTGTGAGCAGCCGCGCTGCGATGGCCGGGCCGGCGGCGACGCCCATGTAGATGGCAAGGGACTGCCCGCCCTGGACCAGCGTCGCCCAGTCGTGCCCGGCCTCGCCGTCGGCGGCCTGGCCCGTCAGGATGGTGAAGGCGCGCCGCTTGCCGCGCTCCGTGAGCGCGAGCCGGGCGCTGGCGGCGGCGGCGAGCGCCGCGGTGACACCCGGGACGACGCTGACGGCGATGCCGGCCGCCTCGAGCGCCTCGATCTCCTCGACGGCCCGGCCGAAGACGAAGGGATCGCCGCCCTTGAGCCGCACGACCCGGTTCCCGGCCAGCGCCTCGCGCACCAGCATGGCGTTGATGTCCTGCTGGCGGGCACCATTGCCGCCGCCGACCCCCGTCTGGTACGGCAGCTTGCCGACGTCGATGCGGCGTGCTCCGGGGCGGGCGAGGTCGAGGATGGCGGGTCCCACCAGCCGGTCGACGACGATGACGTCGGCATTCTCGAGCTCGCGCAATGCTATGAGCGTCAACAGCTCCGGATCACCCGGCCCGGCGCCGACCAGCACGACGGTGCCCCGCCCGGCGCAGTCCTGCGCCTGAACGCGCGCTCTTGCCGGGGCAATCGGGTGCGATGGCCCATCGGCCTGCACCAGCCGCGCCAGCGACCAGAAGGATTCCAGCATGGCGCGAAGACGGCCGCCGAAGGCCGGCAGCGAGCCGATGACTTGCGGGGAACAGCTCATGGCGACCCGGCTCCACCCGATGGTTTTCCAACCAAGCAGGTGGCATCATCCTATTTCACAGAATAATGTCAACTATCCAGAATTATACTAATTATTCTTGTTTAATATCCCGTGCCAGCTCCCGGATGACGGCCCAGCCCTCCTCGACATGCCGGCGCTCGGTCGTCGCCTGGCCGACCGAGAAGCGCAGCGCGAAGCGGCCGCGCACGGTGTTCTGGGTGAGGTAGATGCGCCCGTCGTCGTTGATCCGCTCGATTAGCCGCCGGTTCAGCGCATCGAGCCCGGCCTCGTCGAGGCCAGGGGGCCGGCAGCGGAACGAGAGGAGGCCGAGCACCGGCGGCGAAACCAGCTCGAAGCCGGGTGCGGCCTCGATCCAGGCGGCGAGCTCCCGGGTCCAGGCGATATGGTCGCGCAGCATCGCCTGCAGCCCGGAGATGCCGTAGGCGCGGATCACGAACCACAGCTTGAGGGCGCGAAACCGCCGGCCGAGGGGGATGCCCCAGTCGCGGTAGTCGACCGCCTGCCCGGTGTCGGGCCCGGTGAGATAGGCCGGCATCACCGACAGCGTGCGGACCAGCTCGTCCGGCCGGCGCACGTAATGCGCCGAGCAGTCGAAATTGGTGCGCAGCCACTTGTGCGGGTTGGTGACGAAGCTGTCCGCCTGCTCGATGCCCTCGATCATCCAGCGCGTCTCGGGCAGGAGCAGGGCGCTGCCCGCCCAGGCCGCGTCCACGTGGAGAAAGATGTCGTGCGCCCGGCAGAGCCGGCCAATGGGCGCCAGCGGGTCGATGCCGCCGGTACCGGTGGCACCGAGCGTCGCCACCACGCAGGCGGGCTTGATCCCGGCCGCAATGTCGACCTCGATCATCGCTTCGAGGGCGTCGGGCCGCATGGCGAAGCGCTCGTCCGACGGCACGAGCCGGAGAGCGGAACGGCCGAGTCCGGCGATGCGCACCGCCTTCTCGACCGAGGAATGCGCCTGGTCGGAGGTGTAGACCGCGAGCGGCGGCACGGCGTGGAGCCCGGCCTCGCCGGCCTGCCAGCCGGTCGCCCGCTCGCGGGCGGTCAGCATGGCGCAAAGCGTCGCCGAGGAGGCCGAATCCTGGATCACCCCGGCGAAGCCCGCATCCAGCCCCAGCATCTGCCGGAGCCAGTCGAGCACCCGCCCCTCCATCTCCGACGCCGCCGGCGAGGTCTGCCAGAGCATGCACTGCGCGGCGAGGGTCGCCGTCAGCATCTCGGCCAGAATCGAGGGCGGGCTGGAATTGGCGGGGAAGTAGGCGAAGAAGCGCGGATGCTGCCAGTGCGTCATGCCGGGCATGACGATCCGCTCGAAGTCGCGGAAGATGGCCGCGAACGCTTCCGGATCCTCCGGCGCCACCGGCGGCAGGG
>JAUIID010000169.1 GCA_030431615.1 Alphaproteobacteria bacterium
GATTCTCGCCGCAATTCGTTAATTTACTGTTGCTCTCAACCACAGGTTAAGTTAGCTTCCGCCTCGTCAAGTCAGACGGTGCCTCCCTCCCTTGGCCCCCGGCAGGCACCGCCTCCCGGGGGCCCCTTTTTTTAGAAGCTCCCCTTCAACCGTCCTCGTTCATCCGACTGCTGGGAAAGCCCGCCATGACCTATCAGGCCGCCGTCAACGACAACCAGCCCGCCCTCCCCGAGCTCGAGCTCGCCGATCTGGAGCTGCCCCGGGAGCTCGCCGCGGCGCTCGACGACCCGCGGCTCGAGAACGTCGTCGGCGCCGCCATGCTGGTCGCGACGGCCTTCCGCCTGCGCGACGAGGAGGCGCTCATCATGATGCTGCGCCGCCTGACCAACGCCGTCGACGGGCTTTCGCACGACGAGACACCGGCCCGCCGCGCCGCCTGCGGCTGAGGCTTTCCGCCCCCTTTCCGCCCCGCTCCCGCCCCGGCCGGCGACCCCTGTCGCCGGCCGTCTCCTTGACGATCCCTCCGCCCCTGCCCAAATGCCGCTCACGACCGGGTGCCGCGGCGCCTGGACAGGCAAGGGCGCAGGGCGGGAAACATGACAGGAACGGATGCCAGCCTCTGGCATGGCACGACCATCCTCGCGGTCCGCAAGGGCGGCCAGGTGGTCATTGCCGGGGACGGGCAGGTCAGCCTCGGCAACACGGTCATCAAGGCCAACGCGAAGAAGGTCCGACGCCTCGGCGGCGGCGCCATCGTCGCCGGTTTCGCCGGCAGCACGGCCGATGCCTTCACCCTGCTCGAACGGCTCGAGGGCAAGCTGGAGCGCCATCCGGGCCAGCTGATGCGGGCCTGCGTCGAGCTCGCCAAGGACTGGCGCACCGACCGCTACCTCCGCCGGCTCGAGGCTATGATGGCGGTGGCCGACGCCGAGGTCTCGCTCGTGCTCACCGGCAATGGCGACGTGCTCGAGCCCGCCGACGGACTGATCGGCATCGGCTCGGGCGGCAATTTCGCGCTCGCCGCCGCCAAGGCGCTGATCGACATCGACGGCCTGGATGCCCGCGCCGTGGCCGAGAAGGCCATGGGCATCGCCGCCGACATCTGCGTCTTCACCAATCGCCAGCTCACCATCGAGACGATCGGGCAGCCATGACCGCCCTCACCCCCCGCGAGATCGTCTCCGAGCTCGACCGCTTCATCGTCGGCCAGAACGCCGCCAAGCGCGCCGTCGCCATTGCGCTGCGCAACCGCTGGCGCCGCCAGCAGCTCGACCCGGCGCTGCGCGACGAGGTGCTGCCGAAGAACATCCTGATGATCGGCCCGACCGGCTGCGGCAAGACCGAGATCGCCCGCCGCCTGGCCCGGCTCGCCCAGGCGCCCTTCGTCAAGGTCGAGGCGACCAAGTTCACCGAGGTCGGCTATGTCGGCCGCGATGTCGAGAGTATCATCCGCGATCTCGTCGAGGTCGGGCTGAAGGAGACCCGCGCCCGGCTCCGCAAGGATGTGAAGGCGCAGGCCGAGGCCAATGCCGAGGAGCGCGTGCTCGACGCCCTGGTCGGCCCCGGCGCCGGCCCGGACACGCGCGAGAAGTTCCGCCGCATGCTGCGCACCGGCTCCCTCGCCGAGAAGGAGATCGAGCTCGAGCTGCGCGACTCCTCGTCCGGCATGCCCGCCTTCGAGATCCCGGGCATGCCCGGCGCGCAGATGGGCATGGTCAATCTCGGCGACATGCTCGGCAAGGCGCTCGGCCAGCGGACCAAGCGCAAGAAGATCAAGGTCGGCGAGAGCTACGACGCGCTGATGGCCGAGGAGAGCGACAAGCTGCTCGACGAGGACCGCGTCCAGCGCGAGGCGATCGAGGCGGTCGAGCAGAACGGCATCGTCTTCCTCGACGAGATCGACAAGATCTCCGGCCGCGAGAACCGCGGCGGCGACGTCAGCCGCGAGGGCGTGCAGCGCGACCTGCTGCCGCTGATCGAGGGGACCAGCGTCACCACCAAGCATGGTGCCGTCAAGACCGACCACATCCTCTTCATCGCCTCCGGCGCCTTCCATCTGACCAAGCCCTCCGACCTGCTGCCCGAGCTGCAGGGCCGCCTGCCGATCCGGGTCGAGCTCGACGCCCTCACCCGCGACGACCTCGCCCGCATCCTGCGCGAGCCCGAGGCGAGCCTGGTCAAGCAGTACAAGGCGCTCCTCGCCACCGAGGAGGTGACGCTCGACTTCGCCGAGGATGCGGTCGACGAGATCGCCACCCTCGCCCACGACATGAACAGCCGGGTCGAGAACATCGGTGCGCGGCGCCTGCAGACGGTGATGGAGAAGCTGGTCGAGGAGATCAGCTTCAAGGCATCGGACCAGACCGCTGCCGAGACCGTCACCGTCGACCGCGACTATGTGCGGCGGCAGGTGGGCGATCTGATCGAGGGCGCCGACCTCTCCAAGTTCATTCTCTAGTACGATCGGCCGCCGCGGATGGGCAGTGCCACGGCCCAGGCCCGGGTCATGCTGGTCCTCACCACGCTCTTCTGGGGCGGCAATGCCGTCGCCGGCAAGTTCGCGGTGGGCGAGGTCTCGCCCTTCCTGCTCTCCTGGTTCCGCTGGACGATCGCCGCCGTCATCCTGCTCGCCATCGCCTGGCCGAAGCTCCGCCGCGACTGGCCCGTCATCCGGGCCAATCTCCGCTATCTCACGGCCATGGGTGCGATCGGCTTCACCGTCTTCAACGGCCTCCTCTACTACGCCCTGACCAGCACGACGGCGATCAACGCCACGATCATCCAGGCGGGGATGCCGATGTTCATCTTCGCCCTGAACTTTTTGATCTTCCGGACCGCGGCGACGCCCCTCCAGTTCGCCGGCTACACGCTGACCCTGGTCGGCGTCGCCGTGGCGGCCGGGCGGGGCAATCTCCTCGGCCTCGCCGAGCTCGACCTCAACGAGGGCGATCTCCTGATGGTCGTCGCCACCTTCATCTACGCCGGCTACTCGGTGGCGCTGCGACAAAAGCCCGAGATGCACTGGCTCAGCTTCGTCACCACGCTGATCACCATCGGCTCGCTCGCCAGCCTGCCGCTCGTCGCCGTCGAATTCGTCGGCGGCACGCTCATCTGGCCCGGAACCCCCATCGCCTGGACCGTCGTCGCCTACACCGCCATCTTCCCCTCGATTCTCGCCCAGGCCTTCTTCATCCGCGGCATCGAGGTGCTCGGCAGCAATACCGGCGGCCTCTATCTCAACCTCATCCCGATCATGGGTGCCCTGCTCTCGGTCGCCCTCCTGGGCGAGCATTTCCAGCTCTTCCATGCCACCGCCCTCGTCCTCGTGCTGGGCGGCATCGCCCTGGCACAACGCCGGCAGCTCACCACCGGACGCTGATCGCGGTCGAGCCTGAGGAATCGCGCTCCCTCAGGAACCCGCTGGCCGCCCGGCACGTTCAGATCACAACCGCGGATCGCCCTGGCTGCATGCCGGGATCCGCCGGTGAGAGACTGGACACATGGACCTGTGTGGAGCTTCACAATGCGCAATCGAATGGCAGCTACTCTTGCACTCCTGACCACCACCGCCCTTTCCGGGGCCGCTCTCGCGGCGGGTGACGTGGCTGGCACGACCGCAGCACCCGGCAACACCATCGTCCTGGCGCAGGCCAGTGGCAGCGGTTCCGACAGTTCCGGTGGCGGCAACGACACCGGCACCACCGGCGACAACGCCACCGACAGCAATGCCGGCACGGGCACCGACCCGAATGCCGGCGATGTCCCGGGTGAAGACCCCACCAATACCGGCGACGACGACAGCGAGGCAGACGACGATGACTCGGCGGTCGGTGACGGCGATGCCACCGAGACGCCCTCGACCGATGGCGATCCCCAACCGCACAGCGGCAACACCGACAGCACCGCCGTCATCCGCGGCATGGACGAGTCGGCGACCCATCGCTCCTACATGGCGAACGCCGAGAGCGGCACGGCCACCTTCCCGGCCGGCTACAGCGCCGAGGACTTCCTCGACCGCGACATCGTCAACGCCCAGGGCGAGGAGCTCGGTGAGGTGGTCGATCTCATCGTCGACCAGAACAACGAGGTCAGCATGGTGGTGGCCGACATCGGCGGCTTCCTCGGCCTCGGCGAGAGCCGCGTGGCGATCGACATCGACGACATCACCCTGGCCGAAGGCAGCGGCGGCTTGGTTGTTTCGATGGACCAGTCGGAGCTCGAGGCCCTGCCCACCTACGAGGAGAACGACGGCATCTGGAGCCTCCGCGAGGAATAGGGCTCTCGCGACTCCGGATTGACTGGGAGGGCGCAAGGCGCCCTCCATTTTTTTCGGCCCCATGCTGCCTCCCTGCAAGCGAAGTGCCCCGGCCGGCCCGCGGCCCTTGACGGGGATCGCCCGGGCAAGGTTATTGGCGCCGGGCCATTTGCGGGGAGGAAGCATGGACATGAACGAGCGCCGCCGGCTTGGCGGCTCGGAGGTCGAGGTCACGACGCACGGTTTCGGCGGGGTGCCGCTCGGCAACCTCTACCGCAAGTGTTCCGACGCGGACGCCACGGCCACGCTGGAGGCCGCCTGGGCTGCCGGCATCCGCTTCTACGACACCGCCCCGCTCTACGGACTCGGCATGTCCGAGCACCGCATCGGCCATTTCATGCACCAGCATCCGCGCGACGAGTGGGTCCTCTCCTCCAAGATCGGCCGGGTGCTCAAGGCCAAGGACCCCGCCCTCGGCATCAAGGCCGGCAATTTTGTCGACCACCACCCGTTCGAGGGCGTCTTCGACTACACCTATGACGGCGTGATGCGCTCCTTCGAGGACAGCCTGCAGCGCCTCGCCACGCACCGCATCGACGTGCTCCTGGTGCACGACATCGACATCTGGACGCATGGCAGCGAGGAAGCCCGCAAGGCGAAGTTCAACGAGCTCATGGGCTCCGGCTACAAGGCGCTGCGCGAGCTCCGCGACAGCGGCACGGTCAAGGCCATTGGCGCCGGCGTCAACGAGGTGCAGGCCATGCTCGAGTTCGGCCGGGCCGGCGTCTTCGACTGCTTCCTCCTTGCCGGCCGCTACACCCTGCTTGAGCAGGGTGCGCTCGACGAGCTCCTGCCCTGGTGCGAGGAGAAGAATGTCTCGCTCTTCATCGGCGGCCCCTACAATTCCGGCATTCTCGCCACCGGCGCCGTGCCGGGTGCGAAGTACAACTACCAGGACGCGCCCCCCGAGATCATGGAGCGGGTCGGCCGGATCGAGGCCGTCTGCGGCCGCCATGGCGTGCCGCTCAAGGCCGCGGCGCTGCAGTTCCCGCTCGGCCACGACCGGGTCGCGAGCATCATCCCGGGTGCCCGCTCGGCCGCCGAGATCGAGGAGAACGTCAAGACCTTCACGACCCCGATCCCGGCCGATCTCTGGGCCGAGCTGAAGCACGAGGGGCTGCTCCGCCAGGACGCGCCGACACCGTCATGAGCGTCCTCGATCGGTTCCGCCTCGACGGCAAGCGGGCCCTGGTCACGGGCGGCAGCCGCGGCCTCGGCCGCGCCATGGCGACCGCCCTGGCCGAGGCCGGCGCTGACCTCGTCATCTCTGGCCGGGACGCGGCGAGCCTCGACGAGGCGGCAACCGCCCTCCGCGCCACCGGCCGCCAGGTCGACACCGTCCAGGCCGACCTCGCCGTGCCGGCGAGCTGCGAAGCGGCGATCGAGGGCGTGCTGGAGAAGCACGGGCCCATCGACATCCTGATCAACAATGTCGGCGGAAGGCGCGACCCGGCACCGCTCACCGAGATGTCGACGGAACGCTGGCGGGAGCTGATCGACCTGAACCTGACCAGCACCTTCATCGGCACCCGCCTCGTCGGGGCCTCGATGCTGAAACGCGGCCAGGGCGGGCGGATCATCAACACCGCCTCGATCAACGCCCTCGTCGCCGGGCCGAATATCGGCGGCCGCCACTACGAGACCGCCAAGGCGGCGGTCCTCCAGTTCACCCGCACCGTCGCCGCCGACTGGGCGCCCTATGGCATCACCGTCAACGCCATCTGCCCGGGCCTCTTCATGACCGACGCCAACCAGCGCTGGGCGAAGGAGAAGCCCGAGGTGATCGAGAGCTTCGTCGCGCGAACGCCCATGGGCGTCTCGGGCAGTCCTGAGGATCTCGGCCCCCTCGCGGTCTATCTCGCTTCCGACGCCAGCCGCTTCATGACCGGTGCGGCCCTGGTCATCGACGGCGGCTACACGCTCTGGTGAGCGGCCCGAACCAGGAACCCGGCACCCATGATATCCATCATTCCCGACATTCTCGAGTTCAAGGCTGTGGCCCTGCTCCGCTCCGAGCTCCGCTCGCTGCGCTTCGGTGACGGTGCAGCCACCGCCGGCAAGTTTGGCCAGTCAGTCAAGAAGAACAGCCAGCTCGAGCAGGGCCCGCAGGCCCAGAAGATCCAGCAGACCATCCTGAACGCGGTGCTCGCCAGCCTCGAGTTCGAGATGGTTGCCCGGCCGCTGATCGTCCGCACGCCGCTCGTGGCACGCTACGAGCCCGGCATGGAATACGGCAGCCATGTCGACAACGCGGTCATGTCCGGCCGGCCGCCGATCCGCTCCGACATGTCCTTCACGCTCTTCCTCGAGGATCCGGAGAAGTACGACGGTGGCGAGCTGGTCATCGAGAGCACCTATGGCGAGCAGGAGATCAAGCTGCCCGCCGGCGCCCTCGTCCTCTACCCCACGTCCGCCCTGCACCGCGTCGCCGAGGTCACCCGCGGTCAGCGCCTCGTGGCGGTCTCCTGGGTGCAGAGCATGATCCGCGATCCGGCCCAGCGTGAGCTGCTCTACGAGCTCGACACCGCCCGCCGCAGCCTCTTCGACCAGCACGGCAAGACCACCGAATTCGATACGATCACCAAGACGTTCCACAATCTCCTGCGCATGTGGGCGGAGGTCTGAAGCAACCCTGACGCGGTGCAGAGGTTGTACCGGCCGAACCCTGCGGATCGGAGAGCCTGTGCTGCGGTGGGTATTGTTGGTGCTTGGCGTGATCGTCGCGCTGCCGGTCCTGGCCGTCGGCGGGCTCTGGCTGGCGCTGCAGCAGGGCTGGCTCAACGATCTGATCGAGGAACGGGCGAGCGCCGCTTCGGGCTATCAGGTCGAGCTCGGCGCCGCGCCCGAGCTTGACTGGCAGGACGGGGCGCTGCGCCTGGCCCTGGGGCCGCTGCGCATCGCCGATCCCGAGGGCCGGGAGCTTGCAACGGTAGAGCGGGCCTCGGCCGAGCTCGCACTCCGCCCGCTCCTGAACCTCGACGTCGTCATCCCCTCGGTGGCCGTCGAAGGCGTGGACGCGGTCGTCGAGCGCGACGCCCAGGGCCGGCTGAACTGGCAGCTGCCGGACCGCGAGGCGGCAGCCGGGGACGGCCCGCTCGTGCTGCCGGACATTCGCGGGCTTCAGGTCACCGACGTGCAGATCGACTACCGTGACCCGGGCCGCGAGGTCTCCCTCGTCCTCGACGAGCTGGAGGGGCAATGGGCCGAGGGCGAGCCCCTGACGCTTGCCGGCACCGGCCGGCTCGGCGACGAGGCGCTCACGATCACGGGCAGCGGCCCCTCGCGCAGTGCGATGCTAAGCGGCAGTGGCGAACCGCTGCAGGCGACGCTCGAGGCGGCCAGCACCTCGCTCGAGGCTTCGATGCAGCCGGCGACGGGTGCCTTCGACCTCGACCTCGAGGCCGGCGAGGACTTCGCCGCCTTCCTCTCCACGCTGGGCCTGACCGTCCCCACCTTGCCCGCCTTCGGCCTGGAGCTCGAGGGCAGGCTGGACGGGGAAGGAGCGCTCGTCGACGCCCGCATCACCGTCGCCGAGACGGTGCTGCATTTCGACGGAAGGATCGACCGGTTCGGTGCCGACGCCGACATCCAGGGCTCCTTCGCGGCCGCCGGCCCCAATCCGGGCCCCGTCCTCGCCAGCTTCGGCTTCGCGAAGATCGACACCCCGCCCTACGACCTCAAGGGCGAGCTCACCCGCGACGGGCGGGTGCTCACCTTCGACAACGTCACCGGCACCATCGGCGACAGCGAGATCGCGGGCAGCCTGCAGATCGACGACGGCGAGGTGCCGATCAGCGTCAGGGCCGACCTCGAAAGCCCGTCGCTCGATCTCGACGACCTCCTGCCGCTCCTCGGCATGCCGCCCCAGAGCGGGCCGGGGGAGACGGCGAGCCCTGCCCAGGCCCAGGCGGCGGCGGAGGTGGATCAGCGCCCGACCTTCCTTCCGGCGGTCGAGATCGACCCGGCCCGCTGGCAGAACCTCGATCTCGACGTCCAGCTTACCGCCGCCGAGGTCCGCTCCGATCTCCTGCCGATCGACCGGCTCGACCTAAATCTTTCCATCCAGGGCGGCTGGCTCACCATCGACCCGCTCGATACCGGCCTCGCCGATGGCGGGCTCGTTCTCTACTTCTCCTTCGACACCACCCAGCGGCCGCCCTACGCCGAGGTCGACCTGCGCCTCGACAATCTCACCTTGCGCGACATCCTGGCCAAGCTCGGCCAGGCGAACGAGGCGGCGGGGCTGGTCGATGGCCGCATCCGCCTCGAGGGCTGGGGCCTCTCCCTCGCCGAGCTCCTCGGCTCCAGCAATGGCCGCGCCGGGCTCGTCATGTCGGAGGGCTCGCTCGATGCGCTGATCGTCGAGGCCATCGGCCTCGATCTCATGGAGGGGCTGATCCTGTTCGCCACGGACGATACGGAGGAGCAGGTGCCGATCCGCTGCGCCGTCGTCAACCTGGAGGTCGAAGACGGCGTCGCCACGACCCATCCCATCCTCGTCGACACGGCGGACTCGGTCCTGACCGCGGTCGGCAGCATCGACCTTGGCAACGAGACCCTCGACCTCCTGGTCGAATCGCACCCCAAGGACGCGAGCCTGCTCAGTGGCAACCAGCCGCTGCAGGTCGAAGGCGACTGGCGCTCGCCGACGGTCGCCCCGGCACCTGGCGACATCGAGGACAACACCCTCGGCTGGCTTCTGGCCCCGATCGCCGCGCTCGTCCCGTTCTTCGATCTCGGCCTCGCCGAGGATGCACCCTGCGGCCAGCTTTTGGCCGACGCGAAGAAGGCCGCGGCCGAGGCACCCGACGAGTAGGGTCTCAGTCGGCCCGGATCTTCTGCGCGTAGACGTTGATCACCAGTGCCAGCAGCAGGATCAGGCCACGGATCAGGATCTTCAGGAAGCTGTCGATGTCGACATGGTCGAGGCCGTTGTTGAGCACGCCCAGCACGAAGAGCCCGATGATGGTGTTCGGAATCCCGCCCTTGCCGCCGAAGAGGCTGGTGCCGCCCACCACGACGGCGGCGATGGAATCCAGCAGGAAGTCGTCGAACTGGTTCTGCTGGGCGCTGCCGTAATAGGCCACGCCCAGCATGCCGCCGACGCCCGAGCAGAAGGCGCCGATGATCATTACCGCCGCGACGATCAGCTTGACGTTGACGCCCGCATACTCCGCCGCCTCACGGTTGCCGCCGACCATGTAAACGTAGCGGCCGAAGCGCGTGTAGGTCAGGACGAAGTGGCCGACGGCGAGGAAGAGGATCGCGATGATCACGATCCAGGGTGCCCCGAAGATCGTGCCGGACCCCAGTGTCTTCACCACCGCCGGCACGTTGTAGGCGATCTGGCCGCGCACCAGCATGGCCGAGATGCCCGCCCCGATCTGCAGCATGGCGAGCGTCATGATGAAGGAGGGGATGCCGATGATGACGACGCCGAAGGCCGTCACCCCGCCCAGCGCCAGCGCCGCCAGCACCGCGAAGAGAATGGCGAACGCGCCCGGCAAGGGCACGTTGGCGATGTTCACATAGGCTTCCTGCACGGTGAAGAACGCCACGAGGATGCCCACGGCATTGGCGACGCTCGCCACCGAGAGGTCGATCTCGGCGGTCAGGATCACGAAGGTGAGGCCGGTCGCGATGATCGCCGTGATCGACACCTGCCTGAGGATGTTGGCGGCGTTGTCGACGGTGGAGAAGGACGGGCTCGCCGAGGCGAAGATCGCCACGAGGAAGAACAGCGTGATCAGGGGCGCAATCGCCGTCAGTCGCCGCAACACCCAGGTTCTCATGCCCCGTCGCTCTCCAAGTCGTCCGGCTCCGACGCGTCAGGCGGCCGCCAGCAGTTGATCCTTGCCGACGGTCTCGCCGGCAAATTCGCGGGTGATCCGGCCGCGCCGCATGACCAGTATGCGGTCGGCCAGCGACAGCACCGTCTCGGGCTCGGTCGAGACGACCACCACCCCCATCCGCTGCTCCTTCAGCGCCCGGACGATCTTCACGACGTCGTCCTTGGCACCGACATCCATGCCGCGCGTCGGCTCGGCCAGGACCAGCACGTTCGGCCGATAGGCGAGCCAGCGGGCGAGCGCTACCTTCTGCTGGTTGCCGCCCGAGAGCGTCCGCAGGGCGACGTTCTCCGACGCTGTCCGGATCTTGAGCTCCTGGATCTTCTCGCGCGTGATCTGTCGCTCGACCGCAGGCTTGAGCAGCCAGCGCGAGATCCGCTCGAGCACGCTGATCGAGACGTTCCGGTAGATCGGCGAATCGGCGAAGAGCATGCTCCGCCGGCTCTCCGGCACCAGCGCCACGCCGGCCCGCTTGCCGGCCGCGGTGTTGGCCAGACGCCGCTCGGTACCGGCGACGAGGAGCTGGCCGCTGTCCGGCCGGAGCTTGCCGACCAGTGCCCGGACCAGCTCGAGCTGGCCGCAGCCCATGAAGCCGTAGATGCCCACGGCCTCGCCCTCGTGCACGGTGAGATCGAAATCCGCGAAGGCGCCCCTGAGCGTCAGCCCGCGCGTCTCCAGCACGACGGGTGCGGTGGAGGCCGCCGGCAGCATGAGCTCGTGCAGGTAGCTCTCCTCGAGCTCCTCGTGGCCGCGGCCGATCATCAGCTCGATGATCCCGGCCTTGTCGAACGCCGCCGCCGGCGCCGTCCGCACGTGCCGGCTGTTCCTGAAGATCGAGACCGTGTCCGAGATCGCCAGCACGTCGTCGAGGAAATGCGAGATGAAGACGAAGCTCTTCCCCTCGCCCCGCAGCCGGCCGATCACCTGGAAGAGCCGCTCGACCTCCGGCGGCGAAAGGGCCGAGGTCGGCTCGTCGAGGATGATGATCCGGGCACCGGAGAACAGCACCCGGCCGATCTCGATCAGCTGCTGCAGGCCGAGCGAGAGGTTGCCGGCCCGCATCGTCGGGTCGACCTCGATGCCCAGCCGTTTCAGATGCTCGCCCGCCGCACGCGCCATGTGCCGCCAGCGGACGATGCCGGCGCCGTTCACCGGCTGGCTGCCGAGAAAGACGTTCTCGGCAACCGTCAGCTCCGGCACGATGGAGAGCTCCTGGTGCACCATGCCGATGCCGGCCGCCAGCGCATCACGCGTCGACCGGAGCTGGATCGGCTGCCCGTCGAGCCTATAGGTGCCCTCGTAATCGGTATGCACGCCGGCGATGATCTTCATCAGCGTCGACTTGCCGGCACCGTTCTCGCCGACCAGCCCGTGCACCTCCCCCTCGCGCAGCACGAAATCGACGTTCGAGAGCGCCGTGACGCCCCCGAACGTCTTGCCGATTCCGCTTAGCTCGATGAGCGGCGGACGCTCGCTACCGTCGCTCACCTCCGGCCCTAGATGAGGAAGTGCTTCTGCATCCAGAGCATGCCGGGCGCGTTGGCCTGGGTGACCACCGGCCCGTCGGTGATGATGTGCTTGGGAATGCCCTCGCCCGTCTTCTCCCCGGCCAGCACCGCCGCCACACCGGCAACGATCGACCCGCCATGGATGCGGCAGGAGGGGTTGCGCACGGTGGCGTACATCCGCCCGTCGAGCACCGCCTCGACGGCCGGCGGCATGGCATCGACGCCGCCGATCAGGATGTCGGTCCGGCCCCGGGCCTGCATGACGTTGTAGGCGGCCAGCGCCATGTCGTCATTGTGGAAGAAGGCGGCCGAGATGTTCGGGTGCTTGGTGAGCAGGCTGTCCCAGATGCGCGACGCCTTGGTCACGTCCCAGTCGGCCGGCTGCTCGTCCAGCACCTCGATGCCCGGATACTTCTCGATGACCGAGAAGAAGCCGCGTGCGCGACCCTGCGCCCCCGTGTGGCCGAGGGCCCCCTGGGTCATGGTGATGGTGCCCTCGCCGCCGATCGCGTCGACGAGCGCCTGGGTCACCGCGGCACCCATGAACTCGTTGTCCGGGGCGAGGAAGCTGTGGACGTTGATCTCCTCGAGCGGGGCGATCAGCGTGTCCATGTCGATGACCGGGATGCCGCGATCGATCATCTTGTTGACCGGATCGGTCAGCGTGCCGATGCCGAAGGCCTGGATGGCGACGAAGTCCCAGTCCTGGGTCGCCATGTTGTCGATGGCGGCACGCTGCTTCGGGGCGCTCAGCTCGCCGTCGAACCAGGTCACCTCGACATTGAAGAGCTTGCCCCAGAACTCGGCCGCCTGCTTGCCCTGGGCGCACCAGGTCGCCTGCAGCCCGGCATTCGAGAAGGCCGCCTTCAGGGGCTTCTCCGAGCGCCCCATCTCCTGGGCCATCGCACTGGCGACGAACGGATCGAAGCCGAACCCGCCGAGC